>NZ_AFRW01000117.1 GCF_000220985.1 Nesterenkonia sp. F
GGCGACGATGCCGATGTTGAACATCAGCAGCGCCAGCACGCCGGCCAGCGGGCCCAGCCCGTAGGCGGTGCCGCCGATCATCGCGACGAAGAGCAGCGCCCAGCCGACGTCGGGGATGGAGCGCACCACCGAGTTGAGCGCCTTGATCGCCTGGCTGACCACACTGTTCGGACTGGAGACCGGCGAGGCCAGCAGCGCCAGCAGCAGTCCCGCCGCACAGCCGAAGCCGGTGGCGACGACCGCCATGCACAGCGTGGTCAGCCAGTCCGGCCACACGCTGACCACATAGGCCCAGTTCGGGTCCACGAAGGCCGCCAGCTGGCCCTCCAGGTTGCTCCAGCGCTCCCAGATGGAGCTGAGCGTGAAGTCGATCGTCGCCCCGGCCCAGTAGGTGAAGATCGTGAAGCCCAGCGCGCCGGTCGCCAGCGTGGCCCCGGCGCGGATCCTCCAGCAGAGCGCCAGCGACGCCAGCATCGCCGCCAGCCCCAGCAGCGGATTCAGCGGGACCCAGAGGGTGAGCGAGCCCAGCGGCAGGTAGAGCACCGTGCCGGATTCGCGGGTCAGGCAGAAGACGACGAAGGCGGCGACGGCGACGACCAGCAGCCCCAGATACGCCGGCACCGGGCGTCGCGGCGGGCTGGGCCGCGCCGTCGCCGGCCGTGTCGCCCGCGCCGTCTGCTCCGTCTGCGCCGGCGAGGAGGCTGCCCGGGCGGACGCGTTCACGACCGCTCCTCCTCGGCGCGCTCGACGACGACGTCCTCGGCGGTCAGGGAACGCTGGTAGACCTCCTCGATCGCCGCGTCGGTGGCCTCGGCGACCGGGGCGTCGAAGACGACCTCGCCGTCGCGCATGCCGATCACCCGGTCGGCGTAGGCGCGGGCGACGTCGAGATGGTGCATGTTCACGATGCAGGTGATGTCCAGCTCCTGCTGGATGCGGCGCATGTCCCGCATGACCTGGTGCGCCGTCGGCGGGTCGAGGGCGGCCACCGGCTCATCGGCGAGGATGACCTCCGGGTCCTGGGCGAGCACCCGGGCGATGGCCACGCGCTGCTGCTGGCCGCCGGAGAGGGAGGAGGCGCGCTGGTAGGCCTTCTCCACGATGCCCACCCGCTCCAGCGACTGGAAGGCGATCTCCCGGTCCTCGGGCCGGTACCACCCCAGCAGCGAGCGCCAGGTCGGGGTGTAGGCCGACCGGCCGGCGAGCACGTTGTTCAGCACGCTGATCCGATCGACCAGGTTGAACGACTGGAAGATCATGCCCACCTGCGAACGCAGCGCCCGCAGCTTGGCCTTGTTCCGCGGATCCACCGTCCGGCCTCCGACGGCCAGCGTGCCGACGGTGTGCGGCACCAGACCGTTGATCGTGCGGATCAGCGTGGATTTGCCCGCCCCGGACAGTCCGACGACGGCGACGAACTCGCCGCGGTCGATGGTCAGGCTGACGTCGTTCAGCCCCTTGAAGCCGTCGGGGTAGACGACGTCGACGTGTTCGAAGGTGATCATGGGAGGTCTCCGTGCAGAGCCGGGGCGCCGGGCACCCTCCGCGAGGAGGCGCCCCGCGCCCCGAGCGACTCAGGTGGGGGTCAGCGTACCGGTCGCACCCAGCGGGGCGCGCCGATCGGCGGACTCACTCCGCCTGGTCGCCGAACTCCTCGTAGACCGTGCGCGCGCCGTCCAGGGCCTCCTGGTCGGCCTCGACCAGGCCTTCGATCTCGTAGACGTCGTAGAGCGGGTCACCCTCCTCGAGGCCGCCGTCGCCGGCGATGTTCAGGAAGGCCTCGGTGATGGTCTGCTGCTCCTCCTCGGTCAGGTCCGCCGAGGCGACGATGCCGTCGTTGGGGATCGGGCCGGCCCAGGCGAAGGTCACGACCTCCTGGCCGACGTCGGGGTTCTCCTCGGCGATGTTCTCGCGGGCGTCGTCGAAGGAGGTGCCGATGGAGATGTCGCCGCTGTAGACGTTCTGCACCGACTGGTCGTGGCCGCCGGCGAACTGCCCGTCGACCTCGACGCCGAGCTCGTTGAGCTGGGTCTGCGGGTAGTAGTAGCCGGAGGCCGAGCCCTCGTCGACGAAGGAGACGGTGGTGCCGTCCTCGATCTGCTCCAGAGCGTCCTCGCCCATCGGCTGGTAGTCGACCCTCTCGCCGTCCTCGACGATGCCGTTGCAAAACAGGAACGGCTCGACCTCGCCCTCCTGCTCGATCTCCACCGGCTCGTCCTCGCAGTAGGTGTCCGGGTCGTTCGTGAACCACTGGGTCACGTAGGACTCCGAGCCGTAGCGCACCG
The DNA here is from genome assembly GCF_000220985.1 of Nesterenkonia sp. F. Lineage (GTDB taxonomy): Bacteria > Actinomycetota > Actinomycetes > Actinomycetales > Micrococcaceae > Nesterenkonia. The sequence goes on from NZ_AFRW01000117.1 coordinate 2,286, forward strand.
ACTGCAGGATCGAGGTGCCGTCGGCCTCCTGCTCGGCCTGGATCATGCCGATCGGGCCGGACATCACCAGGTGGACGTCGCCGGTCTGCATACCCTGGATGACGCCGAGGTAGTCGTCGAAGACCTCCACGGCGACGTCGAAGCCGCCGAGCTCCTCGGAGACCTGGTCGGCGATGGCCTCCTGGTTCTCCACCACGGTGGCGTTCTCCTGGGAGGGCACCAGGCCGATGACCAGCTCGTCGACGGACTCGATGGCCGCGGCCTCGCCGGCGTCCTCGGACCCGTCGCCGCCGTCGCCGTCGCCGGAGACGTCGGACTCCTCGGCGGCGCAGCCGGTCAGGGCCAGGGCGAGCACGCCCGCCAGGGCGAACGCGGACTTCGTGGTGGTCTTGGTCGTGGTCTGCATGGCAGGGGTCCTCTTCATCACGGGGCGAGTGTGAGCACCGGAGGCGGGATCCGGGCGCCCCTCGACGCCGCGTCCCCGGGGATTCCTCCGTCGGCACCGACGACGGCGTCGGGACCTTCACGACTCTAGAGAGGCCTGATCTGGGGCGACAAGAGCTGACGGCGCTGTTCGGCCACTCGTCACGCAGAGTTCACACATCGGAGTGAGGAGCGGCCGCCCAGTGCCGGAGGATCGGAGCGGCCGCGGCGAGGTCCGGCACGCGGTGGTCGGGGGTTCCGACGCCGGCGCCGAAGCGGTCGATGAGCACCGTGGTCCCGCCCCGGGCGGCGACGGGAGCGAGATCGTTCTCCCAAATGTCGCCGATCGACAGGACCTGCGTCTCGGCGACGTGCTCGGCGCCGGCGCGGCGCCGAGCCTCCTCGAGCGCCGCCGGCAGGCCGGCGGGCTTGCCGGCGTCGTTGACCACCGCGTCGAAGGCACCGGTCAGGCCGAGGACCTCCAGCCAGGGGGCGAAGGCGGCCGCGGGAGAGTTGGTGATCAGCACGACCGCGGCGGTCTCGCGGACCTCGTCGAGCAGCGCGGCCAGCCCGGCGGGGGCGTGGACGTCGGAGCGGTGGAGCCCGGCGGTCAGCAGCGCCTCGCGGCCGGCGCGGAAGGCGACGCCGGCCTCCTCGACGGAGAGCCCTCGGGCGAGGCCGAGCCGCTGGACCAGCTGATAGCCGTCCTGCACGCTCACGCCCGGCGACAGCTCGGGGACATGCAGGTCTCCGGCGGCCAGGGCCTCGGCGACGACGTCGCGCACGCCGGCGTCGCCCTCTGCCGTGCCGCCGTCGTCGCGCTCCGCCGCGCCGCGATCGGCCAGCAGCGCGTCGACCTGCGCGGCGTAGTGCAGCACGGGATCGTCGCCGAGGCAGACGGTGCCGTCGAAGTCGAGCAGCAGCAGCTGCTCACGGGACGGGGACGAGTGACCGGTCGGAGTGCTCATCATGGGAACCACTCTTCCACGCCCGACGACCAGACGAGCCGCCGAGGTCTCAGCGCGAGGCGTGCCGCGCGGCCGGAGTCGCCGGGAGCTCGCCGTGCAGGCAGAACCGGGCCAGCGCGGCGACATGGGCGTCGACGGAGTCCAGCGTCGGCACCGGCGCCGTCTCCGGCGGGACCAGGAGGCCGATCTCCGTGCAGCCGAGGACCACGACGTCGGCACCGCGGCCCTGCAGCTCCTCCATCGCGGCGAGGAACTCGGCGCGCGTGGTCTCCGGGAACTCCCCGAGGGTCAGCTCCGAGAAGATCCGACGGTCCAGCAGCCGGCAGGTCTCGGCGTCCGGGACGACGACGCCCAGCCCGTGGGACTCCAGTCGCTCGCGGTAGAAGGAGTCGAGCATCGTCGGCGCGGTGCCCAACAGCCCCAGCGTGCCGGCGCCGCGGAGGTGGCCCGCCTGGGCGACGGCGTCGGCGATGTGCACCAGCGGGACGTCGACGGCACGCTCGACGGCGGGCGCGACCTTGTGCATGAGGTTCGTGCCCACGGCGAGCGCCTCGACGTCGGCGGCGACCAGTCTCCGGGCCGCCGCGGCGAGGGCGTCCCCGGCCGCGTCCCAGTCCTCGGCGATCTGGTGGGCGCGGATCTCGGCGAAGTCCGCCGAGTCCAGCACCATCGGCGCCGACGCGTGGCCGCCCTGCTCCTCGGCGACCGCCTGGTTGATCCCGCGGTAGTACTGCTCCGTGGAGTGCCAGCTCATGCCGCCGAGCAGTCCGATCCGATGCATGGTGCGTCCTTCCTCAGACGGGGCCCGAGACCGTCGACATGACCGAGCCTGGTGCACTGCGCCCCGGGGTGCGTCCGACGCAGCGACACATACTTCTTCCGCCGCCCATCATGTATCTTCATGGCAGACACCGGTAGACCGCGTCATCGGGGACCCCGCTATAAGCAATCGTGATGACGGAGACCGTGGGGGCGTCTGCGGAGTCGGGAGCGGGAGGAACGGGCGGGGCCCCGGCCCGGTGGACACCCCGCACGACAGCACCGGCCCGAGCACACCGGGAAGACCGCACCAGGACGAGCACGAAGCGGAGCAGCGGGCGATGAGCACTGATGATCACGCACGGGGCGACGAGGGCATCGCGGACACGGCGGGCACCGAGGGCCCCGAGGGCCCCGAGGGTCCCGAGGGTCCCGAGGGCCCCGAGGGTCCCGAGGGTCCCGAGGAGGCTGCGGACGCCGACGCCTTCGACGGGGTGTTCGAGGACGACTTCGACGACGCGGAGCTCGACCCGCGGACGCTTCCGCAGCCCAGCCCCGACTACGTCGATCAGACCGAGCCTCCCGGGGCCGGCGATGGGGCCGGCCGGTCCGGCGGGACCGGGGCATCGAGGAGGTCCGGGACGTCTGCCGTCGCCCCGCGTCGCGGGGAGGAGGAGCAGCTGGACCTGCGCAAGCTGCTGCTCTTCGAACGGGCCGTCGCCGCCGGAAGCCTCACCGCCGCGGCCGCCGAACTCGGCTGGACCCAGCCGGCGGTCTCCCAGCAGCTCGGCTCCCTGGAACGTGCTCTCGGCACCCAGCTGCTCACCCGCACCACCCGCGGCGTCGTGCCCACTCCCGCCGGCCGGATCATGCTCGGCCGCGCCGAGGCCATCCGCGCGCAGACCCGCGCGGCGCTGGAGGACCTGACCTCGGCGTTCAGCTCCGCCGAGCAGACGCTGCGCATCGCCGCCTTCCCCTCGCTGATGGGCGGCCCGCTCGCCGAGGCGCTGGAGCAGCTCGCGGCCGGCGGAGGCGGCGGCTTCGAAGTCCTGGAGCACGAGCCGCCCGAGGCCCTGGACCTGCTGCGCCGCGGCCGAGTCGACGTCGCCCTGATCTTCCGCCACGGTACGGACGACGCCGTCCCGCCGGACCACCGGGCGGTGTCGCTGGGCGTCGACCGCCACCGACTCATCCTGCCGCGGCGCTGGGACCTGCACGGCGACGTCCGCGAGCTGGGCGACGCCGGCGAGCTCCCCTGGGTGGCCGGCTGCCAGCGCTGCACCGAGCACCTGCAGCAGGTCTGCGCCCAGGCCGGGTTCTCCCCGACCATCCGCCATGTCACCGATGATCCGCAGGCCATCCAGGCGCTCGTCGCCCACGGGCTCGGCGTCGCCCTGGTCTCCCGTCTCGCGCTGCGCGCCCCGGGAGCGGCGGGCTTCGCCGACCGGATCGACGTCGTCGACCTCCCCGACCTCGCCCCGCGCGAGGTGGCCGCCGTCCACCCCGAGAGCTGGACCGGCGCCGTACGGCTCGACGAGCTCATCTCAGCCCTGAGCCGACTCCTCTGACCCCGCTCCGACGCCTCGCCCGCAGGCGCACGAGCAGACGCACGAGCAGACGCACGAGGGGCCCGCCACCAGTCGGTGACGGGCCCCTTCTCGCGAGCGTGGCGCTCAGCCGATCACTTGACCGACTTGCCCGCCGAGCCCAGACGCTGGGAGGCCTCGACGATGCGAGCCGCCATGGACTCCTCGGCCTTGGCGCCCCAGACGCGCGGGTCGTAGGTCTTCTTGTTGCCGACGTCGCCGTCGACCTTCAACACGCCGTCGTAGTTGGAGAACATGTGGCCCGCCACCGGACGCGTGAAGGCGTACTGGGTGTCTGTGTCGATGTTCATCTTGATGACGCCGTAGGAGACCGCGTCGTCGATCTCCTGCTCGGTGGAGCCGGAGCCGCCGTGGAAGACCAGGTCGAAGGGGGCGTCCTTGCCGTACTTCTGACCGGTCTTCTCCTGGATGTCCTTCAGGATCTCCGGACGCAGCTTCACGTTCCCCGGCTTGTAGACGCCGTGGACGTTGCCGAAGGTCAGCGCGGTGATGTACCGGCCCTTCTCGCCCAGGCCCAGAGCCTCGATGGTGGCGACGGCGTCCTCATAGGTGGTGTAGAGCTTCTCGTTGATGGCGTTCTCGACGCCGTCCTCCTCGCCGCCGACCGCGCCGATCTCGACCTCGAGGATCTGCTTGGCCGCCGCGGACCGGGGCAGCAGGTCGGCGGCGATGCGGAGGTTCTCCTCCAGCGTCTCGGCCGACCCGTCCCACATGTGGGAGTTGAAGATCGGGTCGCGACCGGCCTTCACCTCAGCCTCGGAGGCCTCCAGCAGCGGCAGCACGAAGCCGTCGAGCTTGTCCTTCGGGCAGTGGTCGGTGTGCAGGGCGATGTTGACGCCGTAGTTCTTGGCGACCTGCTTGGCGAAGGCGGCGAAGCCCAGCGAACCGGCGACCATGTCCTTGATCGAGGCGCCCGACCAGTAGGCGGCGCCGCCGGTGGAGACCTGGATGATGCCGTCGGACTCGGCCTCGGCGAAGCCGCGGATGGCGGCGTTCAGCGTCTGCGAGCTGGTCACGTTGACCGCCGGGTAGGCATAGCCGCCGGCCTTGGCGGCGTCGATCATCTCGTCGTACTTGTCCGGGGTTGCGATGGCCACGCTGAACTCCTTCGAGTCGGGGTGTCGTGAGCGGTCTCGCACCCATCCTATCCGTGGACGGCACCACACAGGTCGACGCGCCTCAGAACAGATGCACCAGCCCGACGAAGGTCAGCGTCCCGGCGCCGACGCTGAGCAGCGTGCTGCGGCCCAGGCCCAGATGCGCCGCGACGGTGACGACGACGGCGATCCCGGCATGCGGCAGGTGCCCCCAGGCGGCGCCGGCGGAGTCGCGCAGCGTCGTCGCGGCGAGGATGACCATCAGACCGGCCGGCATCCAGGCGGCCAGCGAGCGCAGGAAGGCCGATTCGCGCAGCGGCATCACCAGCGCGAAGGGCAGCGCACGCAGCCCGAAGGTGATGGCGAAGACGACGGCGACGACGGCGACGACGTATCCGGTCTCAGGCATCGCGGGCCTCCTGCTCCTCCGCGCCCCGCCGGCGGGCGACGAGATGACGCACCGTCAGCGCCGCGAGGAAGGCCAGCATCCCGACCAGCAGCGCATGCTCGGGGACGACGACCAGCGCGCCGGAGATGCACACTCCGCCCAGCACCGCCTGCGGGACTCACGGCCGGAGCGGCAGCTGTCCAGCGTCAGCGTGATGAACAGGGCGCAGAGGGCGAACTCGAGCCCCTCGATCGGCCCGGGCAGCAGATGCGCCAGCGCGACGCCGGCCAGCCCCCCGCCGATCCAATACGTGTGGAAGGCCAGCTGCAGCGGCAGCAGGCTCCAGCCGGTCCATCCGCGCGGCGAGGCGGCGGTGACCGCGTAGGCCTCGTCGACCAGCGCATGCATCGCATACAGCCGTCCGAGCCGCGAGCGCACCGCGCTCAGCGGGAAGCTGATCGCATAGAAGACGTGGCGGAAGTTCACCAGCAGGGTGGTCAGCGCGACGGTCGCCAACGGGGCCGCGGCGAGGATCATGCCCACCAGCAGCAGCTCCAGCGAGCCGGTGAAGACGACGCCGGAGAGCACCGGCGCCAGCCACCACGGCAGGCCGGACTGCACCACGACCATCCCGAAGGCGATGCCGATGGGCACCAGGCCCATGCCGGCGGCCAGCGAGGCCCGCAGCCCGGAGGCGATCTGACGGCGGCGATCGGTCGCCGTCGTCGACGGCGCCGGTGCGGCCTCCGCCGCCCCGGCCTCCGCCGCCCCCGGCTCGGCCGGCACGGTCTCCGCACCGGTCGTCGACACCGGCTCGGCGCGCTCGATCACCTGCTGCTTCTGCATGCTTCGATGATTCCAGGAAACCCGCAGAATGTGCTTTCAGATCTTCTCCGTCTGCCCCACGATCGTGCAATACTCGACTCATGGATTCATTGGATCGCGCAATCATCGCGGAACTGGAGAAGGACGGGCGCATCTCCAACGTGGACCTGGCCGAGCGCATCGGCCTCACGCCGGGGCCGTGCCTGCGCCGAGTGCAGCGCCTGGAGGCCGACGGCGTCATCCTGGGCTACCGGGCACAGATCAGCCCGACGGCGCTGCAGCGCAGCTTCGAGGTGCTGCTCGACGTCGACCTGGACGGCTTCCGCCGCCCGCTGGCGCGGCAGTTCGAGGAGACCATGGAGACCTACGAGGAGGTCCTGGAGCTGCACCGGCTCTTCGGCTCGCCGGACTACCACGTGCGCGTGGCCGTGCAGGATCTCGCCGCCTACGAGCAGTTCCTGATGGAGAAGGTCATGGCGATCCCGGGGATCGCCAACGTCAGCTCGCGCTTCCCGATGAAGATCCTGAAGTCGCTGCGCCCGGAGTGAGCCCGGCGCGGATCAGGCGCCCGAGGCCCGGGCGACCATGGCCCGATTGACCAGCCCGGCGGCGGTGATCAACGAGGCCGCCGCCAGCGGGGCCAGCAGCGCCGCCTGGGTTCCGGCGGTCTCGGCGATGTGCCCGTTGATCGCCGAGGCGGCGGACTGGCCGACGACGACCCCGGTGGTCGCCATGGTCATCACTGTCGCGCCGCGGCCTCGCGGACTGCGGTCGGAGGCGATCGAGTAGACCACGACCAGCGTGGGCCCCAGCCCGATGCCCAGGACCAGCAGCACCATCAGGAGCAGCGGCATCGACTCGACGACCAGCAGCGCGGCGGTGCCGACGACCATGATCAGCGGGAAGACGATCCAGCGGGCGTGCATCGTGAAGCGGGCCGGGAAGAGCGCCGAGCCCAGGGCGAAGGCCGCCGAGCCGATGCCCATCACGCCGTAGACCAGGCCGGCCGACTCGGCATGGCCGGCGTCGGACATCGCCGAGGTCAGGGCGGTGAGCAGCGAGCCGAAGAACAGTCCGATGCCGAGCACGCCGACCAGCACCACCACCAGGCCCGGCCGCAGCAGCTCGCGCGCGGGCGCGGCGACCACTCCGGCGGTCCGGTTCGACGGGACCTCGTGGACGCTGGAGTGCAGGGCGAAGGCGGTGACGAAGACCAGCGTGAGCACCGCCGCGCCGATCACCGGGGCCGCCGGGCTCATGGTCGCGGCCAGCAGGCCGACGATCATCGGCCCGAAGACGAAGGTCAGCTCGTCGACGGCCGACTCGTAGGCCATGGTGCCGGTGGTCACCGCCGTGCGCCGCTCCGGGACGACACGCCGGGTGATGATGCCGACCAGCCGGCTGCGCGACATCGGCGGGACCTGCGGCGTCGTCGCACCGATGACGAAGGCGGTGGCCAGCACCGCGGCGTCCGGCAACGGCGAATACACCACCCAGGCCATGGTCAGCAGCGCGAGCGAGCTGGCCATCCCGGCGAGCATCACGACCAGCCGCTGGCCGAAGCGGTCGGCGGCCGAGCCGATGAGCGGCCCGAAGATCGCGGTGCCGACGCCGACCATGGCCGAGGTCAGTCCGCCGATCCCCAGCGAGCCGCGGCCGGCGACCACCAGGGTCAGCACGCCCACGACCATCATGGCGTAGGGGAAGCGGGCCACCAGGGCGATCGGGAAGAAGGACGTCCCGACGGCGGGGAGAAGGGTGGTGTGGCGAGCGTCCGAGGCGTCGTGGGCCTCGGCGGGACGCTCGGAGTCGGTGATGGTCATCGTCGCGCGCACCTCCTGCAGCGGACTCGTGGAGCACAGTGCCGCCTTAGCGCGCTCGTCGTCGAGCGTCACCAGGTAGATACACAATCTGATGGGCAAGGACGGCCCGGATGTCGGACAAGCCGTCCAGGCCAGCATTTCAGTCTAAACGCGCTTCTCTTGAAGGGCAACCCTGGACAGATACCCCTAGGGGGTATACATTCTGGGATATGAGCACCGAATCCAGAGATCACACGGACCAGGGCCACGACCAGCACGACCGGCACGACCACAGCCCCTCGCACGGTCACGAGGAGCACGCCGGGCACAGCACCCCTGCCGGACACGGTGACCACGCGGGACATGGCGGTCACTCCGGCCACTCCGGTCACTCCGGCCACTCCGGTCACGGCGACCATGCCGCCCAGTTCCGCCGCCTCTTCCTGATCATGCTCGTCGTCGCGATCCCGACGGCGGCGCTGGACCCGGCCTTCGCCGAGCTGCTGGGCTACTCCGTGCCCGACGCCCTCTGGCTCCGCGGCATCGCGCCGGTGCTCGGCACGGTGATGTACGTCTGGGGCGGGCGCCCCTTCCTGGCCGGGGGCCTCTCCGAGCTGCGGTCGCGCAGCCCCGGCATGATGCTGCTCATCGCTCTGGCGCTGACCGTCGCGCTGCTCTCCTCCTGGGGCGCGATGCTGGGACTCGTCGACGCCGGGCTGACCTTCTGGTGGGAGCTGGCCCTGCTGGTGGTCATCATGCTGCTGGGCCATTGGATGGAGATGCGTTCGATCGCCCGGACCAGCTCGGCGCTGGACTCGCTGGCCGCGCTGATGCCCGACGAGGCCGAGCGCGTCGACGGCGAGTCCGTCACCACCGTCTCCCCCGAGGACCTGGTCGCCGGCGACGTCGTCGTCGTGCGCCCGGGCGCCTCGGTCCCCGCCGACGGCCGGATCACCTCCGGAACGGCGAACCTGGACGAGTCGATGATCACCGGCGAGTCGCAGACGGTGACCCGCGGCGCGGGCGAGCAGGTCGTCGCCGGCACGGTGGCCACCGACTCCGGACTGCGGGTGGAGATCACCGCCGTGGGCGAGGAGACCGCGCTGGCCGGCATCCGCCGGCTCGTCGAGGACGCTCAGAACTCCAGCTCGCGGGCCCAGCGGCTGGCCGACGTCGCCGCGGCCTGGCTGTTCTGGTTCGCCCTGGCCGCCGCGGCGCTCACCGCCGCCGCCTGGCTGCTCGCCGGCAGTCCCGACGACGCGGTGGTCCGCACCATCACGGTGCTGGTCATCGCCTGCCCGCATGCCCTCGGCCTGGCGGTGCCGCTGGTGGTCTCCATCGCCTCCGAACGCGCCGCCCGGGCCGGCGTGCTGATCAGCGACCGGGTCGCCATGGAGACTATGCGCAGCGTCGACACCGTGCTCTTCGACAAGACGGGCACGCTGACCCGCGGCGAGCCCGAGCTGGTCGACCTCGCCGCGGCGGCCGGGCAGGAGGAGCAGCAGCTCCTGGCGCTGGCCGCGGCCGCAGAGTCCGACTCCGAGCACCCCCTCGCCGCCGCGATCCGCGCCGCCGCCGAGCAGCGCGGACTGGACGTCCCGAGCGCCGAGGACTTCAGCTCCTCCCCCGCCGTCGGCGTGGAGGCGACCGTCGACGGCGCCCGGGTGCAGGTCGGCGGCCCGCGGCTGCTCGAGGAGCACTCGCTCGCCGAACTGGACGCCGTCGGATCCTGGCGCGCCGAGGGGGCGATCATCCTGCACGTGGTCGTCGACGGCGCAGCCGCCGGGGCGCTGCGCCTGGACGACGCGATCCGCGAGGAGTCCCGACAGGCCGTCGAGGCGCTGCACTCCCGCGGCGCGGAGGTCGCGATGATCACCGGCGACGCCGAGGCGGTGGCGCATACGGTGGCCGAGCAGCTGGGCATCGACCGGGTCATCGCCGGCGTGCGCCCGGAGGAGAAGTCCGCCGAGGTCGCGCGCCTGCAGCAGGATGGCCGACGCGTGGCGATGGTCGGCGACGGCGTCAACGACGCACCGGCCCTGGCCCAGGCCGACGTCGGCGTGGCCATCGGCGCGGGCACCGACGTCGCCGTCGGCTCGGCCGGCATCATCCTGGCCTCCTCCGATCCGCGCGGCGTGCTCTCGGCGCTGCGCCTCTCCGACGCCGCCCGGACCAAGATGCGGCAGAACCTGTGGTGGGCGGCCGGCTACAACCTGATCGCGGTGCCGCTGGCGGCCGGGGTGCTCGCCCCGATCGGCTTCGTGCTGCCGATGAGCGTCGGAGCGGTGCTGATGTCGCTGTCGACGGTGCTGGTCGCGGCCAACGCCCAGCTGCTCAGGCGGCTCGACCTGCGGCCGGAGGCGCTGGAGACCGCCTGATCCGTCGGAGGGTCGGGGACCGACAGGGCGCGGCTGGCCATATACATAACCACGTTATATACTGACGGCGATGGATTCCCCCTCCACTCAGGCTGCGGCCTCCGCCGCAGTCGACGACCAGTCCGTCGAGGACCTCACCGCCGAGCTCGTCGTCGTCTCCGGCCGGCTGACGCGCACCCTGCGTCGGCTGGCGCGCGAAGAGACCGATCCGTCCACGGTCCGCGCGCTGTCGGTGGTCGACGAGCTTCAGCCGGTCCGCGTGGGCCGCTTCGCGGCGGAGCACCTGTGCTCTCAGCCCGCCGCGACGAAGCTGCTGGCCCGGCTGGAGGCCGACGGGCTGGTCGTCCGCCGCATCAGCGGCGCAGATCGGCGCGCCGCGGAGTTCTCGCTGACCGAGGACGGGCGACGGCGACTGGCCTCCATCCGCGGCCAGCTCACCGAGCAGCTCGCCCCGGCGCTGCGCGACCTGGACGCGGGCGACCGTGCGGGCCTGGCCCGCTCCATGGCCTCAGTGGAGGAGTTCATCAGCTCGGTGCGGCCGGACGACGACGTCCGCCGCTGACGCGCCGCCTCTCCCGCCCCGGCACGGCCGCAGGTCGTCCGGGGCGTCATCCTGCCCGGCGCCCGACACAGACCCCGCACAGACCCGACGCCCCGAGAGAAGAAGGTGGTCCCCCACGTCCTCCGCACCGCGCACCGACGCTGACACCGGCACGACCAGCACGCCTGCCCCGTCCGGCCCGACCGACGCCTCCGGCTCGCCCGGCTCCGACGCCGACGCCTCCATCCTCCGCCAGCCCCGGGCCGTCTGGGCCGTGGCCTTCGCCTGCGTCATCGCCTTCATGGGCATCGGCCTGGTGGACCCGATCCTCCCGGCGATCTCCGCCGAGCTCGACGCCACTCCGGCGCAGTCGATGCTGCTGTTCACCAGCTACCTGCTGATCACCGGGGCGATGATGTTCTTCACCAGCGCGATCTCCTCGCGGATCGGCGCGAAGCCCACGCTGCTGATCGGGCTGGTGCTCGTCGTCGCCTTCGCCGCCCTGGCCGGCAGCTCGGCGACCGTCTGGCAGATCATCGACTTCCGCGCCGGCTGGGGCCTGGGCAATGCCCTGTTCATCTCCACCGCGCTGGCGACCATCGTCGGGGCGACCTCCGGCGGCTCGGAGAAGGCGATCATCCTCTATGAGGCCGCCCTGGGCCTGGGCATCGCCACCGGCCCGCTGCTCGGCGGACTGCTCGGCGAGATCTCCTGGCGCGGCCCGTTCTTCGGCACCGCCGCCCTGATGGCGATCGGGCTGATCGCCGTCGCCGCCCTGCTGCCGAAGCAGGAGCGCCCGACGCCGGATCAGCACGTGCGGCTGACTGCGACCTTCCGGGCGCTGTCCCACCCGGGTCTGCTGACCCTGGCGATCACCGCGCTGCTGTACAACTTCGGCTTCTTCACCCTGCTCGCCTACAGCCCCTTCCCGCTGGAGGAGGACGCCGCCGCGGCCGGACTGGCGAACTTCGGGGCCATGGGCCTGGGGCTGGTGTTCTTCGGCTGGGGCATCTGTCTCGCGATCACCTCGGTCTTCGTCGCCCCGCTGCTCACCCACCGCTTCGGCCGCCGCCCGGTGCTGGTCACCACGCTGGCCTGCCTGGCGGTGATCCTGCTGGGCATGGCGCTGTTGGTCGACTCGCTGGCCGCCCTGGCGACCGGCGTCATCGTCGCCGGACTGTTCCTCGGCGTGCTGAACACGGTGCTGACCGAGGCCGTCATGGAGGTCAGCGACCTGCCGCGGCCGGTGGCGTCGTCCACGTACTCGGGCGTGCGCTTCATGGGCGGCGCCGTCGCACCGTTGATCGCCGGGCAGGTCTCCGACGCGCTCGGCGCCGGCTCGCCCTACCTCTTCGGCGCCGCGGCCGTGGTGCTGGCGATCGTCGCCCTGGTGATCGGGGCACGTTCGCTGCGCGTGCTCGACCGGGTGCACGGCGAACCCGTCGAGGAGGAGGCCTGGGCGATCACCGGAGGCGACGCGTGAGCGCGCGCTGCCCCGCTCATCATGCATCGAACGGGGGATCCACTGCGGCTATGAGCCGAACCCGGCCGCATAGCCGCAGTGGATCCCCCGTTGATGAGCGGTGGGGCCCGGCGGAGCGGTGGGCCCGGCGGACGGGCGGCGTCACCCTCAGCGCGGGCCGAAGTCCGCCGTCGAGTCGGCGGCCTCTCCGCGGGCCTGTTCGCCGTCGTCGGCACTGTGGGTGAGCTTCAGCCCGACGATGCTGCCGACGATCCCGGCCATGAACACCAGCTTCCACGCTGAGACCGGCTCCTGACCGAGGGCGATGCTCGCCGCGACGGTGATCGTCGCCCCGAGGCCGGCCCAGACGGCGTAGGCGGTGCCGATCGGGATGCTCCGCGCCGCCCGGGCGAGGGTCACCATGCTCACCAGCAGTCCGAGGAGGAACACGACGACGGGCACCGGCCGGGAGAAGCCGTCGCTCAGCCCCAGGGCGGTCGCCCAGACGGCCTCCATCACTGCGCTGAACACCAGGATGATCCAGGCCATCAGCTCACCACCTTCAGCCCGATCAGGCTGACCACGAGCAGCGTCAGCAGGCCGGTCCGCGCGACGTCGAGGGTCTCGCTGCGCCGCACGACGCCGATCACGATGGTCAGCACGGCACCGATCCCCACCCAGACCGCATAGGCGGCGCCGGCCGGAATGGCCGTCATGCCGTAGGCCAGCCCGCTCATCGACAGGACCAGCGCCGCGATGAACAGCAGCGTCGGGCGCCGCCGGCGCAGGCCGTCGGACTCGCCGAGGGCCGTCGCCCAGACCGCCTCCAAACCGCCGGAGACGGCCAGCACGATCCATTCCATGAGTCCTCCTCCCTCGTCCGCTCCGCACGAGATCCGCCCGCCGACGCCCATGTACATCGGGCGGGGGACCCCTCGGGGTCATCCGGCCGGATCGGCGACGAACACCCCGAGGAATCCCCCGCCCGACGGCGGAACGGCGGCGAGCCTCAGCGGGTCGGGTCGACCATCACCTTCAGCGACTCGCGGTCGTCCATGGCGCGGTACCCCTCGGGCACCTCGTCCAGGCCGATCACCCGGTCGAAGACCCGGCCCGGCTCGACCGTGCCGTCGAGGACGGCCGGCAGCAGCTGCTCGACGTAGGCGCGCACCGGGGCCGGGCCGCCGGTCAGCGTGATGTTGTGGCCGAAGAGGCTGCCGAAGCCGACCGGAGCCTCTTCATACTGCGGGACGCCGACGCGGCTGATCACGCCGCCCGGGCGCACCACGCCGAGGGCCTGCTCGTAGGCGGGCATGTGGCCGACGGCCTCGAGCACTGCGTGAGTGCCCTCGCCGCCGGTGATCTCGCGGACCTCGGCGATGCCCTCCTCGCCGCGGGAGGCGACGACGTGCGTCGCTCCGAACTCGCGGCCGAGGTCGGTGCGGGCCTTGTGCCGGCCCATCAGGACGATCGTCTCGGCCCCGAGCTGCTTCGCGGAGAGCACCGCGAGCAGGCCGACGGCGCCGTCGCCGATCACCGTGACGGTGGAGCCCGGGCCGACGCCGGCCTTCACTGCGGCGTGCCAGCCGGTGGGGTACACGTCGGTGAGGGTCAGCAGCGAAGGCAGCAGCGACTGGTCGACGTCGCCGGGGACGGCCACCAGCGAGCCGGAGGCCTGCGGCACGCGGATCTTCTCCGCCTGGGCGCCGCTGTGGAAGCCGCCGTTCGGGCAGGAGGTGTGCAGGCCCTCCCGGCAGTGGTCGCAGGTGTTGTCCGCATAGGCGAAGGGAGCGACGACCATGTCGCCGATCGAGAGGCCGGCGACCTCCTCGCCGAGCTCCTCGACGATGCCGACGAACTCGTGGCCGATCTGGTCGCCCTCCTCGGCGTCGGGCTTGGAGTGGTACGGATGCAGGTCCGAGCCGCAGACGCAGGTGACCACGACGCGCACCACCGCATCGGTGGGCTCGACGAGGGCGGGGTCGGGGACGTCGGCGACGCGGACGTCGCCGGCGCCGTGGATCAGGGCTGCTCGCATGAGCGATGACCTCCTGGGGTCAGGTGGGAGACGTGTCCGGGGCGGAGCCCGCCCCGGCACAGCGTCGCCGAGCCCTGGTTTGTTCCGTGAGGTTCGTCCCTTCGGAGGTCTCACCCCACGTCAGGGCGACGACGGTGCGGACGACGACGGCGATCCCGGCGACCACCCCACCGTCGGCATCGTTCCGTTCACTCTTCGGCGGTCTCGATCCGGGTCTCCGAGGTCAGCGTGCGATGCACCGGGCACTTCTCGGCGATCTCGAGCAGCCGGGCGCGCTGCGCGTCGTCGAGGTCGCCCTCCAGGTGGATGCGCCGGGTGATGCGGTCGATCCGCCCGGCCTGGGTCTCGCAGTCCTCGCAGTCGGCGGCGTGGACACGGTCGTGGCGCAGTCCGACGGTGACCTTCTCCAGCGGCAGGTCGTGCCGCTCGGCGTACATCCGCAGTGTCATCGAGGTGCAGGTGCCCAGGGCGGAGAGCAGCAGATCGTAGGGCGAGGGACCGCCGTCGTCGCCGGTCGGAGACGGCTCATCGGCGACGAATCGGTGCCGGCCGGATTCCACGACCTGCCCGTAGCCGCCCATGCCGGACTCGGCGACGACGACCGAACCGTCCAGCGCCGGGTCTCCCTCCTCGCGCTCGGGCAGGTAGCGGCGGACCCAGGCGCCGAGCACTCCGGCGGCGTACTCGGCGTCCCCGCGGCGGGTGAGCAGGTGATCGGCACCGTCCAGCGAGACGAAGGACTTCGGGTGCCGGGCCGTCTCGAAGATCTGCCGGGAGTTGTCGACGCCGACGATCTCGTCCATCGGCGCATGCATGACCATCAGCGCGGCGTCGAGTCCGGCGATGCGCTCAGCCTGCGGCTGCTCGGCGATGTCGTCCAGGAACTCCTGACGGATGCGGAAGGGTCGGCCGCCGATCGACACCTCGGCCTCACCGTCACGCTCGATCTGATCCTTGCGGCTGTCGAACCGCGCGGCGACGTGCGCCGGGTCGGCCGGAGCGCCCATCGTGGCCACCGCGCTGACCTCCGGAACCCGGTGGGCCGCGGCGATGACCGCCGCGCCGCCGAAGGAGTGGCCGACCAGGAAGGTCGGGGCCTCGTGCTCGGCCCGCAGATGGTCGGCGGCGGCGACGAGGTCGCCGACGTTGGAGCTGAAGTCGGTGTTCGAGAAATCTCCCTCGGAGTCGCCCAGACCGGTGAAGTCGAAGCGCAGCACCGCGATGCCGTCGTCGGTCAGCGCGCGGGCGATCCGCGAGGCCGAGACGACGTCCTTGCTGCCGGTGAAGCAGTGGGCGAAGAGCGCATAGGCCCGCGGAGCCTCGTGGGGCAGCTCGAGCTTTCCGGAGAGCACCGCTCCGCGGGATCCGGGGAACTCGACGCGTCGGCTGATGGGTCTGGTCCTGGTCTCCATGGATCCGATTGTTCCCTGTCGGCCCCTCGGAGGCCAGACTGGAGGCGACAGGCGCGGGTCAGTCGCCGGCACGCCCGGCCAGCACACCGGCCAGCACCACTGCGTGGTTGATCGCGCGGTCCTTCGCGGCGAAGAGCAGCGTGGCGACCGGCTCGCCGTCGAGCTGCTCGCGCAGCTCCGCGAGCGCCTCGGCCGCGGGGCAGTCGGCGAGCTCGGCGCGGTAGGCCGCGGCGAACTCCTCGAAGCGCTCAGGGTCGTGGTGCCACAAGCGCCGCAGCTCAGGGCTGGGCGCGACGTCCTTCGGCCAGAGGTCGACGGCGGCACGCTCCTTCGACACCCCCCGGGGCCAGAGCCGGTCGACCAGCACGCGCGGCCCGTCCTCGCCGGACGGGTCGTCGTGGACGCGCTTCAGGCGGATCTCGGGAGTGGTCATGATCGTCCTCTCTCCACGTCGGACGGTCGAGCACGTCGAGGCGTCCACGCCCCGACGTAGTCGGCCAGGTGCTCGCCGGTGATCGTCGAGCGCTCCGCGACCAGCTCGGCCGGCGTGCCCTCGAAGACCACGCGGCCGCCGTCGTGCCCTGCGCCGGGTCCGAGGTCGATGATCCAGTCGGCGTGGGCCATCACCGCCTGGTGGTGCTCGATGACGATCACCGTCCTGCCGGCGTCGACGAGCCGGTCCAGCAGTCCCAGCAGCTGGTCGACGTCGGCCAGATGCAGCCCGACCGTCGGCTCGTCGAGGATGTAGATCCCGCCGGAGGACTTCATGCTCATCGCCAGCTTCACTCGTTGCCGCTCGCCGCCGGAGAGCGTGTTCAGCGGCTGCCCGAGCGTCAGGTAGCCCAGCCCGACGTCGTCGAGCCGGGCGAGTATCGTCCGCGCCGCCGGCGTGCGGGCCTCGCCGTCGCCGAAGTACTGCAGCGCCTCGGCGACGGAGAGCTCCAGCACCTCGGCGATGTTCTTCCCCGCCAGGCGCAGCTCGAGCACCTCGGCCTGGTACCGCTTGCCGCCGCAGTCCTCGCAGGGAGTGGAGACGGTGTCGGTGAAGCTGAATTCGGTGACGATCACCCCGGAGCCCGAGCAGGTCGGGCAGGCGCCGTCGGAGTTGGCGCTGAACAGCCCCGGCTTCACGCCGTTGGCCTTGGCGAAGGCCTTGCGGATCGGGTCCAGCAGCCCGGTGTAGGTGGCCGGGTTGCTGCGCCGCGAGCCCTTGATCGGCGCCTGGTCGACGGTGATCACCTCCTCGCCGGCGACGTGCCCGCCGATCAGCGAGCTCTTGCCCGATCCGGCGACGCCGGTGACAGCGGTCAGCACGCCCAGCGGGATGTCGACGTCGACGTCGGCCAGGTTGTGCGTGTCGGCGCCGCGCACCTCGAACGCTGCAGTCCTCTCGCGCACCGACTCCTTCAGCTGCGCTCGGTAGGACAGCGCCTCCCCGGTGCGGGTCTCGACCGCGCGAAGTCCGTCGACCGTGCCCTCGAAGACCACCTCGCCGCCGCCGGCCCCGGCACCAGGCCCCATGTCGACCACATGGTCGGCGATCGCGATCATCTCCGGCTTGTGCTCGACCACCAGCACCGTGTTGCCCTTGTCGCGCAGATCGACGAGCAGCTCGTTCATCCGCGCGATGTCGTGCGGGTGCAGGCCGATCGACGGCTCGTCGAAGACGTAGGTGACGTCGGTGAGCGCCGAGCCGAGGTGACGCACCATCTTGGTGCGCTGCGCCTCGCCGCCGGAGAGCGTCCCCGACGGGCGGTCCAGCGAGAGGTAGCCGAGGCCGATGGCGATGAAGGAATCGAGCAGATGCAGCAGCGTCTCGACCAGCGGCGCCACGCTCGGGTCGTCGATGGTGCGCACCCAGGCGGCCAGATCGCTCACCTGCATCGCGCTGACCTCGCCGATGTCCTTGCCGTCGATCGTCGAGGAACGGGCCGAGTCGTTGAGCCGGGTGCCCTCGCACCTCGGACAGGTGGCGAAGACGGCGGCCGCCTCCACGAACCGTCGGATGTGCGGCTGCAGCGAGTCCGGGTCCCGGCTGAACATCGACTTGCGGATCTTCGGGATCAGGCCCTCGTAGGTGACGTTGATGTTCTCGACCTTGACCTTACGCGGTTCGGCATACAGCAGGTCCTCGCGCTGCTCGGCGGTGAGGTCCTTGATCGGCACGTCGCCGGGCACCTGGGTCTTATAGGGCGCGACCATCCAGCCGTCGGCCGTGTAGCCCGGCACCAGGATCGCGCCGTCGACCAGCGACGTCGACTCGTCGACGATCCGGCTCAGGTCCAGGTCGGAGACAGTGCCCCGGCCTTCGCAGTCGGGGCACATCCCGCCGAGATAAACCTGTCGCTTGATGACGTTCTTCTTCCCCGATTCGGTGACCGAGGCCCCGCCGACGGTGGTGGTGGGGATGTTGAAGGAGAACGCCGTCGGCCCGCCGATGGACGGCTCGCCGAGCCGGCTGAAGAGCTGGCGCAGCATCGCGTTCGCATCGGTGACCGTGCCCAGCGTCGACCGTGGATTGGCGCCCAGCCGCTCCTGGTCCACCAGGATCGCCGTGGTCAGCCCCTCCAGTCGGTCGACCTCCGGACGCGGCAGCGTCGGCATGAACCCCTGGACGAAGGTCGAGTAGGTCTCGTCGATGAGCCGGCGGGACTCCGCGGCGACGGTGCCGAAGACCAGCGAGGACTTCCCCGAGCCGGAGACCCCGGTGAAGACGGTGAGTCGCCGCTTGGGGAGGTCCAGGTCGACGCTCTTCAGGTTGTTCTCCCTCGCACCCCGGACTCGGATGACGTCATGGGCGTCGGCACGTGTCATGGCCTTCTCTCCTCCTCGCTCCGGAACATCTCGCCCCTCGGTCCACAGGCGGCACGGCCGCGGAGACGGCGTGCTCATCGATGATGTGACGGTCACTGTAGCCCGTCCTCGCGCGGCGACGCGGGACTCGGCGGCCCTCGTCCCGACCGGCGGCGCGTCAGAGCACGGTCAGGGCGCGATCACGACACGGTCACGGCCCAGCTGAGACCCGAGGGGTCGGTGAACGCGCCGACGGTCTCGTCGCCGTCGACGGAGACGCTCGCCCGGTCGCGCGCTCCGGCGGCGCGCGCCGCGGCGAGCACCTCCTCAGCTTCTGCGCGGGTGCCGGCCCGATGCACCAGGACGACCGCCCCACCGAGCTCGTCGGCACTGACGCCGACGTCCTTGGCGATCGCCCGGGGCGGCATCATGCCGAGTCGGTGGCGCGACTCCTCCAGAGAGAAGTCGACGAACGTGTCGCCGTAGTCGCGGTCCGTGACCATGCCCATCGCCAGGTAGAACTCCTTCGCCCGCGTGGGCGCCGAGACGCCCGCGATCGCGATGGTCTCGCGGATGGTCGGCGGATCCGCGACAGGGTCGCGCCGGCGCTTCGAGGTCGCGGAGAGCTTCCAGACCACCCCGTCAGGAGCCCGGTGTGAGGCGTGGTAGCCGCCGAAGAGCCCCCTCTTCCCCGGACGCACCACCTGCGCACCGTCGCGTGCGGCGGCGTCGAGCAGGGCGTCGACCTCGCCGGGCCGCTCGACGACCTGGGACATCAGCACGGCCGGCCCGTCGGCGGACTCCGCGGCCGGGCGCACCGCGTCGAGTCGCAGGGACATCACGCCGCCTCGTTGAGCCGGATGTGGTTGCCCGCGGGGTCCCGCAGCGCGCAGTCGCGCACGCCCCAGTCCTGGTCCATCGGCTCCTGGACGATCTCGGCGTCGGCGGCCTGGAGCCGCTCGAAGGTGGCGTCGAGATCGACGGTGGCCAGATGGATGCTCCCGAAGCTCCCCTTCGCCATCAGCTCCGTGATGGTGCGCTGATCCTGCTCGGTGATGCCCGGATCCGCCGTCGGCGGGTAGAGCACGACCGAGACGTCCGGCTGCGTCGGGGGACCCACGGTGATCCACCGCATCGCACCGCCGCCGACGTCCATCCGGACTTCGAAGCCGAGCACGTCACGGTAGAAGGCCAGCGATGCCTCGGGGTCGGTGTGGGGCAGGAAGGTCTTGCTGATCGTGATGTCCATATCGGTCACCCTAGGCGGACTCGCGCAGCGGCGCTTCTCGATTCCTGATCGGTCGAGTGACCTGCTTGGCCATGCACGGCGGCAGCGTCGACGCCTCGTGCTCCTCGAGGCGGGCGTAGGCACTGGGCGGCATCCCCACCAGCTCGGCGAACCGGGTGCTGAAGGTGCCGAGTGAGGAGAAGCCGACCGCGAAGCAGACGTCGGTCACGCTCTGATCGCCGCGACGCAGCAGCGTCATCGCCCGCTCCACGCGGCGGGTCATCAGATAGGAGTACGGCGACTCTCCGTAGGCCTGCTTGAACCGGCGGCTCAGGTGGCCCGAGGAGAGATGGACGCCCCGGGCGAGCCCGTCGACGTCGAGCGGGCGGTCGTACTCGCGGTCGATGCGATCCCGGACGCGGCGCAGCAGCACGAGTTCGGCGAGTCGCGGGTCCGAGTCGGCCACCATGCGCTCAAAGTACCACTGCCGCGCGGCGGCCCGATGCCCCGCCCCCCGGCGATGACTCCGCGGAAAACGTGGGAAAGCGGGGCCATTCCCACCCGTCCCACGGAGTCATCCATTCCCGGGACGACGCCGATCGGCTAGAGTCCCAGCCACGACGCCGCCGCCGGGCGGGGCACCATCGACACCAGGAGGCGAGTCCCACGGCACCGCGCAGACTCTCCGCCGGCCAGCGCAGCCAGGTGCTGATCGGCGGGCCCGATCTGGAAGCCCCGGAGCTGGTCTTCGAGACGGAGGAGCTCCTCCTCGAGGCGCCGAACTGGAGCCCCGACGGCGCGGGGCTGCTGCTCAACGGCGACGGCCTGCTGCACCTGCTGGACCTCGCGGACCCCACGCGTCTGGGACCCGTCGAGTTCAGGAATATCCCACCGATCAACAATGACCATGTGGTCCACCCCGACGGACGCCACATCCTGCTCTCGGCGGACGACGGCCACATCCACCATGGTGCTCTGACCGGCGGCGACACCACGATCGTCACTCTGGACGACGGAATGAGCCATTTCCTCCACGGCGTCTCCCCCGACGGCGGCCGGATCGCCTACGTGGAGCTCGGCCCTGACGGCCCGCCGGGCCGTCTGATGGTGATGCCGCTGTCCGGCGAGCGCGCGCCGTCGCCGCTGGACACCGGACCCGGTCACGTCGACGGCCCGGAATGGAGCCCCGACGGCGACTGGATCCTCTGCACCACAGAGGCCTTCGCCGAGACGTCCGGCCATGCCCAGCTCGCCCGACTGCCCGAGGCCGGCGGCGCGCTCGAGCGGCTGCGGACCTCCCCGACCGTCGACTGGTTCCCCCATCCGGCGCCCGATGCGGTGCACGGCAGCTTCCTGGCCTATCCGCCGGGGACGCAGGGGCATCCGGGCGACGTCGACGTCGTCGTGCACGTGGTCCGCACCGCGGACTGGGACGAGTCCGTGCAGCAGTATCCGGTCTTCGGCGGCCAGGGCACGCTGAACGTGAACAGCTGGTCGCCGGACTCGACGCGCTGCGCGTTCGTCGCCCACCCGTTCGACGCATGAGGTCCACAGCGTCGCCGCCGGTCCCGGCGGCCGGAGCTGGTCAGCTGCTCAGAGCGCTTTGAGCCACTGGCGCAGCAGGGCCGCCTCCGCCGGGGTGAACCCTTCGGGCACCTCCGGCAGCGCGGCGAGCAGTCGGGAAGCCTCGCTCTGCGCCCCCTCATGGACCACCTCGGCAGCACCGCCGGCGATGGCGGCGATCGTCGCCTCCCGCGCGGCCGCGGAGAGCTCCGGATCCGGCGCGTCCAGGACGATCTGCCGCAGCGTCACGCCGATGTTCGTCGACAAGACATGGCTGACAGCCTGCTCGACGCTGACGATCAGCCGACCTTGCCGGTCAGCCTCCTCGGCCAGCGCCGTGAGCGCCCGGGTGGGACGGTCCGCGGCCGGGTCGAAGCTCCCCGGGGCAACCTGCCCGTACATCAGCGCATAGAAGCCCGGATTCTCCAGCCCGAACGCCACATGGGCGTCCCAACCGTCGCGGATGTCCTGAATCGGGTCGCCGCTGCTCTCCCGGGCCCCCTTGACCTCCATATAGCGGTCGAAACCATGCGTGACCACCGCATCGAGGAGGCCCTCCTTGTTGCCGAAGAAGTGATACAGCGTCGGCATCTTCACCCCGGCCGCGTCGCAGACCGCCCGCAGCGAGACGTCCTCGCCGGGGCGCGCGGCGATCAGCCCGGCGGCGGCCTCGAGCAGGCGCGAGCGGGTGTCGGGGTTGCGCGTGTCCGTCACCCTGCGAGAATATCAATATATCGGTGATACATTCACTGATAAATCGACCCCTGAGGAGACTGTCATGCCCCGCACCACACTGCAGGACGCCGTCGTGCTCGTCGCCGGCGGCGCGAAGAACCTCGGCGCGCTCATCGCCCGCCAGGCCGCCGAGGCCGGCGCCGACGTCGCCATCCACCACCATGACGAGGCCAGCCGCGCCGAGGCCGAAGACACTCTGCGCGCCGTCGAGGCCGCCGGGCGTCGCGGAGTGCTGCTCAGCGGCGATCTCACCGTGCCCGAGGCCTGCACATCCCTCTTCGCCGACGCCGAGGCCGCCCTGGGACGCGTCGACGTCGCGGTGAACACCGTCGGCAAGGTGCTGCGCAAGCCCATCGCCGAGACCGACGAGGACGAGTACGACGCGATGTTCGACATCAACGCCAAGGCGGCCTTCTTCTTCCTCAAGGAGGCCGGTCGCCGCGTCGCCGACGGCGGCGCGGTCATCACGCTGGTGACCTCGCTGCTGGCGGCCTTCACCGACGGCTACGCGACCTATGCCGGCGGCAAGGCTCCGGTGGAGCACTTCACCCGGGCGGCTGCCAAGGAGCTCGCCGAGCGTGGCATCTCGGTCACCGCCGTAGCCCCCGGCCCCATGGACACGCCCTTCTTCTACCCGCAGGAGACGCCCGAGCGCGTGGAGTTCCACAAGTCCCAGGCCATGGGGAACCAGCTGACCCGGATCGAGGACATCGCTCCGATCGTGCGCTTCCTCGCTACGGAGGGCTGGTGGATCACCGGTCAGACGATCTTCGCCAACGGCGGCTACACCACCCGCTGATCCGCGCGGAACCGGGAGGGGAGCACCCCGGTGCGCTGCCGGAACCAGGCGGTGAAGTTGCTGGCGTCGTCGAAGCCCAGCGCGGCGCCGATCCGGTGGACCGGTCGCGCGGAATGGGCCAGCAGCCGGCGGGCCTCCAGCACCAGACGCTCGTCGATGATCTGCTTCGGCGTCATCCCCCTGGCCCGGGCCGTCGCCCGGGCCAGGGTGCGCGGTGACCAGCCCAGCTCCCGGGCATAGTCGCCGACGTCGTGCCAGCTGCGGTGCCGCTGCTCGACGAGGTCGCGGAAGGCCAGGAAGGCTTCGGGCACGGCCCCCTCGGGCGGGGCGTCGTCCACGACGGCGGCGAGCTGCAGCAGCACGACGCCGAGCAGGTGCCGCAGCGTGGCCGCGCGGAGCTCGGGCGCCAGGTCGGCGCGCGGGGAGAGCTCCTCCAGCCGGGTCATCAGCGGTTCCAGCTCGGCGCACCGCGCAGGGTCCAGACGCCACAGCGTCGGCCCGTGGGGCGACTCCGCGCCGACCAGCCGGTCCACGTCCGGGGTGACCAGTCCGGCGGGGAAGAGCAGGACGTGGCCGTCGAAGGCGCTGAGCGTCCCCCACTGCTGCACCTGCCCCGGTCGCACCCAGAGCACCGTGCCGGGATGCAGCTCGTGCGCGGCGAAGTCGACCATATGCCGGCCGACCCCGGAGGTCACCATCACGAGCTGATGGAAGTCCGGCCGCTGCACCCGGGAGAAGACCGCCTGGGAGGCCTGGGCCCGCAGTCCGGCGACGGTGCGTGCTTCAACTTCACCGGCTTTGCCCGCCGGCGGAGCATAGGGCATCGCCGCGATCGCGTCGTGTCGCATATTCACCATGGTATGACCCACGAGAACCGTGTGCGGCGACGCTGATGTCGGTAGATTCACCAGTGTCGGGGCCGCAGCGGCCGCCGACGTCGCCGGCACCGCCGTACGACCCCGCCATCCCGCCATCCCGCCATCCCATGAGGAGGACCCATGACCCGCATCGCCGTCGTCGGAGGCACCGGCTACGCCGGATCCCACATCGTCGCCGAGGCCGTCGCGCGCGGCTTCGCCGTCACCGCCGTCTCACGCACCGCCGTCGAGGCGCCCGCGGGCGCCGAGAACGTCACCGGGGACCTGAGCGACACCGAGCTGATCTCCCGGCTGGCCGCCGAGCACGACGTCGTCGTCCTGGCCGTGCCCGGCGCCGGAAGCTCGCCGCGCCTGCCCGACGCCCTGCCGGAGGTGCTGCGCGCCGTCGCCGGACAGGCCCGACTCGGCGTCGTCGGCGGCGCCGGCAGCCTCCGCGTCGAACCTGGAGGCCCGAAGCTGGTCGAGACCCCGGACTTCCCGGAAGATTTCCTCCCCGAAGCGACGGCGCACGACGACGTCCTCGCCCAGCTGCGCGAGGCCGACGCCGGACTGCGCTGGTTCTACCTCTCCCCCGCCGCCGTCTTCGGCGCCTGGGCCCCGGGAGAGCGCACCGGCACATACCGCACCGCCGACGAGGTGCTGATCACCGATCAGCAGGGCGAGTCGACCATCAGCGGCGCGGACTACGCGATCGCCTTCGTCGACGAGATCGAGCGTCCGGCCCACGAGAACGCCCGGTTCCACGTCGCGAACTGACGCACTCCCCGGGGGCCGGTCGTCGCGGACGGCCGGCCTCCTGCGCTCAGCGCTCCCGCGCCCGCAGGAGGCCGGTCGCCGAGATCGCCGCGGCACCGATGGGAATGCCCGGCGGTGCGGAGACGCTGGAACGGGGAGCCTGAAGCACGCATGGAAGGACATCCCACGATGAGCACGACCTCCCCGATCCGCATGTTCGGCGCCCAGTGGTGCGGCGACTGCCGGCGCACCAAACGCCAGCTGGACACGCTGGGCCTCGACTACGAGTACATCGACCTGGAGCAGGACCCGAGGGCCGCCGACGTCGCCCGGGACATCTCCGGGCGGACGAACATCCCGGTGGTCGTCTACCCGGACGGCTCCCACCATGTGGAGCCGGCCGACGACGACGTCGCCGCGAAGCTGCGCGAGCTCGAGATCATCTGAGCCCCGGGGCGCGGAAGGTTCCACCGCGCCCGGAGCCTCTCGGGCCGTAGCATGGGCTCGACGACGGGTGAGCCGCCCATGGCCCGGGACGAGAGGAGCACAGGCAGTGTCGATCCACAGTTCTCACTGGGGTGCTTTCCATCCCCGGGTCGAGGACGGCCGGATCGTCGAGGCCTCCCCGTTCGCCGGAGACCGCGACCCGTCGCCGCTGCTGCGCTCCGTGCAGGGGTCCGTCCACGCGACGAACCGCGTGACCCGGCCGGCCGTCCGCTCCTCCTGGCTGGACGGCACCGGCGGGAGGCGCGGCGTCGATCCGTTCGTCGAAGTCAGCTGGGACACCGCCCTGGACCTGATCGCCGGAGCCCTGCGGAGCAGCTACGCGCAGCATGGCGCCTCGGCGATCTACGGCGGCTCCTACGGCTGGTCCAGCGCCGGGCGCCTGCATCACGCCAAGACCCAGCTCAACCACTTTCTCGCCTGCACCGGCGGATACACGGGCTGTCTCTCCAACTACAGCTACGGCACCGCCGAGCGCCTGCTGCCCTACGTCGTCGGCGACGCCGGCTCGGTCACCGGCGCCGTGGCGACCTGGGACGAGATCGCCGAACACACCGACACGCTGCTGATGTTCGGCGGCGCCCCGGCGAAGAACATGCAGCTGGAGCCCGGCGGCACCGGCGACCATGCCTCGCGGCTCGGCTTCGACCGCGCCCTCTCAGCCGGCACGCAGGTCATCAACGTCAACCCGGTGCGCTCGGACGCCCCGGACCACCCCGGGGTTACCTGGATCCCCGCCCGCCCCGGCGGCGACACTGCGCTGATCCTGGCGCTGATCCATCACCTGGAGACCCGCGGTCTCGTCGACGGCGACTTCCTGCAGCGCTGCACCGTGGGCTGGGAGCGGCTGCGCGAGTACATCCTCGGCCGCACGGACGGGACCCCCAAGACGCCGGCATGGGCCGAGCCGATCACCGGCGTGCCTGCCGCACGGATCGAGGAGATCGCCCGGCGCCTCAGCGACGGACGAAGCCTGGTCACCGCGACCTGGGCGCTGCAGCGCGCCGAGCACGGCGAGCAGCCGTATTGGGCAGTGATCGCACTGGCCTCCTGTCTGGGGCAGATCGGACTGCCCGGCGGCGGCTTCGGCTTCGGCTACGGCAGCGTCTCCGGGATCGGCTCGGCGCGGCGGCCCTTCGGCACGCCGTCGTTCCGCGCGCGGAAGAACCCCTGCGACGTCCGCGTGCCGGTGACCCGGCTGAGCGACATGCTGCTCGATCCCGGCGGGACGTACGAGTTCGACGGCGCCCAGCATCGCTACCCCGACATCCGGATGGTCTACTGGGCCGGCGGCAATCCCTTCCATCACCACCAGGATCTGAACAAGCTCACCGAGGCGTGGCGGCGGCCGGAGACGATCGTCGTCCACGAGCCGTGGTGGACTCCGACGGCGCGGATGGCCGACATCGTGCTGCCGGCGACGACCACGCTGGAGCGCGACGACATCGCCGCGAGTTCCAAGGATCCTTACCTGGTCGCGATGAAACGGACGGTCGACCCGCCGGGCGAGGCGCGCAGCGACCGGGAGATCTTCGCCGCGCTGGCCGCACGCCTCGGCGTGGAGCAGGAGTACACCGACGGCGACGACGACCAGCAGGCGCTGCGGGCGATGTACGAGCGCGCCCGCGAATCGGCTCGCGAGCACGGCCACCCGCTGCCCGATTTCGAGACCTTCTGGGAGCGCGGCCACCACCGCTACGAGCTGCCCGACGCGCCGCCGCCGTTCGCCGGCTTCCGCCGGGCGCCCGAGGAGGAGCCGCTGGCGACGCCGTCGGGCCGGATCGAGCTGTTCTCCGAGACGATCGACCGCTACGGCTACGCCGAATGTCCGGAGCATCCAGTCTGGCTGCCGGCCGAGGAATGGTCCGGGGCCTCCGACGACGCGCGTTTCCCGATCCACCTGCTCTCGCCGCAGCCGTCCTCGCGCCTGCACAGCCAGCTCGACATGGGCGCGGTCAGCACCGAGTCCAAGGTCGCCGGCAGGGAGCCGATCGTGCTGAACGCCGACGACGCCGCCGCGCGCGGCATCTCCGCCGGAGACGTCGTCCGCATCTGGAACGACCGCGGCGAGACCCGCGCCGGGGCGACGCTCTCCGAGGAGGTGCTCGCCGGCGTCGCGCTGCTGGCCACCGGCGCCTGGTTCACACCGGCCGAGCCCGGGACGCCCGGAAGCCCCGAGCAGCATGGCAACCCCAATGTGCTCACCCGCGACGTGCCCACTTCGCGGCTGACGCAGGGCCCGACGGCGCAGTCGGTGCTGGTGGAGGTCGAGGCGGGGCCCGCCGGGGAGGAGGCACCGGACCCGCACCGGCTGCCGGAGTTCACCGCGGGGCCGGCCTGAGGCGTCGCGGCGGTCGCCCGGCACCACACGCACCGTCGGCGCCCGCGTCCGAGCAGCCGTGACGATGGTCGCTGTCGCCAGGGCGCAGAACGGAGGAGAACATGCAGGATCCGCGTGACAGCGAGACGTCGGAAGGTCTGCCGGACGCATCCCGGATCTCTCCGAGCCAGGCCCCGGACGATGGTGCCCTCGCCGGCCTGCTCCGCCGGCGCCGATCGACGCGCTCCTACAGCTCCGGACCCGTCGATCGTGACGACCTGGGCCGACTCCTGCGCACCGCCATAGTGGGGCCGGCCGGTCGACGCCCCTACGCCTCGGCGCACGCGCGGTACGACGTCACGACCACCGTGGTCGCCGTCGACGTCGAGGGACTCGCCCCTGCCGCCTATCAGCACCGACCTGAGAGCCATGAGCTGATCCCCGTCGCAGAGGGGGACCACGGGGCACGCCTGGCACACGCCACGCTCGACGCCGAGTGGTTGGAGGAATGCCCTGCCGTTCTGCTGCTCTCCGCCGATCTGGCAGCCGCTGACGAGGCCTTCGCGACTCAGGGACCGGGCCAGGGCGAACGGTTCTGCTGGTTCGAGGCGGGGCTGATCGCCCAGAACGTGCACCTCTGGGCGGCCGAGAACGCCCTCGGCACAGTCTTCCTGGGAGGGCTCGACCCGTCGGAGACCCGTGGGGTCGAGCACCGGCTGCTGCCGTCGGGGCACACGCTCCTCGGCGTGCTCCCGCTGGGGCGACCGTCTCGCATCGAGCCCACGGATCTGTGACCACGGACCGTCTCCCGCAGATGGCCGCCGGAGACGACGCGAGCCCTGCCCCACACTGTGTGGGGCAGGGCTCGCATCTCGACGAATCGTGGAGCCAAGGGGAGTCGAACCCCTGACCTCGTCGATGCGAACGACGCGCTCTACCAGCTGAGCTATGGCCCCATATCCAGTTTCTGCACCGCCTCGGACGATCCGTCCGAGCACAGCGACCACACCAGGATATACGCCCCGACCCGTTCGGCGAAAATCGGCGCGGCCCCGGCGACACACGGCGATCGGCTGTGACCCGCGCCATGGGCGGCGGCGCCGTCGTCGGCGACAATGGAGCGATGACCAGCACCGCCGCACAGCCCGAGACCACCCGCGCCGCTCCCCCGTTCGCCCTGCTGCTCGACGTCGACGGCCCCATCGCCTCGCCCGTCACGCGCACGGTGGCGATCGAGTCCATCGCGACCGACCTGGTCGCCATGGCCGCCGCCGGCATCCCGGTCATCTTCAACACCGGCCGCTCGGACGCCTTCATCGCCGAGCAGGTCGTCCCGGCCCTGCGCGACGCCGGACTGTCCGACGGCGCGATGGTCCACACCATCAGTGAGAAGGGCGCAGTCTCCAGCGAGGTCACCCCCGCCGGCCTCGGCGAAGTCCACGTCGACGCCGAGCTGGCGATGCCGTCCGGACTCTCCAGGCAGGTCCGGCAGCTGGTCGCCGATCGCTTCTCCGAACTGATGTTCTTCGACGAGACCAAGCGCTCGATGATCTCGGTGGAGCAGCACGTCGACGTCGCCTCGGCGGACTACCTGGCCGCCCAGCCGCAGTTCGACGCCGCCGTCGCGGAGTTGCTCGAGGCAGAGGGTCTGGACCACGTGCGGATCGACCCGACGATCATCTCCACCGACGTCGAGCACGAGCGCGTCGGCAAGGACCTCGGCGCCGAGCAGGCCGTCGCGCTGCTGGCCGCCCGCGGCATCCGCCCGCAGTCCTGGTACACGATGGGCGATTCGCGCTCCGACTACGCGATGGCCACCTGGCTGCACGAGCTCGGCCACTCGGTGCGCCACGTCGACGTCCGACCGGCCGACGGCGTGCCGGAGACCGACTACCCGGTGCTCACCTCTCAGGCTGGGGCGATCCACGACGAGGCCGGCGCGGAGTTCCTGCGCCGCTGGGCGGAATCGCTGGGCTGAACCGCCGACCCGACCGACGCGCTCAACCGATCCGCGCGTGCTGGCGGATCCAGGAGTGCATCGCGATGCCGGCGGCCGTGCCGGCGTTGATCGATCGGGTGGAGCCGAACTGCGCGATGGACAGCGTCGCCGTCGCCGTCTGCCGGACCTCCTCGCTGAGCCCCGGCCCCTCCTGGCCGAAGACCAGCACGCAGTCTCGCGGCATCGCGTAGGTCTCGATCGGTGCGGAGTCCGGGAACAGGTCGACGCCGAGCACGTCCAGCCCGGACTCGGCGGCCCAGGCGACGAACTCCTCCACCGTGGCGTGGTGGCGGATGTGCTGGTAGCGGTCGGTGACCATCGCTCCGCGCCGGTTCCAGCGCCGCCGGCCGATGATGTGGACCTCCGCGGCGAGGAATGCGTTGGCGGTTCGGACGACGGTGCCGATGTTGAAGTCGTGCTGCCAGTTCTCGATGGCCACGTGGAATGAGTGCCGACGGGCGTCCAGGTCGGCGACGATCGCCTCATGCCGCCAGTAGCGGTACTCGTCGACCACGTTGCGCCGGTCGCCGTGGGTCAGCAGCTCGGGGTCGTAGTGCTCGTCCTCCGGCCAGGGGCCATGCCAGGGCCCGACACCGACCTCGCGTTCGACCTGATCAGCCTGCTCGGGGGCGCCGGGGCCGTCCACGGCGGACCCGGAAGCCTCGCCCTGCTCTGCTCCACGCTCAGATGCCATGCGCCCGAGCGTATCGCGCCGCCATCGCACCCTCACCAGGCCCCACCAAACCTGCCCGAGCATCGAGTGGGCGATCTGTCGAGGAACTCTCCCGAATCAGGCGCCGAAACCTCGACACATCGCCCACTCGATGCGGGGACGCCCTCATCGGGCGGCGAGCAGCGCGGCCACCTGGGCCACGATCGCGGCGAATCCGTCCCGATGGTCCTCGACGTTCACGCGGAGGACCGTCCACCCCTCTCCGTGGAAGACGTTGTCGCGCCGCTGATCGGCGCGCTGCTGCTCCGGGTCGAAATGCATCTCACCCTCGTACTGGATCGCGATCTTCAGCTCCGGATAGCCGAGATCCGCCCGCGGCGAGAACCGGTCGCCGGGGACCGCGGGGACCTGCAGCGCCGGCTCGGGGAGCCCGGCGTCGACCAGCGCCAGGCGCAGCCGCGTCTCCTGGACCGAGTCGGCGCCGATGCGCATCCGCTCCAGGGCGGCGAGGCAGCGCCGTCGCCCCGGTGCGCCGCGGGCGTCGTCGAGCATCTCGCGCAGCCCCGGCACAGTGGCGAACGGGGTCGAGCGCCCTTCATAGCGCAGGTACGGCGTGCGGATGAGCTGATCGCCCATGATGATCAGCTGATGCTCGCCGCACCGGCCGGCGACGTCCAGCCAGGCCCGGGCCGGCGAGCTCGCCGGCACCCCGCCGACGCTGACGAGGTCGCCGTCGCGCACCTGCATCCGATGCCCGCAGACGCCGCGGCGGCGGGTCCAGGTGTCCGGACCCGCGGGCCGGGAGAGGTGGAGCCGGGAATCGTCCCGCAGCGCTGGCGGCAGCCACAGCCCGTGGAGGCGGGCCGCACTGACGTGGGAGACCCAGGCGTCCGGCCGCTCGGCGATCAGCGCCGCGGCCTTGGCACGCAGGAGGGCGACGTCGTCGAGCCGCTCGGCGAACGCCCGCGGGGCATGCACACCGGAGCCGAGGGCGACCACGTCGGATCGCGTCAGACGATCACGGGAGACGTCGTGCGCTGCGGCGGCCGACGCGGTGAAGGCCCGGCCCGCCAGCTCCTGAGGCAGTGCGTACATGCCGACAGTGTGCCGAGAATCGCCGCACGGCGCCTCCGAATCTCCACAGGAACGCATCGAGTGGGCGATGTGTCGAGGTTTTCCCGCCGATCTCGGCCAGAAACCTCGACACATCGCCCACTCGGTGAAATCCGGGCCGCGCCGGGACGGCGGGCCCGAGCCGCACCCGGTCCCGCAGCGAACCCGGGCTCAGCCCTCGGACTGCAGCTTGCCGGCCAGCCGCTCGCGCATCGCCGTCGAGGCTTCGTTCAGCCCGACGACCTCCACGGACTTGCCGTAGGACTCGTACTTCTCGGTCACCGAGTCCAGCGCGGCGATCGTCGAGGCGTCCCACAGGTGCGACTGGGACATGTCGATCCGCACGCGCACCGGGTCGTGCGTGTAGGAGAACTGGTAGTAGAGGTCGTTCGAGGACGCGAAGAACAGCTCGCCGTCGACGGTGTAGGTCGCCAGCGCGTCGTCGCCCTCGCCCTCGATGCGCCGCTCGACGGTGACGAAGTGGGCCACCCGGCGGGCGAAGAGCACCATCGCCATGATCACCCCGCAGACGACGCCGACGGCGAGGTTATGGGTCCACACGGTGAAGGCCACGGTGACCAGCATGACGGTGGTCTCGGACTTCGGCATCGCCTTCAGCGTCGAGGGGCGGATGCTGTGCCAGTCGAAGGTCGCCCAGGAGACGAAGATCATCACCGCGACCAGCGCAGCCATCGGGATGAGCGCGACGATGTCGCCGAGCGCCACCACCAGGATCAGCAGGAAGAGGCCGGCGCAGAAGGTCGAGATGCGGGTGCGGGCCTGCGAGGCCTTCACGTTGATCATCGTCTGGCCGATCATCGCGCAGCCGCCCATGCCGCCGAAGAAGCCGGTGACGATGTTCGCCACGCCCTGGCCCCAGCCCTCGCGGGTCTTGTCGGAGTGGACGTCGGTGATGTCGTCGACGAGCTTGGCGGTCATCAGCGACTCGAGCAGACCGACGAAGGCCATCGCCAGCGCGTAGGGGAAGATGATCTGCAGCGTCTCCAGCGTGACGGGCACGTCCGGGATGAACAGCGACGGCACCGCCTCGGGCAGCTCGCCCTTGTCGCCGACGGTCGGCACGGTGATCGAGGCGGTCACGGTGATCAGTGTGAGCACCACGATCGCGACCAGCGGCGCCGGCACGGCCGTCGTCAGACGCGGCAGCAGGAAGACGATGAGCAGTCCGACGAGCGCCAGCGGGTAGACCAGGAACGGCACGCCGAGCAGCTCCGGCACCTGGGAGGTGAAGATCAGGATGGCCAGCGCGTTGACGAAGCCGACCATCACCGAGCGCGGGATGAAGCGCATCAGTCTGGCCACCCCCACCAGCGAGAGCACCACCTGCAGGATGCCGGCGAGGATGACGGTGGCGATGAAGTAGTCGACGCCGTAGTCGCGGGCCACCGGGGCGATCACCAGCGCGACGGCGCCGGTGGCCGCCGAGATCATCGCCGGACGACCGCCGACGAAGGCGATGGTCACGGCCATGGTGAAGGAGGCGAAGAGCCCAAGGCGCGGGTCGACCCCGGCGATGATGGAGAAGGCGATGGCCTCGGGGATGAGGGCCAGCGCGACGACGACGCCGGCCAGGACCTCGGTCTTCAGCAGGCGCGGCGAGCGCAGCGTGCGCCAGACGGACTGGCGCTGCTCCGGAGTCAGCACCCCGGCGGTGTCGGACATAGACTGTGTCACGGATCGTCCCTTCACGTGATGTGTGCGAGTGCAGGCAGGCCGGCAGGCATGGTGTCTGCCCGGCATGCGGAGGATGAGGGGGCCGGCGCCCGGATGATCGTCGGGCGCTCGCGGCGAGGCCCACGGCGATGGGGACCGCCCTTCACCCTACCCTGACGCGACGTGAAGGTTGAACCGGCGAATGACGGAGACGCGCAGCATGAATGATGGATCTCAGCCCTCGCAGGCGGGTTCGGCGACGCCCGGAGAATCCTCGATGCACATCGGAGAATTGGCCGAGAAGACCGGACTCTCGCACCGGACCATCCGGCACTACGACGACGTCGGCCTGCTTCCGGCCTCCCGCACCGAAGGCGGCTTCCGGGTCTACACCCGGGCCGACCTCGAGCGCCTGCTGGTGATCCGCACGCTCAAGCCCATGGGCTTCTCGCTGGAGGAGATCACCCGCGCGCTGGAGGCGATCGACGATGCGGCCGCCCATCCGGACGACGCCGCGGCGCGCACCCGGATGACGGAGCTGTGCGACGACCTCGCCGAGCGCCGGGAGAAGCTCGCCCGGAACCTGCGGCAGGCCGACGAGCTGCTCGCCTCGCTGACCGGATCCTGACGCCCCTCCGGCGCGATTCCCGGAGTCCGACGCACCCCTTTCCTCGCCGCCGCCCCCTCCGGCGCCGCCGCCTCTGCGCCGGCCCCTCGTCGCGCCGCACCACCCTGGAGAGTGTGAAGAATCACACACCGACCTCGGAGTGCAGCGCGCCGACCGTTCAACACACCTTCACAGTTCTTCAGAATCATTCGCTGGTCCTTCCTGGTCGCCGATGGAACGCTCAGAAGCACGAGCAGTTCCACACGACGATCCGGCCCGCACGATGCCGACCGCCCGCGGCGGCGCCGTCGGCCCGGAGGAAGGGGCCCGCCATGATCGGGATCATCATCGTCCTCGGCGTCCTGGGCATCATCCTGGGCGTGCACACCGCCATCGGCCGCCTGGCCACGCCGCGCGAGGAGCGCACGCCGTGGCGCCGTCTCGGCGTCGCCGGCTGGCTGGCCACGCTGCGGCGCAGTGTGCGGGTGCTGGAGGAGAACTCCCCGCCCGGGGGCTTCCGCCCGCTCTGAGCAGGGAGCCGCCCGAACCGCGGATCAGCTCCGGAACACCGACGGAGCGCCTCCGGCGGCTCTCCGGCTCAGCCGAGGTCGACGCCGGCGATCGCCCGCGCCATCTCCTCGGCATGCGGCTCGGCGACCCGCAGCAGCCGGATCCGCCGCTGCGGGGCCGGGTCGACCAGCGGTCGCACCACCACGCCCTCATGCGGGGTCGCCAGCCCCAGCCGCGGCATGACGCCCAGCCCCAGACCGGCGGCGATGAGACCCTGGGCCGTGTCGATGTCGTCGCACTCGATGCAGATGTCCGGCCGGAAGCCGTGCGCCGCGCAGGCCTGCAGCAGCGGCTCGCTGCAGCTGCCCAGCGGCCACTCGTGGGTCACCCAGGGCTCGCCGGCCAGGTCGGCGACCGCGACCGCCTCCTGCGCGGCCAACCGGTGACCGGCCGGCAGCACGACGTCGAAGGGGTCGTCGAAGAGATGGGTCTCGGTGACCCCGTCCAGACCCGCCGGCACCTCGCTGGAGATCAGCGCGACGTCGACCTCGCCGCGGCTGACGCGCAGCGCCGGGTCGCCCTCGGGCTCGAGCAGCAGCTCCACCCGAGCGCCGGGGTTCCTGCGGCGGAAGGCGGCGACGGCCGGCGCCACCATCGACTGCCCGGCGGTGGTGAAGTACTCCATGCGCAGCCGGGCGCCGCGCCCTTCGCGGTAGTCCTCCAGCGCCTGTTCGACCTCGTCGATCTGCTCGAAGATCGCCCCGGCCCGCTCGTCCAGCAGCCGCGCCGCGGCTGTGGTCCGCACGCCCCGGCCGACGTGCTCGAGCAGCCTCAGTCCGGTCTCGCGCTGCAGAGCGGCCATCTGCTGGCTCACCGACGACGGCGTGTAGCCCAGCGCCTCGGCGGCCCGGCTGACCGAGCCGGTCGCGATCACCGAGCGCAGCACCTGAAGACGTCGCACGTCGAGCACCGCAGCCTCCTCCTCGTCGTCGGGCACGGCCTGCGCCCATTCTTCCACCGGCGCCGACCTGCCCGGCACGAACCGGCACGAACCGACTCAGTCACCGGCCCGGCCATGCGCCAGCCCCGTCGGGACTCCCAGGCGCGGCAGGTCGCCGCCCGCTTCGCCCCGACCCTCATCGACCGCTGCGGCCGCCGAACAGACCCCGGTCTCCGGCAGCGCCAGGTCCCGCACGGAGCCGTCCCCGCCGGCCAGATGAGCCGCGACGGATCGGACCTGTTCATAGCCGGTGGCCAGCAGGAAGGTCGGGGCGCGCCCATAGGACTTCATGCCGACGATGAACACCCCGTCCTCGGGGTGAGCGAGTGCATCGGCCCCATGAGCCGGAACCGTGCCGCAGGAGTGGACTTCCGGGTCGATCATCGGCGCCAGCCGCACCGGAGCCTCCACCGCCGGATCCAGCTGGATCCGCAGCTCGCGGAGCATCTCCAGGTCCGGGCGGAAGCCGGTGGCGCGGACCAGCCGATCCACCGCGAGCTCACGACGCCGCCGCCCCGCGCCGACCTCGACGACGAGCCCTCCGGCCGGCCCAGGACGCATGGCCTGCACCGCCGCCCGGGCCTCCAGCCGGACCAGACCCTCCTCGACCGCGCGCTGCAGCCGGGCGCCGAGCATGCCGCGGGCCGGCAGCCCGTCGGCGTCGCGGCCCCCGTAGGTGCGCGACGGGTCGTCGCCGCGGATCGCCCAGACGGCTTCGGTGCCGGGCTCCTCGCGAGCCAGTCGGACCAGGTCCAGCAACGTGGTGACCGCGGAGTGCCCCGCGCCGACGACCAGTGTGGAGCGCCCGACGAAGTCGGCACGGTCGGTGCCGAGCACGTCCGGCAGTGCTCGCGCCAGGTGCTCCGCCGTCGCCGGGTCCTCCTCCCCGATCGCGGGCAGCCCGTTCGCTCCGGCCGGATTCGGCCGTCCCCACGTGCCGCCGGCGTCGACGACGGCGCGGGCCCGATGCTCGACGACTCGTCGGCCGCCGGCGCGGGCCTCCTCGGTCCGGACCACGAAGGGCGCGGACGAGCGGGCCCGGGCATGCGTCTTGTCGCGCCCTCCGCGCGATACCGCAGTGACGCGGACACCGAGTCGAAGCCGATCGCGCAGCGCCGGGACGGCGGCGAGCGGCTCCACGTACTCGGTGAGCAGCTCGCGGGCCCAGGGCAGAGCGTCGGGCTGCGGCGCGCTCCACCCTGTCGCCTCCAACAATCGGCGGGAAGCGTCGTCGAGGGTGTAGCGCCACGGCGAGAACAGCCGGACGTGGCTCCATTCCCGGACCGCGGCGCCGGGGCGGCCACCCGCTTCGAGGATCAGCGGCTCGAGACCCTGCTCGAGCAGATGGGCGGCCGCGGCGAGGCCCACCGGGCCGGCACCGACGACGATGACGGGCAGATCGCCGAGGACATCGCCGGCGTCGTCGACGGCGGCAGCGTGGGCGGACATCACAGTCTCCGTTCCATCGCGGCACGGCGAGCGCCGGCGCGATCATATTGACGACTTTCGATGAATACGACCGTAGGCCTGTTCATCGAAGTTCGTCAATACGTCGCCTATACTCGTGCCATGACCGACTCATCACCCGCCCGATCGCCCGCTCCGGCGGACCTCGCCTGCTGCCTGCCGACCTTCCGCGGACCGCTGAGCGCCGAGGAGGCGGAGCCGCTGGCCGCCGTGTTCAAGGCCGTGGCCGATCCGGTGCGGCTGCGTCTGCTCTCGCTGATCGAGCACCACGACGACGCCGAAGCCTGCGTCTGCGATCTCACCGAGCCGCTCGGCCTCTCCCAGCCGACCGTCTCGCACCACCTGAAGATCCTGGTCGAGGCCGGGCTGCTGACCCGCGCCCGCCGCGGCCGCTGGTCGTACTACGCCGTCGTCGGCCCCGCGCTGGAGGAGTTCGGCACGCTGCTGCGCGACCACCCGCGGACGGAGGACTGAACGTCCCTGCACTGCACCCGCACGCCGCGGCTCAGCGCAGCGCGGAGGCCAGCGCGTCCAGGAAGCGGGCGACGGCGACGGCGCCGGCGTCCTGCGCCCCGGCGGTCGCAGCCTCCGGCACATAGGCCGCCCGCCCGGCCTTCGCGGTCAGCGCTGCGGTCGCCTCCGCACCCTGCCCTGCCGCACGGGCGGCCTCGGGCAGCCCGCCGCCCCCGGCCAACGCCCGCTGGGCCGGCAGCAGCGCGTCGAGCATGGTCCGGTCACCCTCGACGGCCCCGCCGTGGTGCTGCATGGCCGCGATGCCGGCTTGGAACGCCTCGGGCCAGCTGCGCCCGTCCTCCAGGGCCCTGGCGACGGCGGTGGAGCAGATCGCCAGCAGCACGCCGGAGGAGCCTCCCATCGCAGTCTCCAGCGAGCGCGCGATCCGGCGCACCGCCGCGGCCGGGTCGGCGAAGCCGAGCTCGCCGGAGCCGATGAGCTCGTCGACGGCGCGCGCTCCGGCGGCGAAGGTCGTGCCGGCGTCGGCGTCGCCGGCGGCCCGGTCCAGCGCGTCGAGCTCCTCGGTCGCGGCCGTCAGGGCCGCCGCCCCCGAGCGCACGGCCTGTTCGACGCGGCCGTCCTCGGTGGTCGGCGCCGGGTCCCCGGCCTCAGCGGTCGACTCGCCGGCCGGACGCGTCCTCGGCTCGCCGGGCGTCGTCGCCGGCGCCCAGCCCGGCGCCGTCGTCGGCGCGTCGACGGCGGCCAGCAGCTCCTCGGTGGCCGGTGCCAGGGTGACGGAGAAGCCGTGCATGTCCAGCGAGGTCATCAGCGGCGCGGGACCGATCAGGCGGGCGAGCGGCCGGACGCCGAGCTGGCCGAGCAGCTCGCGGGCCAGCACCAGCCCCTCCTGCGGCGAACAGCCGCCGAGGTCGTTGAGGACGGCGACCAGTCCGCGGCCGCCGTGCTCGTCGGCGAGCGACCGGGCGTCCAGCGCCTCGAGGACCAGGGCCATCGCGTCGTCGGCCCCGGAGACCTCCGCCGAGCGGGCACCCGGCTCGTTGTGGATTCCCAGGCCCAGCTCGGCGCCGCGGGAGGCGTCCCGCTCGGCGCCCGGCAGCGTGGCCGGCGTCAGCGCCAGCGCCATGGTGCGGATCCCGGCGCCGGTGCGCTCGGCCGCGGCGGCGACGTCGTCCAGCGAGCCACCCTGCGCGGCCAGATGCCCGGCGACCTTGTGCACCAGCACGGTGCCGGCCAGCCCGCGCGGCTGCTCGATGTCCGGCAGCGCGACGTCGTCGCGGATCAGCACCGTGCGCACGTCCAGCCCCTCTTCCCGGGCCCGCTCGGCGGCCAGCCCGAAGTTCAGCCGGTCGCCGGTGTAGTTCTTGATCACCAGCAGGCAGCCGGCCGGCCCGGTGACCGCGCGGATCGCCTCGAGCACGGCGCTGACCGGCGGGGAGGCGAAGAGCGACCCCGGCACGGCCGCGGCGAGCATGCCCTCGCCGAGGTACCCGGCGTGGGCCGGCTCGTGGCCGGAGCCGCCGCCGCTGACCACGGCGACGCCGGCGGCGGGATCATGGTCGGCGCGGACGAGGACGTCGACGCCCTCGGAGGTCTCCAGACGCTCGACGGCGGCGGTGCGCAGCAGCGCCTCGAGCACCTCGGGCACCAGCTGGTCGCGGGAGGGATGGAAGTGAGCCACGCTGCTCTCCTGTCGCTCGGGGCCGGAGCCCCTCGGGCGCCGGTCGTGCTGAATGTGCTGGTGCGGGGGCTGGTCGTGCTGAGCCTGACGGCTGCGATGCTCGAGGCCCGGGCGGCCGGACCGTCCGGGGCGCTCGGACCGGTCAGTCCACGCCGAGGTCGATCTTCGAGTACGCGTAGAGATAGGGCACCTGTGCGGTGTCCTCGATGTGCTCGCGCGCGCCGGTGTTCCGGTCGACGAGCACGGCGACGGCCTGCACCTCGCCGCCGGCGCCGCGCACGCCCTCGACGGCGGTCAGCGCCGATCCGCCGGTGGTGGAGGTGTCCTCGAGGACGACCACCTTGCGTCCGTCGACGCTGGGCCCCTCGACCTGACGCCCCATGCCGTGGGACTTCGCCTCCTTGCGGACGACGAAGGCGTCGATCGCCCGGCCCTCCTCCTGGGCGGCGTGCATGATCGCCGCGGCGACCGGGTCGGCGCCCATCGTCAGCCCGCCGCAGGCGACGTAGTCGATGCCGGCGTCGTCGAGCATGCGCATCATCACCCGGCCGACCAGCCGGGAGGCCTCGTGGTGCAGCGTGATGCGCCGCAGGTCGATGTAGTAGTCGGCGCTCTCGCCCGAGGAGAGGGTGACCTCTCCGTGGACGACGGCGAGCCGCTGGATCAGCTTCTTCAGCCGCCGACGCTCGGCGCTGGGGGTGGACACCTCGGTGCTGCTGCCGGTGGTCGTCGAGATCATGGGGCCATCCTACTGGCGTCGCGTCGTCTCTCCATCCCCGATCGCTCCGCCGCCGGAAGCTCCCGATCAGCGCGACGGCGGGGCTGTCACAGCCGGACCCGACGGCGGCCGTGACCATCTCCGGGCGCCCGGAACCGCCGCGCCGTCGCCCGCCACCTCCGGGCGACTCCGTCACGCCGGAGACACACCGGAGACACGCCGCGCCGGTAGACTCGAAGCATGTGTGAGCAGCAGACCGCCATCATCGACGAGATGGGCGTGCAGCCCGAGATCGACCCCGCCGCCGAAGTCGCCCGCCGGGTGGAGTTCCTGACCGACTATCTGCGCCGCACGGGGGCGCAGTCGCTGGTGCTGGGCATATCCGGCGGCGTGGACTCGTCTCTGGCCGGACGACTGTGTCAGCTGACCGTCGAGGCCGTGCGCGCCCACGGCGACGACGTCGCCTTCCACGCAGTGCGTCTGCCGCACGGCGTGCAGCAGGACGAGGACGAGGCCGCCGCAGCTCTGGAGTTCATCGCTCCGGACCATGCCCACACGGTGAACATCGCCGAGCCGGTGGCCGCGCTCGACGCCGCCGTCGCCCCGTCCGTGGGCGGGAGGCTCAGCGACTACCACCGCGGCAACGTCAAAGCCCGCGTGAGGATGGCAGCCCAGTACGCGATCGCCGGCGAGCATCGCGGTCTGGTGGTCGGCACCGATCATGCCGCGGAGTCGGTCACCGGCTTCTTCACCAAGTACGGCGACGGCGGCGCCGACGTGCTGCCGCTGTTCACGTTGAACAAGCGACAGGTCCGTCAGCTCCTGCAGCACCTGGGCGCGCCGGAGAACCTCTGGTCGAAGCCGGCCACGGCGGACCTGCTCGACGAGAACCCCGGTCAGCTCGACGAGACCGAGCTCGGGCTGACCTATGACGTCATCGACGACTACCTCGAGGGCCGCGAGATCGATCCCGAACTCGCCGAGCAGCTCGAGGCCCGGCACCGCGCCACACGACATAAGCGCAGCGTGCCGGTGAGCATCCAGGACGAGTGGTGGCGCGGCTGAGGCGACCGACGCTCCCGGACTTCCTGTTGGAGTGAGCCGCTCGACCTCAGTAGGGTGTGACGGCACGCTCGCACCACGAGGTCGCCGCCGGCGGCTCCAGGAGGTCACAATGCCGAACGACGCGAACCCGCTCCTCCCCGGCCCTGAGTGGCTCATGTTGGGAGCCCCCGTCGCGGTGCTGTCTGTCAGCCTCACGCTGATCGTCGCCGCCGGGATCTATCTGCTGCCGACGTTCCTCGCCGTCGCCCGCGGCTCCGAGAGGCTCTGGCCGGCGGTGCTGATCGACGTGCTGCTCGGCTGGACGGTCATCGGCTGGATCGCCGCGATGATCCTCGCACTGATCCCGCCGAAGCCCGCGCCGTCGGCCCCGGAGCCTGCCCCGGCCGCGGCGCCGTCGTCGTTCGCCGACTGACCCGCCCGCAGAGCGCGCTGATAGCTTGGACTCCATGCGGATTGCGACGTGGAATGTGAACTCTATGCGCGCCCGGGCCGACCGGGTGGAAGCCTGGCTGGACCGCTCGGACGTCGACGTCCTGGCGATCCAGGAGACCAAGTGCAAGGACGACAACTTCCCCTGGGAGGTCTTCGAGCAGAACGGCTACGACGTCGCGCACTTCGGCTTCGACCAGTGGAACGGCGTGGCCATCGCCTCCCGAGTGGGACTGCGCGACGTCGAGCGCACCTTCGCCGACCAGCCGGCCTTCGGCAAGAACGGGAAGGACCCGGTCCAGGAGGCCCGCGCGATCGCCGCGACCTGCGGGGACCTGCGACTGTGGAGCCTCTACGTGCCCAACGGCCGCGCCCTGGACGACGAGCACATGAGCTATAAGCTCGACTGGCTGGCCACACTGCGCGGCCACGCCGCGTCCTGGTTGCAGGAGGACCCCGAGGCCCAGGTCGCGCTGGCCGGCGACTGGAACATCGCCCCGCAGGACGACGACGTCTGGGACATCGACCACTTCCGCGAGCAGGGGCTGACCCACGTCTCCGAGCCGGAGCGGGAGGCCTTCCGCGGCTTCCTGGAGGCCGGCTACGTCGACGTCGCGCGCCCGCACACTCCCGGCCCCGGCGTCTACACCTACTGGGACTACCAGCAGCTGCGCTTCCCGAAGAAGGAAGGCATGCGCATCGACTTCGTCCTGGGCAGCCCGGCGATCGAACGGCGCGTGGAGAACGCCT
The DNA here is from genome assembly GCF_000220985.1 of Nesterenkonia sp. F. Lineage (GTDB taxonomy): Bacteria > Actinomycetota > Actinomycetes > Actinomycetales > Micrococcaceae > Nesterenkonia. The sequence continues at coordinate 43,698 of NZ_AFRW01000117.1, forward strand.
TCATCGACCGCGAGGAGCGCAAGGGCAAGGGGGCCTCCGACCACGCCCCGGTGGTCGTCGACCTCAGCTGAGCCGCCGCACATCGGAGGATGACTCGGCGGGACGTGTAGGAATACGGCCTCATTCCCACACGTCCCGCCGAGTCATCCGACGACGACGGCGCCCGGACTCAGCGCCGCTGGTGCATCTCGCGGCGCAGCGACTCGATCTCGATCCGGGTGCCGGCGGTGTTCTGCGACGTGCGGATCATCGCGATGTAGAACTCCAGCATCACGCGGATGAGGATCAGGTAGATCACCGCCGGGATCCAGCCCAACAGCAGGGCCAGCACGCCGACCCAGGTGTCGGCGACGAACCCGCCGATGACCATGAACAGCCAGCCCAGCACCAGGAACACCAGCAGCACGATGTAGATGAACGTGGCGAACTTGACGGTGACGAAGCTCTGGAAGGAGAAGTCGAAGAGCGCCCCGAAGAATCCCTTCGCCTCGACGGCGTTGGACTGCTGGGGGTGCGGCGGCTGGTCCTGCGGCGATGGTTGCCGACCCTGCTGCGGGTAGTACCCCTGCTGCGGGTGCTGGCCTTCCGGGGGCTGCTGGCCCGACGGGCCGGGGGCACCGGGTGGCTGCGTCATAGGTCCTCCTCAGAACGGCGATGCGGTGATCATGCGGCGACCGGGCGCCGGTGGTCACAAGGTAGCCGCAGGATGCCGCGGCAGTCGACTGTTCGCGCACCGCCGACGTCGGACGGACGCGTCGGGCGGCAGCGTCGGACCGCGTCGCCGGAGACCGCGTTCGCGCCTCTCCAGCTCCGTCCACACCGCACGGACATGTGAGACTGGTGGGATGCAGACTGCTCCGTCCATCCGGCCCGCCGTCGTCCGCACCGGCCGCCTCGCAGTACTGGCCCTGCTCGCGGCGGGCCTGTGGTGGGGATGGTTCGGATGGGACGACAGCTACCAGCACGATCCGGCGACGGGCGAGACGTCAGGCCCCTATGCACTGTGGCAGGTCATCGGCTGCACAGCGTCCGGAGTCCTGCTGGTCGTCGTGGCCGAGCGGTTCGTGCCGCCGCCGGCCCTGCTCACCGTGGCGCCGCTGGCCTTCACCGCCGCCTGGGCGCTCACCGCCGTCCCGACCGACCAGTCCGGCCTCGCACTCGTCGGCACCGTGCTGGTCCTCACCGGAACGCTCCTCGGCGCCTCGGCCGTCGTCGCGACGACCCGGGCGCTCCGCGGCCTCGCCCGCCGTCACGGGCACTGACGTCCTCTCCATCGCCCGGACACGACCGCACCCGCCGGGCTTCAGCTGGGTGAATGACTGCGCGAGCATCGGCGTCCATGGTCTGGACGCATCTCAGCCCGTCGGCGCCGGCGGGGACCTCCGGATATGTCCAGCATCGGCACGCCGTCGCCGGTCGGCCGACCATCGCCGGCCCGAACCCCACCCCTCCGGAGAACCCCGAGACGCAGAAAGACCCCCGGGATATTCCCGGGGGTCTTGACTGTGGCTCCGACCGGCGTCGATCCGGTGACCTTTCGATTTTCAGTCGAACGCTCTACCAACTGAGCTACAGAGCCAGATCATCATCCTCGCGGGATGACCCGCTCTCCGGTCAGGTTCTCTGTCAGAGAGAGGAGCGACCCTGACGGGACTTGAACCCGCGACCTCCGCCGTGACAGGGCGGCGCGCTAACCAACTGCGCTACAGGGCCTTGTTCTTTTATGTGCCGGGCGGGCACGAAGAAAAACTCTATCAGAGCTTCGCTGCGAGCACCAACTCGGCGCCTCGACCCGCACCCCACCCGGCCGGAAGAACCTCTTCCGACCGAACGGCCCGGCGAGCCTGGTACCCCCAACGGGATTCGAACCCGTGCCGCCGCCGTGAAAGGGCGGTGTCCTAGGCCGCTAGACGATGGGGGCGCGAACCCACGAGGGAGCCGAGGCAAGTCTAATCGCGCCGCGAACGGACCGGCAAATCCGCACCATCCTCCCCGAGGACCGACGTCGGTCGGAGCACACCCCCCCCGGGAGCGCCCGTAGACTGACGCCATGGCCTTCCCGATGAGCGACGAGGAGTTCGACGCCGCGGCCTCCGAGGCGCTGGACTCCATTCCGCAGCGGCTGCGCGACATGATCGACAACGTCGTGATCTTCGTGGAGGACCGCTATCAGCCGGAACCCGGCGAGGACCCGGACACTGTGCTGCTGGGCCTCTACGAGGGGATCCCGCTGACCGAGCGCGGCAACGAGCCCTGGGCGATGCCGGACCGCATCATGCTCTACAAGGAGGCGATCCTCGACATCTGCTCGACCCGCGAGGAGGTCGTCGACCAGGTGACGATCACCGTGGTCCACGAGGTCGCCCACTTCTTCGGCATCGACGACGCCACGCTGCACCGCCTGGGCTGGGGATGACGCCATACCACGTGGCCGCCGCCCCGTCACGGATATCGAACCTTCAACCTACTTGAAGGTTGTCGCAACCTCTTCGTGACCCGTGCATCCCCTCCATCATGCGGATCGAGCGCTCACAGGCGAATCACAGGAACGACACGGGCCATTGCCCCCGTGATCTCCCTGCAATTATCGTGAGCTCTGCAACGCCACTGGGTCGCCGCCGTGTTTCCCATCGCCGCGGAGCAGACGCCCGGACGCCGTCGATCCCATCGCGTCCGGTCTGGACGGCCTCGCCGAACAGACCGGCAGGACGGTTCCCGGACCCCGTCGCCCCGCACCCTCCGACGGCGGACGACCGGCCCCTGTGCGTGGCGCTGCTCCAGTGAGTGAGAAGTGAGGACATACCGTGACGAATCGCCGCAATCTCGGCGTGGCAGCTGTGACCGCAGCAGTCGTGACGACTGCTCTGGTCGGCACGACCCTGCCTGATCTGCTGGCTGACCGCGCCGCGCATTCCGATCAGCAGAACCCTGACCTGGGCGAAGCCGGCTCGATCGTCGAGACCGAGCTGCCCGACGCCCCCTCCGGCGAGGAGATCGACGCCGCGCAGGAGTCCCCGCAGGCGCGCGACGGCATGATCGAGGAGATCACCGAGCGCCTGTCCCAGGCCAACCAGCGAGCTCTCGAGCTGGAGGCCTCCACACAGATCGAGCAGCAGAACGCCCTCGAGGCAGAACAGGCCGCCGAGGCCGCGGAGCAGAAGGCCGAGGAGGCCCAGGAGGCGTCCGAGGAGGCCGACCGCAGCCAGGCCGAGCAGTACAAGGACGGCGAGACCGGCGCCGGCGACGTGCTCCTCTCCGAGGACGAGGATGCGCTGGCCGACTCCGCGACCCGCGAGAAGCTCGACGAGCAGGCCCGGCAGGAGGCCGAGCAGGCCCGGCAGGAGGCCGCCGAGGCCGAGAACCTGGCCGCGCAGGCCGAGGAGCAGCGCCAGGCCGCCGAGCAGGCGCAGGAGGAGCTCGCCGAGGCTCGCCGCGGCACCGACGACGAAGCTCGTGAGATCGGCGAGACCGCCCTCGAGCTGGTGCGACAGATCGCCGAGCTCAACGACTGGGACGTCGACGTCGCGCTCCAGCAGATCCGGGCCAACGAGGCGTTCCTGAACGAGGACGGCGAGCTCGACGAGGCCCAGCTGGGCTACCGGCTCGATCAGCTCCGAGCTCAGATGGGCCTCTCCCAGGACCAGCCGACCCAGACGGTCGGCGACCAGACCGCCGAGGATTCGGCGGACGGTGGAGAAGGGGAAGCTTCACCGTCCGCCGAATCCGAGGCACCCGAGTCGGACGAGGGCCCGGCGGCGCCGGAGACCCAGTCCCTGTCGGACTACAAGGTCGGCACCCGCAACCTGGTCGAGCGCTATGCCGCGCTGCAGGATCAGGAGCCGGAGGAGGCCTTCCGCGAGATCATCGTCGACGCCGCGCTGGTCGACTCCTCCGGCGAGATCGATTTCGACGCCCTGCTGACGAAGGTCACCGAGCTGGAGCCCGAGCCTCAGGTCCGCGCCGCCTCCGCTCCGACGGAGAACTCCGAGGAGCAGGACGAGGGCGACGACGAGGATGCGGACGACCCCTCCGACGAGGACTCCGACCGGGCGCCCGAGGAGGAGCGGCCCTCCGAGGACCCGGCCTCGCTGGCCACCCCGGACCAGCAGCTCTCGAACTATCTGCCGGACACCCGCGCGCTCGTCGAGGAGTTCGCCCAGCTGCGCGAGAAGACCCCGGAGCAGGCCTTCGACCTGCTCCTCGGCAAGGAGAAGTTCACCGACGACGACGGCCTGCTGGACTTCGCAGCCCTCTCCGACCGGGTCGAGGAGCTGCGACCGGAGCCCGAGCAGACCGAGGAGGAGCAGCAGGAGGAGCAGGCCGCCGCCCAGCTGCAGCAGTATCTGCCGGCGACCCAGGAGCTGGTCGAGGAGTTCGCCCAGCTGCGCGACATCACTCCCGAGCGAGCCTTCACCCGGCTCCTCGACGAGGAGGCGTACACCGACGACGAGGGCGTGCTCGACTTCGACGCGCTGGACGAGCGGGTCGCCGAGCTGCGCGGCGAGGACGAGACCTCCGAGGAGTCGGCGGAGTCGGCGGGGTCCGACGAAGGAGCGTCCGAGCCCTCCGAGGACGCCTCCTCCGAGAGCTCCGGGCCGAGCCTGGCGAACTACCTGCCGAACACTCGCGACGCCGTGGGCGAGCTGGCC
>NZ_AFRW01000116.1 GCF_000220985.1 Nesterenkonia sp. F
GCTCGTCGGCGGCACCCTGCACGGCCGCGCGGCTGTCCGGCTCCTCGGCCTCGGCGGCCAGCCGCCGGGCCCGCGCGGCCAGAGCATCCACCACGGAGAGCATCGTGCCGGACACCGGCTCGGAGAGCGCGGACCAGGCGCGCAGCCCGCCGCGCTCCAGAGCATCGGCCAGACCGGCGGCGGTGAGCCGAGGGACGGCGTGCAGCGGCTCGGCGAATCCGGAGATCAGCACGGCCAGCAGCGTGCCGGAGTTGCCGTGCGCCTCGGACATCGCCCGCGTGCCGGCGACGGCGAGCAGCGCGCCCAGATCCTCCTGATCCTCCCGCTCGGCGGCCTCCTCCTCTACGGCCCGACGGCAGGCGCGCATCGTCGCCAGCATGTTCGTGCCGGTGTCGGAGTCCGGGATCGGAAACACGTTGAGCCCGTCCAGCCGATCACGTGCGGCCTCCAGCGACTCCTCGGAGAGGAGGAGCCAGCGATGCATGGCGGCGGGTCCTCGAACCTTCCCCTTCACAGCTCCCCCTCCCGGACAGGTGCGCGGCGTGCGTCGTCGACGGTGCTCAGAGGTCGTTCTCCTCGACGTACTCCTCGAGCGTGTCGTCGGCCAGCGCGTCGGAGATCTCGGCCATCGCCTGCTCGTCCTGCTGCCAGATCCACTGCCCGTCGGCGGAGCGGCCGTCCGGTCCCGTCGGCAGGGTGAACATCGTGATGTCGTCGGCCGCGCCGCGGATCTCCCAGCCGAGCGAGGCGACCGTCGAGGCGTCGAGGGACTCGTCGACCGTCAGATACGGGGTGAAGGTCTCGACCATGTCGCGCACGCGGCCGGGGTTGGCGAGGGTGCCGGCCTGCAGCGATTCGTCGACCACCGCCCGGATGAACGACTGCTGATTGCGCGCCCGCTGCAGATCCCCGTCGGGGAAGCTCTTGCGCTCCCGGACGAAGGCCAGCGCCTCGTCGGCGTCCATGTGCTGCGTGCCGGGGCGGAAGGTGCGTCCGCCCGTGGTGGTGAACGCCTCCGGGTAGGTGGAGTCGACCTCGACGCCGTCGAGAGTCTCGACCAGGCCGATGAACCCCTCCATGTCCACGGAGGCGACATGGTCGACGCGCACGTCGAAGAGCCCTTCGATGGTCTGGATGGTCAGCGAGACGCCGCCGAGCGCCAGCGGGGCGTTGATCTTGGCCTCGCCGTGCTCCCCGGGCACGTCGACCCACAGGTCGCGGGGGATCGACATCACCTGCACGCCGCTGCGGTCCGAGGGCACGTGGACCAGCATCATCGTGTCCGAGCGGCTCCCGGGGAACTGCCCGGTGCTCTGCTCGAGGTCGGTGCCGGCACGGTCGTCGGAGCCGAGCAGCAGGATGTTGATCGACTCGTCGTCCGAATCCTTCGCCGGTCGGTCGGACTCCTCCGGGAAGGTCTCTCCGGTCTCCGCGCCCTCGCCCTGCTCCCGGGCCTGCTGCTCGAAGGTCTGGACGTTCTCCTCGTAGCTGCTGCTCAACGAGTCCAGGTAGTACCAGGCCGTCGCGAGACCGCCCACCACCAGCACCAGCAGGCTGATCAGCACCACCGCGGTGATCCGACGACGGCGCCTCCGACGCGGTGCGGCGGCGGGCGCTGGGGTCTCGGACATGGATCCTCCTCGGAGACGGCGGCCCCGGGGCGGGTCCGCGGGGTCGCGCGGTCCGACGCCGGCGCCTGCGGACGAGCTCGTCCGGGCGATGCTGGTCAGCGGCGTCGACGGGTCGACAGACTGCACCCAGGATAGGACACGCGCGCGGTCTCGGCGGAAAACGGCACGTCACCTGCGAATGGGCGCACCGTCGGGAGGGTCCGATATCCTGGCCCCATGCTCTCAGCTCCCTCCGACCCGCCGGCCCCGCACCCCGTGTCCCGCACGCCCTCCCGGCGGCCGGATTCCGGTGGTCTCGGAGGAGGCCGCGGAGCCCGGAACGGCCGCGCCTCCGGACGGGCGCGCGGACGGTGGACGACTCTCGCCGCGCTCGGCGCCGCGGGGCTCGCGCTGACCGCCTGCGGGAGCATCGCCGACGTCGAGGCGGCGCCGCATGCCGCCGACCCGGACTGTGCCCCGGTGATGATCGCCCTGCCGGACAGCATCGGTGAGGCCGGACAGCGTGAGACCAATGCCCAGGCCACCGCCGTCTTCGGCGAGCCGAGCCGGGCCGTGGTCCGGTGCGGCGTGGAGCCGCCGGGGCCCAGCAGCGAGCACTGCGTCAGCGCCGACGGCGTCGACTGGCTGGCCGTCGAGGAGGACGGCGCCACCTGGCGGCTGATCAGCTATGGGCGCGAGCCCGCGGTGGAGGTGCTCATCGACACCGAGGAGATCTCCTCCTCCTCGGTGATGCTGGGGATGGCCCGTCCGACGAAGCGCATCGAGGCCGACGAGCGCTGCCCCTCGGTGGAGCAGTCGATCGAGGACGTCGAGGGGTCGGACTCCGCCGGCTGACCCTGTCCGTCGGCCCCGATCCGCCCCCGGGTCGGGCCCCCACGGTCAGCGCAGCCCGACGGGCCGCTGCCTCGCCAGCGTGATCAGCTCGGTGATCAGCTCTCGATAGTCCAGCCCGGTGGCCCGCCACATCTGCGGGTACATGCTGATCGGCGTGAAGCCGGGCATGGTGTTGATCTCGTTGATGGTCACGGATCCGTCCTCGGCGCAGAAGAAGTCCACCCGGGACAGCCCCTCCCCGTCCACGGCTTCGAAGGCGACCACCGCCTGGCGGCGCACCTCGGCCGAGACCTCCTCGGGCAGGTCGGCCGGGCAGCTCAGGTCCGCGGCCGCCGCGTCGGTGTACTTGGCGGTGAAGTCGTAGAACTGGTGGGACTCTCCGCCGTCGTGGACGACGATCTCGCCCGGCAGGGACGCCCGCGGGGCGGCGCCGTCGCGGCCGTCGAGCACGCCGCATTCGATCTCCCGTCCGTCGATGCCCTCCTCGACGATGATCTTCGGGTCGTGCTTCTGCGCGCCGGCGATCGCCGGGTCGAGCTGCTCCCACGCCTCGACCCGAGTGATGCCCATCGAGGAGCCGGCCCGGGCGGGCTTGACGAAGACCGGCAGCCGCAGCCCGCGGATGCGTTCCCGGGCGGCGTCGGGATCGGCGGCCCACTGCCGGGCGGTGACGGTCTCGTAGGGGCCGACCCGCAGGCCCGCCGCGGTGAAGGCCACCTTCATGAAGTGCTTGTCCATGCCCACGGCCGAGGCCAGCACCCCGGCGCCGACGTAGGGCACCCCGACCGTCTCGAGCAGCCCCTGCAGCGTCCCGTCCTCGCCGAAGGGCCCGTGCAGCAGCGGCAGCACCACGTCCACCGTCCCGAGCGACTCGGCGGAGCCGTCGGCGCCGATCTCGAGCAGCTCGGCTCCGCGTTCGGCGGAACCCGACGGCCCGGAATGCAGCTGCACCGTCGAGTCGGTCGGGACGACGCGCGGCAGCTCCGCGCCCGGGGCGAAGGCGTGGATCCGCGGGTCGACCGCCGGGCGGGTCCACTGGCCGGCGGCGGTCACGCCCACCGGCACGACGTCGAACTGCTCGTGGTCGACGGCCTCGAGCACGCCGGCGGCGGTCACGCAGCTCACCGCATGCTCGGAGGACTGGCCGCCGTAGAGCACCAGCACGCGCGGGCGCCGGGCCTCGGCGCGGGCGGTGCCGGAGGCGGCCGCCGGGTCGGGGACGGAGTGGGGGGACGGAGCGTCGGACACGTCGGTCACTTTCCTTCGGCTTTGAGGTCGCGTGCCAGCAGCAGCGGGGCGATGCGGTCGACGCTCAGCGTGCCGTCCAGCACGGCGACGACCGCCTCGGAGATGGGCATCTCCACCCCGTGGCGGCGAGCCAGGTCCACCACGGCGGACCCGGACTTCATGCCCTCGGCGGTCTGGGTGAGCTCGGCGACCGCCTCGTCGGCGGTCAGCCCGTCGCCGAGCAGCCGCCCTGCGGTGCGATTGCGCGAGAGCGGCGAGGCGCAGGTCGCCACCAGGTCGCCGAGGCCGGCGAGCCCGGAGAACGTCTCCAGCGTCCCGCCCAGGGCGTGGGCGAGCCGCGTGGTCTCGGCGAGCCCGCGGGTGATGACCGAGGCTTTGGAGTTGTCCCCCAGACCCTGCCCGTCGCAGATGCCGACCGCCAGGGCGATGACGTTCTTGACGATGCCGGCCAGCTCCACGCCGACCACGTCGGAGTTCGTGTACGGCCGGAAGTAGCCGTTGTTGATCAGCCCGGCGATGCGCTCGGCGACGGCATGGTCGGCGCAGGCCACCACGGAGGCCGTCGGCTCCTCGCGGGCGATCTCCATGGCCAGGTTCGGCCCGGAGACCACGGCGATCCGCTCGTCCGGCAGCGCCAGCTGCTCGGCGATGACCTCCGACATGCGCAGGTCGGTGCCGCGCTCCAGCCCCTTGATCAGCGAGACGACGACGGTCTCGGCGCCCAGACGACCGCGGACCTCGTCCAGCTGCGTGCGCAGCGACTGAGCCGGCAGCGCCAGCACGACGACGTCGGCGCCGGCGACGGCCTCGCCGACCTCGGCGGTGGCGGTGACCGTCTCCGGCAGCCCGATCTCGCCCAGATACCTGGTGTTCGTGTGCTGCTCGGCGATCTCGGCCGCGACCTCGGGGCGACGGGCCCAGAGGACGATCTCGGGCTCCTCGCCGCGGCAGGCGGCGGCGTCGGCGAGGACCTTGGCGAAGGTGCTCCCCCAGCTGCCGGCCCCCAGCACCGCGATCCGCTGCGCTCCGGCCCCGGAGGAGGACGCCTCGGAGGCGTCGGCGGGTGCCGTCATGAGTTCTGCTCTCCGCTCTGCCGGGTGTCGTTCTCCATGGGCGCCTCGCGGTCGGGCCGGATCCCTTCCTGCTCCTGCGCCTCATCCTGCCCCCGCGCCTCAGCCGGTCCGGAGCCCGCGGAGGCGGCCCCTCCCCCGGGCTGCCGCAGGTGCTGGTCGCGCGGGACGCGGCAGCGCAGCGCCCGGTCCCAGATGAGCTCCGGGGCCGGCTCGCCGCGCAGCTCGGCCACGCCGTCGCTGAGCGCCTGCTCGATGCGCATCGTGGCCTCGGCCAGGCTCCGGCGGGTCATCCGCCCGTCGCGCAGGTCCTGCAGCTCCACCGGGTGTCCGACGGAGAGCCGGTACCGGGCGCGCGGCAGCACGTGCGGCACCTTGCCGTAGGGCGCCAGGAAGTCCTGCACGCCCCAGTGCGTGATCGGCACCACCGGCGCGCCGGTGGTCAGCGCCAGCCGGGCGGCGCCGGTCCTCGCGCGCATCGGCCAGAGCTCGGGGTCCCGGGTCAGCGTCCCCTCCGGGTAGATGATGATCGCGCCGCCGGAGTCGATGACCTCGCGGGCGACCTCCAGGGACTTCTGCGCCTCACGCCGGTCGCGGATCACCGGGATCTGCTTCAGCCCGCGCAGCGCCGCGCCGACGACCGGCAGCCGGAACAGCGAATCCTTGGCCAGGAAATGCGGTGTGGTGCCGCTGGAGTAGATCGCGTGGGCCACCGCCAGCGGATCCACCTCGGTGACATGGTTGGCCACCACGATGAATCCGCCGTCGGGCAGGCGATCCATGTGCTGCCAGCGCTTCCCCATCAGCAGGTTCAGCGCCGGGCGCGCGACGGCGGCCGCGGCGCGGAAGCCCGGCGGGATGCGCCGGGCACGCGTCGGGGCTGGCCGTGCGGAGGAGGTGTCGTCAGCTGCGGTCACGTCGCCAGCCTACCGACTCAGCGCTCGGTGAGCTCGACGTCCGCGCCCAGGGCGTGGAGCTTGTCCATGAAGTGCTCGTAGCCACGGTTGATGATCTCGATGCCGGTCACCCGAGACGTGCCCGAGGCCGCCAGCGCGGCGATCAGATGGGAGAAGCCCCCGCGCAGGTCCGGCACGTCGATGTCGGCGCCCTTCAGCTCCGCGGGACCGGAGATCACCGCCGAGTGGAGGAAGTTCCGCTGGCCGAAGCGGCAGGGGTTCGAGCCCAGGCATTCCCGGTGCAGCTGGATCGAGGCCCCCATGCGCCTCAGGGCCTCGGTGAAGCCGAAGCGGTTCTCATAGACCGTCTCGTGGACGATGGAGACGCCGTGGGCCTGGGTCAGCGCCACCACCATCGGCTGCTGCCAGTCCGTCATGAAGCCGGGGTGCACGTCGGTCTCCAGCACCAGCGGCTCCAGCTGGCCGCCGGCGTGCCAGAAGCGGATGCCGTCGTCGTCGACCTCGAACTCGCCGCCGATCTTGCGGTAGGTGTTCAGGAACGCCGACAGATCCCGCTGGGCCGCCCCCTGGACATAGATGTCGCCGCGGGTGACCAGCGCCGCCGAGGCCCAGGAGGCCGACTCGATGCGATCCGGAATCGCCCGGTGCTTGTAGCCGCCGAGCCGCTCGACGCCCTCGATGCGGATCGTGCGGTCGGTGTTGACGGTGATGATCGCGCCCATCTGCTGCAGGATGGCGATCAGGTCATGGATCTCGGGCTCGACCGCGGCGTTCTTCAGCTCGGTGATGCCGTCTGCCAGCACAGCGGTCAGCAGCACCTGCTCCGTGGTGCCCACCGAGGGGTAGGGCAGCTCGAGCTTCGCACCCTTCAGCCCCTTCGGGGCGGTGATGTGGATGCCGGTGGCCTGCTTGTCCACCACGGCGCCGAAGGTCCGCAGCACCTCCAGGTGGTAGTCGATCGGCCGGTCCCCGATCCGGCAGCCGCCGAGGTCGGGGATGAACGCCTCGCCGTTGCGATGCATGAGCGGACCGCAGAACAGGATGGGGATGCGCGAGTCGCCGGCGTGGGCGTCGATCTCCGAGTGCTCGGCGGTGCGCATCTGGCGCGGATCCAGCGTCAGGTCGCCGGTCTCGACGTCGGCCTCGACCTTCACCCCGTGGATCGTCAGCAGGTTGGTGACGATCTCGACGTCCTTGATCTCCGGGACGTTGCGCAGCTGCGACGGCGAGCTGCCCAGCAGGGAGGCGACCATCGCCTTGGGGACGAGATTCTTCGCCCCGCGGACCCGGACGCTGCCCTGGAGGGGCTTTCCACCCTGGATGGTGAGCAGTTTGGTCATGGTGACTCGACGGTCCCTTCGTGGTGCACAGGTTCTCAGCCCTGCCACTGTAACCAACTCGGAACGGCCGCCCGCGCACATCCACGTGCGCCTTCGGCAACGATTCGGTGACGGAACGGCCTCAGGTGCGAGCGGGCAGCGTGGTGGGCTTGAACGCCGCGCGGGAGGCCTCGTAGTCGACGATGTCCTGCTCGGAGGTCAGCGTGAGAGAAATGTCATCATGCCCCTCCATCAGCCGCCACCGGGTGTAGTCGTCGATGGCGAAGGGAGCCTCGACGGCGCCGCAGCGGACCAGGCGGCTCTCCAGGTCGACCTCGACCTCGGTGCCGGGGACGGTCTCCAGCTCCTTCCAGAGGCGCTCGACCTCGGACTGCTCGACCTCCGCGGTGAGCAGGCCCTGCTTGCCGGAGTTGCCGCGGAAGATGTCGGCGAAGCGCGGGGCGATGACCACCCGGAAGCCATAGTCCTTCAGCGCCCAGACGGCGTGCTCGCGGGAGGAGCCGGTGCCGAAGTCGGGACCGGCCACCAGCACCGAGCCGGCCGAGTAGGCCGGCTGGTTCAGGACGAAGTCCGGATCCCTGCGCCAGGCGGAGAACAGCGCGTCCTCGAAGCCGGTGCGCGTGATCCGCTTCAGGTAGACGGCGGGGATGATCTGGTCGGTGTCGACGTTGGAGGCGCGCAGCGGCACGCCCACTCCGGTGTGGCGGATGATCGGTTCCATGGCGGGGTCTCCTGTATGTCCTGGTACGTGGCGGCGGGCCGTGCGACGAAGACGGTCAGGCCGGGTGCGCGGCCAGCACGTCGGAGGGGGCGGAGAGCGTGCCGCGGATCGCCGTGGCGGCCGCGACGACCGGCGAGACCAGATGGGTGCGCCCGCCCTTGCCCTGCCGCCCCTCGAAGTTCCGGTTCGACGTCGAGGCGCAGCGCTCGCCCTCCGCGAGCTGGTCGGGGTTCATCCCCAGGCACATCGAACAGCCGGCGAAGCGCCACTCCGCGCCGAAGTCCTTGAACACCTGGTCCAGCCCCTCGGCCTCGGCCTGGAGCCGGACCTTCTGCGAGCCCGGCACCACGATCATCCGCACGTCCGCGTCCTTCTCTCGGCCGCGGATCAGCTCCGCGGCCGCCCGCAGGTCCTCCATCCGGGAATTGGTGCATGAGCCGAGGAAGACCGTGTCCACGCGGATGTCGCGCATCGGGGTGCCCGGCTCGAGGTCCATGTAGCGCAGCGCCCGCTCCGCCGCGTCGCGGTCGCCGGAGTCGGAGAAGTCCTGCGGCGACGGCACCGACTCTCCCAGGCCGACGCCCTGCCCGGGATTGGTGCCCCAGGTGACGTGCGGCTCGAGCTCGTCGGCGTCGATGACGACCTCGGTGTCGAACTCCGCACCCTCGTCGGTGCGCAGCGAACGCCAGTACTCCACGGCGGCGTCCCAGTCGGCGCCCTGCGGCGCGTGAGGACGGCCCTCCACGTAGTCGAAGGTCGTCTCGTCCGGGGCGATCATGCCTGCGCGGGCGCCCGCCTCGATGGACATGTTGCAGATGGTCATCCGCGCGTCCATCGACAGCTGCTCGATCGCGCTGCCGCGGTACTCCAGCACGTAGCCCTGGCCGCCGCCGGTGCCGATCTTCGCGATGACCGCCAGGATGATGTCTTTGGAGCTCACCCCGGGCTTCAGCGTGCCCTCGACGGTGATCGCCATCGTCTTGAACGGGTTCAGCGGCAGCGTCTGGGTGGCCAGCACGTGCTCGACCTCGGAGGTGCCGATGCCCAGGGCCAGGGCCCCGAAGGCACCGTGGGTGGAGGTGTGGGAGTCGCCGCAGACCACGGTCATGCCGGGCTGGGTCAGTCCCAGCTGCGGACCGACGACGTGGACGATGCCCTGGTCGTCGTCGCCCAGCGAGTGCAGCCGTACGCCGAACTCCTCGGCATTGTCGCGCAGCGTGTCGACCTGCTTGCGCGAGACGGGGTCGGCGATCGGTTTGTCGATCTCCAGGGTGGGAGTGTTGTGGTCCTCGGTGGCGATGGTCAGGTCCGGGCGCCGGACCGGCCGCCCGGCCAGCCGCAGCCCCTCGAAGGCCTGCGGGGAGGTGACCTCGTGGACCAGGTGCAGGTCGATGTAGAGCAGGTCCGGTGAGCGCTGCCCGTCCTTCTCGACGCCGGGCGCGACGACGTGGTCGCGCCAGACCTTCTCGGCGAGGGTGAGCGGCCTGCTCATGGGAGCCTCCCTGGGGGTCGTCCTGCTGCGGTCCATATACCACTACAGAAGCACCTCCGCCAGTCGGACCTCCATACCGTGACGCCAGGTCTCACTATCTGAGACCTCGGCCGCGATGCGTCGTATCATGGGGCCATGTCCAGTCCTCGCGCCCCGAAGAATCAGCGGCCGGAGCACCCGGCCCGGGACGTCGCCCCCGGCGGCGCGGCCGGCGCCGCCTCCGGCTCCGACGCCGAACCCCCGACCGGCGTCGCGTCCCCGGTCCCCGTCGGCCCGGAACCGCCGCGGCCGCTGCACTCCCCCTCCGGCATCGGCGTCGTCGACAAGTCGGTGATGATCCTCGATGCGCTGGAGGCCGGCCCGGCCTCGCTCGCCCAGCTGGTGGAGTGCACCGGCCTGGCCCGGCCGACCGTCCACCGGCTGGCCAGCGCGCTCATCCACCACCGCTTCCTCTCCCGCGACGTGCGGGGCCGCTACGTCATCGGCTCGCGACTGGCCGAGCTGGCCTCCGCGCGGGGGACGACCGGCTGATCTCGGCGGCCGGACCGATCCTGCTGCGGCTGCGCGACGCCACCGGAGAGAGCTCGCAGCTCTACCGCCGCCAGGGCGACGCCCGCATCTGCGTGGCCTCGGCCGAGCGTCCCATCGGCCTGCGCGACTCCATACCGGTGGGCACCCAGCTGTCGATGAAGGCCGGCTCCGCCGCACAGGTGCTGCTGGCCTGGGAGGATCACGAGCGGCTCGTCGAGGGACTGCAGGGCGCCCGGTTCACCCCCACGGTGCTGGCGGGGGTCCGCCGGCGCGGCTGGGGCGAGTCGCTGGGCGAGCGCGAACCCGGCGTGGCCTCGGTCTCCGCGCCGGTGCGCGGCCCCTCCGGCCGGGTCATCGCCGCCGTGTCCATCTCCGGGCCCATCGAGCGGCTGACCCGCCAGCCGGGCCGCCAGCACGCCGAGGTGGTCGTCCAGGCCGCCCATCAGCTCACCGAGCTGGTGCGGCGCAACCCCGAGGCCGCCGAGCATGGTCTGGGCGAAGATGCCGGACGCGCCTGACGCGCCGGACGCCGGTCGAGTCTCGCCGTGGTCCCGGCGCGTCCTATGATGGGGCGCGTGATCAAGAACATCAGTGTCATCGGAACCGGTTACCTGGGCGCCACGCATGCCGCATGCATGGCCGAGCTCGGCTTCGACGTCCTCGGCGTCGACGTCGACCCGGAGAAGATCGAGGCCCTCTCGCGCGGCGACCTGCCCTTCCACGAGCCCGGACTGCCGGAGCTGATCCGCAAGCATGTGGACTCCGGACGGCTGCGCTTCACCACCGACATGGCCGGCGCCGGATCCTGGGCGGACGTGCACTTCATCGCCGTCGGCACTCCGCAGGTCGCCGGCGGCACGGCCGCGGACCTGACCGCCGTCGACGCCGCGACGGCCGCGCTGGCCCGCTCGATCACCAAGGACGCCCTGGTGGTCGGCAAGTCGACGGTGCCGGTGGGCACTGCGCGCCGGCTGCAGCGGCTGGCGGCCGAGGACGTCCCCGGCGACGTCGAGGTCTCGCTGGCCTGGAACCCGGAGTTCCTCCGCGAGGGATTCGCCGTGCAGGACACTCTGCGCCCGGACCGCCTGGTGATCGGCACCGACGCCGCGGCCGACGAGCAGGTGCTGCGCGAGGTCTACGCGGATGCCCTGACCCAGGACACCCCGTGGATCAGCACCGACTTCGAGACCGCCGAACTCGTCAAGGTCGCCGCCAACGCCTTCCTGGCGACGAAGATCTCCTTCATCAACGCCTTCTCCGAGGTCACCGAGGCCGTCGGCGGCGACATCCGGACGCTGGCCGACGCGATCGGCCACGACACCCGCATCGGTCGGAAGTTCCTCAACGCGGGCGTCGGCTTCGGCGGCGGCTGCCTGCCCAAGGACATCCGCGCGCTGCAGACCCGGGTCTCGGAGCTCGGCCTGGACCACTCGATGACCTTCCTCAACGAGGTCGACCAGATCAACCTGCGCCGGCGCGAGCGGGTGGTGACCCTCGCCGAACAGATGCTCGGCGGGCTGCCCGGCACGCGGATCGCGGTGCTGGGGGTGACCTTCAAGCCGCTCTCCGACGACGTGCGCGACTCCCCCGGCCTGGACGTGGCCAACCGGCTCTACACCGCCGGCGCGGACGTCCTCGTCTATGACCCGGAGGGCAACGAGAACGCCGCGAAGCGCTTCCCGCGGCTGGGCTACGTGGACTCGCTGCGCGAGGCCGCCGAGCAGGTCGACCTGGTGGTGCTGACCACCGAGTGGAACGAGTTCAAGGCCCTGACCCCGTCGGACCTCGACGAGGTCGTGGCCGTCCGGCGGCTGCTCGACGCGCGCAACGTGCTCTCCGCCGAGCAGTGGCAGACCGCCGGCTGGCAGTTCGCCCAGCTGGGCCGCTACTACGACGGCGCCCCCGAGTGACGCATCCCTCACGATGATCCGGCGGTGACCCTGGGGTGAGTCTCCGCCGACCCCGGCGGCGTCAGCCGCCCAGCGAGTCCCACCCCGTCGACTCCACGGAGCCCCCGGCGTCCACGCCGGGGGCTCCGTCGTGCGCGCGCACCGTACCGATCCGGCGGAATCCCTCGGGCAGATCGGCGACGGCGCCGAACGTCGCCAGCAGGGCGTAGTCCTCGCCGCCGGAGAGCACCCACGCCCGCGGGTCCGGGCGGGCCCCCGGCGCGCGGCGGCGCAGCGTCTCGGCGGCTCGGCGGAGCGGCTCGATCTCCTCCTCCAGCGCGGCCTCGTCGAGGTCGAGAGCGACGTCGGAGGCCGCGGCGAGGCGTCCGGCGTCGCGCAGCAGCCCGTCGGAGACGTCCAGCCCCGCCGAGGCGCCGGCACGCACCGCCGCGGGCCCCAGGGTCAGATCAGGGCCCGGGGCCGCCTGGGCGGCCGCACAGGCGGCCAGCAGGGCCTCCTGCGGGCTCTGTCCCCGCATCGGCCGCGCGTCGGCAGCGACGACTCCGGCCTCGATCAGCGCCAGACCCGCCGCCGCACGACCCAGCGGCCCGCCGATCGCCAGGACGTCGCCGGGACGAGCACCGTCGCGGCGCAGCGGCCGGGCGGCGGCCTCCGGCTCCGGATGCCAAGGCTCCCCGACGGCGGTGATGGTCACCGCCAGGCCGGGCCCGGAGCCCAGGTCTCCCCCGGCGACGACGCAGCGTGCCGCGCCCGGTGCGCGGCAGGCCGCCGTCAGGCCCTCGGCGAGGGCGGACACCGCGGCGAGCGGCAGCTCGGCCGGCAGCGTGCAGCTGACCAGCAGGGCCAGCGGTTCGGCCCCCATGGCATTGAGGTCGGAGAGGTTCTGCGCGGCGGCCTTCTGCCCGACGGCGCGGCCCGCCGCAACGGGGTCGGGCCACCAGGAGAGCCGGAAGTCCTGCCCCTCGGCCATGGTGTCGGTGCTCAGCACCGCCTCAGTGGAGGCCAGGCGCAGCACGGCGGCGTCGTCGCCGGGCGGCAGGGCCAGCCCCGGAGCCCGGGCCTCCTCCGCGTTGTGCGCGTCGATCACCGCCCGCACGGCCGCCAGGACACGGTCCTCCCCGACGTCGCCCACGGTGGGGCCGACGGCCTCCGACGTGTCGGCGGCGAGCTCAGCACGGGCGTGGATCTGTCGCGGTTCTGCCATGCGTGCCATCCTGCCACGTCGATTCGGAGCTCCGGTCCTGCCGGCCTGCCGATCGTCGGGGATCCGGCAGCAGCATCGAGGCTCCCGCCCCAGCCGGGCCGGGACCTGCCGCCCGGACCGCACCGGAGCCCCGCGCCCGCTCGGAATGGCCTGCGCGTCACTGACGCGTCCGGGCCATACACACATTTCGGCCGCTAACCCCCGGCGGGCGCGGTCATCCACGCATGGCGAAGGCCCCCGATCCACGAGAGATCGGGGGCCTTCCAGCAGTGACCCCAGCGGGATTCGAACCCGCGTTACCGGCGTGAGAGGCCGGCGTACTAGGCCGCTATACGATGGGGCCGTATATGATTTTCCCCTCATCAGAAGGCTTTTTCATCCTCACAGAATTTTCCGGGAGAATCCAGTGAGGAGAGGGTGCCGACGGTCTCCCGACGGATGACGCCCGACGATCCGGACGCCTGCTCATGGCGACGGCCCTCGCACTGTGATCAGCACGAGGGCCGCGTGAGCGGTGACCCCAGCGGGATTCGAACCCGCGTTACCGGCGTGAGAGGCCGGCGTACTAGGCCGCTATACGATGGGGCCCTCTCCATATGTCGGGCCCCCGTCTCCGAGGGCCCTCGACCCCCGAGGGGATCTCGCTGGGCTACTAGGACTCGAACCTAGAACGACGGTACCAGAAACCGCTGTGTTGCCGATTACACCATAGCCCATCGGCCGCTGCTCCTCGTCCAGTCATCCGGCCGTCTCCGACCGGCGTTCCGAACGCCGTGCAACGGACAACTACTCTACACGACCCCCTGCTCGATGTACAAAATCGAGAGCGTCCCCCAGCACGTTGACCTTCGTCACACTGCCCGTCCCCGATTCTCAGATTCCTGCAGCAGGATTCACCCCGCCCCTGATCCCGGCGATCCGCAGCGGAACTCGGCATATGTCACCCGTCACGCGTATCGTCGAGACCGCCGTCGACGAGAGGGGATGCACGTATCAGGGATACATTCTCCGTGATCGACACGGAGACCGCCGGGTTCGATGCGAGGGGCCAGGACCGCATCGCCGAGATCGCGATCGTCACCGTGGCCGGAACTGGAGAGATCCTCGATCGGTGGAAGACGCTCATCGATCCGCGACGAGACCTCGGCAAGACGTCCCTCCACGGGATTCGAGCGGCCGAGACGCTGGACGCCCCGCTGTTCGCGGATCTCGCCGAAGAGGTCGCCTGGAGGCTCTCCGGCACGGTCCCCGTGGCGCACAATCTCGACTTCGACGCACGGTTCCTCGATGCCGAACTCGACCGGGCCGGCATCTCCCCGCCCACGTCATTCCGAGAGTCCGGATTGTGCACCATGCGGATGGCCCACGAATTCCTCCCGGGAGCGGGACGTCGCCTGGGAGGAGCACCTCCGCGCCGCCGAACGGTCGGCTTGGCACGCCGACGAGCCGACAGCACGGCGCGCACCGGTCCCGCGCGACCAGCCGGCCGAGTCCGCACATTTCCTCGAGAAGGTGCTCCTCCGAGTCCCGGAGTACACCGGACCGTCGGAACACGAGCAGTACCTGGCCCTGCTCGACCGGGCTCTCCTCGACCGCCGCCTGTCCCGCCACGAGACGTCGGCACTGGTCGCCCTCGCCGACGAGCTGGGGATCTCACGGACCACAGTCGGCGAACTCCACAGCATGTACTTCGAGCAGCTCGTCGACGCGGCCTGGGCCGACGGCGTGGTGACCGACGCCGAATGGGAGGACGTCCAGACCATCGGTCGACTTCTCGACGTGCCCGAACCTCAGGTGTCCGATGCCCTCGTGCCTCGTGAGGCGACGGGTGCCGCCTCGTCGTCGCTCGCCCTGGAACCTGGGCCGAGGTCGTGCTCACCGGAGACACGAGCCGTCCGCGTCCGACGATCGAGGAGGCGCTCAGCTCGGCCGGCTGACGCCCCATCGTGCCGTGACGAAACAGGTTCAGCTCCTCGGCGCGGCAGATCCCGACACGGTCTCCGGAAAAGCGCGCAAGGCGCGGGACTATGGCATCCCCGTCGTCGGAGAGGACCACCTCTGGAGCACGGTGCTCCCGGAGCAGTGAGGGGCGCCCGGCTTCGGGGTCCGTCCGCGCGGACGGACCCCGAAGCGCCGTGCTCCTGGCAAGAAGCTGTCAGCCCTCCTGCCGGGCGACCAGCTCGCGACGGAAGCGGGCCAGCCGGGCCAGCGAGGAGGCCCGGCCGAGCAGCTCCATCGACTCGAAGAGCGGCGGAGAGACCTTGCGCCCGGAGACCGCAGATCGCACCGCGCCGAAGGCCTTGCGCGGCTTGAACCCCAGCCCGTCGACCAGAGCCTCGCGCAGCCCGGCCTCGATGCGCTCGGTCGTCCAGGCGGCGTCGTCGAGCTCCTCCAGGGCCGCGACGGCGGCGTCCACGGTGGCCGACGCGTCCTCGCCGAGCCCGCTGAAAGCCTTGGACTCGATCTCCAGCTGCTCGTCGTCGACGAAGAGGAAGGCCATCATGTCCGCCCCCTCGGCGAGCAGCGCGATGCGCTCCTGCACCAGCGGGGCGGCGCCGTCGAGGATCGCCGCCTGCCGTGCGGTGAGCTCCTCGCCGACCAGGCCCTGGGCCTGCAGATGCGGCAGCAGCCGGTCGCGGAAGTCCTGCGGGTCCAGCCGGCGGATGTGGGTGCCGTTGATCGCCTCGGCCTTCTTGGTGTCGAAGCGTGCCGGGTTGCCCAGCACGTCGGCGACGTCGAAGTGCTCGACGAGCTGGTCGACGGTGAAGACGTCCTCGTCGGACGACAGCGACCAGCCCAGCAGCGCCAGGTAGTTCAGCAGGCCCTCGCGGATGAAGCCGCGGTCGCGATGGTGGAAGACGTTCGACTCCGGGTCGCGCTTGGAGAGCTTCTTGTTCCCCTCCCCCATGACGTAGGGCAGATGCGCGAAGGCCGGCATGTGGTCGGCGACGCCGATCGCGTGCAGCGCCCGGTAGAGGGCGATCTGCCGCGGCGTCGAGGAGAGCAGGTCCTCGCCGCGCAGCACGTGGGTGATGCCCATCAAGGCGTCGTCCAGCGGATTGACCAGGGTGTAGAGCGGTCGGCCGTCGGCGCGGGCGACGACGAAGTCCGGCGTGGAGCCGGCGGCGAAGGTGATCTCGCCGCGCACCAGGTCGGTGAAGGTGAGGTCCTCGTCGGGCATCCGCAGCCGCAGCACGGGCTGCCGGCCCTCGGCGCGGAAGGCCGCCTTCTCCTCCTCGCTGAGATGCCGGTCGTGATTGTCATAGCCGAGCTTCGGATCCCGGCCGGCCGCGCGGTGGCGCTCCTCGACCTCCTCCGGCGTGGAGTAGGCCTCGTAGACATGGCCGGAGGCCTTCAGCCGCTCGAGCACGTCGGCATAGATCTCACCCCGCTCGGACTGCCGGTACGGGCCGTGCTCGCCGCCGACTTCGACGCCCTCGTCCCAGTCCAGACCCAGCCAGCGCAGCGCCTCGAGGAGCTGCGCGTAGGACTCCTCGGAGTCGCGGGCCGCATCGGTGTCCTCGATGCGGAACACCAGCGTCCCGCCGGTGTGGCGGGCATAGGCCCAGTTGAACAGGGCGGTGCGGATGAGCCCGACGTGCGGGGCTCCCGTCGGCGACGGGCAGAACCGCACGCGCACGGGTGCGGCGGGGTCGACGGCGGGGATCTCGGTGCCGGAGGCGGCGGGGGTGCTCATAGCGGTGTGATGGCTCCTGATCGGTGCGGGAGGTGGGAGGGCGCGGCGCCGGCCGGCGCCGACTGACGTCGGCCGGCGTCGGCGCCGGCGGGCACGACGGCGCGCGGCCGTCCGCGCCGCCGAGGTCAGCGTCGGAAGTGGTTGACCAGCGTGCCGAGGCCCTCGACCTCGGCCTCGAAGCGGTCGCCGTCCGAGACGGTGCCGACGCCGGCAGGCGTGCCGGTGAGGATGACGTCGCCGGGCAGCAGGGTGAAGGCCTGCGAGATCTGGGAGATGAGCTCGGGCACGCCGAAGATCATCTCGGAGGTCCGGCCCCGCTGGACGACCTCGCCGTTCAGCCGGCCGGTGATCTCCAGGTCCTCGACGTCGAGGTCGGTCTCCACCCAGGGGCCGAGCGGCGTCGAGCCGTCGAAGCCCTTGGCGCGGGCCCACTGGCCGTCGGTGCGCTGGGCGTCGCGGGCGGTGATGTCGTTGGCGACGGTGTAGCCGAAGATCACCTCGTCGACGCGCTCGAGCGGCACGTCCTTGCAGATCCGGCCGATGACGACGGCCAGCTCGGCCTCATAGCTGACCTCCTCGGAGAAGGAGGGCAGGGTGATCGGCTCGTTCGGTCCGGACACGGCGGTGTTGGGCACCAGGAACAGCAGCGGCGAGACCGGCGGCTCTCCCCCCATCTCGGCGACGTGGTCGGCGTAGTTGCGGCCGACTCCGACCACCTTGCTGCGGGGGATGATCGGGGCGACGAGCCGGACGTCGTCGATGGAATGGGTGGTTCCGGTCTGCTGGACGGATCCGTAGAACGGATCGCCGGTCAGCTCGGTGATGGTCTCCTCGCCGGGATCGCCGGTGACGATGCCGTAGGCGGGCTCAGCCTCAGTGACGAAACGTGCAATGCGCATGCCCGCCAGTCTACTCACCGCACCCCCGGGCGCGCCGCCGCGGCGGAGCGCCCGGGGGGCGGCCGGACCTGTCCGGCGGCTCAGGCCAGTCGGTGCATCCAGCCGTGGCGGTCCGCCACCGCGCCGGTCTGGATGCCCAGCAGCTCCTCGCGGATGCTCGCGGTGATCTCACCGGTGCCCGGCGAGGCGATGATCGTCTCGCCGTCGACGAGCTCGCCGATCGGGGTGATGACGGCCGCAGTTCCGCAGGCGAAGGCCTCGATGATCGTGCCGTCCTCGATCCCGCGGGCCCACTCGTCGAGGGTGACGCGCCGCTCCTCGACCGCCAGGCCGCGATCCTGCGCCAGCTGGATGACCGAGTCGCGGGTCACACCCTCGAGGATCGTGCCGGTCAGCTGCGGAGTGATCAGCCGGTCGTCGGAGGTGACCAGGAAGACGTTCATGCCGCCGAGCTCCTCGACGGCGTTCTCGTGCAGCGGGTCCAGGAAGAGCACCTGGTCGCAGCCGTGCTCGGCGGCCTGGGCCTGCGCCGCCAGCGAGCCGGCGTAGTTGCCCCCGGTCTTCGCCGCGCCGGTCCCGCCGGGAGCCGACCGGGTGAAGTCCCGGGAGACCCAGATGCGCACCGGCTTGAGCTCGCCGCCGAAGTAGTTGCCCGCCGGCGAGGCGATCACCCGGTACGAGACCTCGCGCGCCGGGCGGACGCCGAGGAAGGCCTCGGTGGCGACCATGAAGGGGCGCAGGTACAGCGCCGCGCCCTCACCGTCCGGCACCCAGGCCGCGTCCACGGCGAGCAGCTGCTCCAGCGACTCGACGAAGACCTCCTCGTCCAACTGGGGCAGCGCCATCCGGCGGGCCGAGCGGTTCATCCGCGCGGCGTTGGCCCGTGGGCGGAAGGTGTGCACGCCGCCGTCGGCGTGCCGGTAGGCCTTCATACCCTCGAAGACCTCCTGGGCGTAGTGCAGCACCGAGGCGGCCGGATCCAGCGTGATCGGGCCGTAGGCCTCCACACGGGCATCGTGCCAGGAGCCGCCGTGGCCGTCGTCGGTCCAGTCGATGACCGCCGTGTGGTCGCTGAAGTGCACGCCGAAGCCCGGATCGGCCAGGATCTCGCGACGCCGATCCTGCGGGACGGGGTGCGGGTTCTCAGTGACGTCGAACTGCATTCAGGACTGCCTTCCACTCGGCGGGTGCATCGGGCCCATACTCTACCGCCGCACGCGCCCGCTCTCGACCGGTCAGCCGGCGAGCACGCGCTGGAGCAGCGCCTCGCCGCGGGCTGCGGTGGTCAGCGCCCTGGAGGCCTCCGGATCGCGGGCCCACTCGGCGATCTGCGCGTCGACGGCGGCCTGGATGCGGGCGGCCGACCCCTCGTGGCCGAGATGCTGCAGCATCAGCGCCGCCGAGAGGACCGCCGCCGTGGGGTCGGCGATCTGTGTGCCGGCGATGTCCGGGGCCGAGCCGTGGACCGGCTCGAACATCGACGGCGCAGTGCCCTCGGCGTTGATCGACCCCGAGGCGGCCAGTCCGATGCCGCCGCTGATGGCGCCGGCGAGGTCGGTGAGGATGTCGCCGAACAGGTTGTCGGTGACGATCACGTCGAAGCGCGCCGGGTCCTGGACCATGTGGATGGTCGCGGCGTCGACGTGCATGTACTCCCAGCTCACGTCCGGGTGCCCGACGGCGGCCTCCTCCACGGCCCGGCGCCAGAGGTCGCCGGCGCGGGTGAGCACGTTGTGCTTGTGCACCAGGGTCAGCTTCCCGCGGCGCGAGGCCGCGCGGGCGAAGGCGTCGGCGACGACGCGCCGGACCCCGTGGGCGGTGTTCAGCGAGACTTCGGTGGCGATCTCCTGGGCGGTGCCGCGGCGGATGGTGCCGCCGTTGCCCACATAGGGGCCCTCGGTGCCCTCGCGGACGACCACGAAGTCGATCTGCGGGCCCGACTGCTCGCCGACGCCGCGCAGCGGCGAAGTCACCCCCGGGTACGAGCGCGAGGGGCGCAGGTTGATCGCGTGGTCCAGGCTGAAGCGCAGCTTCAGCAGCAGCTCCCGCTCGATCAGCCCCGAGGGGACGCGGTCATCCTGCGGGTCGGCGCCGACGGCTCCGAAGAGGATCGCATCATGCCTGCGAAGCCTCTCGAGCGTGTCATCCTCGAGCGTCTCGCCGCTCTCCAGCCAGTGGGCGGCGCCCAGCGGGTACTCGGTGCAGCGCAGCTCGACGCCCTCGGAATCCAGCACCGTCTCCAGCACGCGCCGTGCTTCCGTGATGACCTCCGGTCCGATCCCGTCCCCGGGAATGACCGCGATGTCCAGAGTCGTCCGCGCAAAGATGTCAGCCATGTCGCCCACAGTAGGGCCCTGCCGTCGCGACGGCGAGAGGACGCCGACGGCTCTCACCATCTGAGACCGCGGCGGCCCGACCGTCGGGCGCCTCAGCCCTCGTGACGCGGGAAGATCGGCTGCGGCTTCTCCAGCGGGGTGCCCGGCCGCAGCTGCTCGTCGAAGGCGACGAAGCCCCGCGGCCCCTCCCCCGAGGCCGTGGTGCGGCCGGCGTCGCCGTCCGCCTCCACGCCCAGGGCGTCGAGCAGCCGGGTCGCCGACTCCGGCATCACCGGCTGGGCCAGCAGCGCGACCCGCCGGACGATCTCGGCGGTCACGTACAGCACCGTCGCCATCCGCTCCGGATCCGAGGTCTTCAGCTTCCAGGGCTGTTCGTCGGCGAAGTAGGCGTTGGCCTCGCCGAGCACGAACCAGGTCCGCTCCAGCGCACGATGGAAGTCCTGGACCTCGTAGGCCGCGCGGTTGATCTCCAGCAGCTCCTCGGCCCGGGCGAGGATCGTCCAGTCGGCCTCGGTGAGCTCGCCGGGCTCGGGCACGGCGCCGTCGCAGTTCTTCACGATCATCGACAGCGACCGCTGGGCCAGATTGCCCAGGTTGTTCGCCAGGTCCGAGTTCTTCCGCCCGACGACGGCCTCGTGGGAGTACGAGCCGTCCTGGCCGAAGGGGAACTCGCGCAGCAGGAAGAAGCGCACCGCGTCCAGGCCGTACTCCTCGACCCACTCGCGCGGGGCGACGACGTTGCCCACCGACTTCGACATCTTCTCCCCGGCGTTGTGCAGGAAGCCGTGGATCATCACGCGCTTCGGCAGTGGCAGGCCCGCGCTCATCAGGAAGGCCGGCCAGAAGATGCAGTGGAACCGCGAGATGTCCTTGCCGATGATGTGCAGGTCGGCCGGCCAGTAGGCCTGATAGTCCGCCGACTCGACGTCCGGGAAGCCGGCGCCGGTCAGGTAGTTGGTCAGCGCGTCGACCCACACGTACATCACGTGGTTCTTCGACGTCTCCGCCGCGGTGAGGTCCTCGGGCACCGGCACGCCCCAGTCGAAGGTGGTCCGCGAGATCGACAGGTCCTCCAGGCCGGACTCGACGAAGCGGATGACCTCGTTGAAGCGGCTGGCCGGCGCGGCGAACTCCGGGTGGTCCCGATAGAGCGCCAGCAGCTTCTCCTGATAGGCGGAGAGCCGGAAGAAGTAGCTCTCCTCCTCGGTCCAGGTGACTTCGGTGCCGGTCTCGGAGGCCCGGCGGACGCCGTCGTCGCCGATCTCGGTCTCGTCCTCGGCGAAGTAGCGCTCGTCGCGCACCGAGTACCAGCCGGCGTAGTCGGCCAGGTAGATGTCGCCGTTCTCCACCATGCGCCGCCAGATGGCCTGGGAGGCCTCGTAATGGTCGGAGTCGGTGGTGCGGATGAACCGGTCGTAGGAGACGTCGAGGACCTCGTCGTCGACCTCGCGGATGGCCTGCGCATTGCGCGCGGCCAACTCCAGCGGGGTGATCCCCTCGGCCTCCGCGGTCTGCTGGACCTTCTGGCCGTGCTCGTCGGTGCCGGTCAGGAACCGCACGTCGTAGCCGTCCAGCCGCTTGAACCGGGCCATCACGTCGGCGGAGATGTACTCGTAGGCGTGGCCGATGTGCGGCTCACCGTTGGGATAGGTGATCGCCGTGGTCAGGTAGTAGGGGGAACGCTGCACAGAAGTCACATCGAGAATCTACCGCACCGGCGTCGCCCGCGCCGAGCCGGTGACGTCGCCGCGGCCGCAGACACGACGACGCCGGCCGCCGATCCCTGCGGGGTCCGGCGGCCGGCGTCGTGCGGCGGGGCGGTTGGGTCAGGATCGGTCCGGCTCGGACCGGCTCAGCCACGCTCCTCGAGGTCGACCTCGGCGGCCAGCGCCGCGCCGACCTCGTCGGCGATCTCGTCCAGCACGCCGGCCGGCAGCGCGGCGTCGACGGCCAGCACCGCCAGCGCCCGCTCCTCCTTGGTGCTCTGCGAGACCTGCATTCCGCCGATGTTCAGCCCGTGCTGGCCGAGGATCCGTCCCAGCGCGCCGACGACGCCGGGGCGGTCGGCGTACTCGAAGATCACCAGGTGCTCGGTCAGCGGGATCTCCAGGTCGTAGCCGTTGATCCCGATGATCTTCTCGACCTGCTTCGGCCCGGTCAGCGTGCCGCGGACCTCGAACTGCGCCCCGGAGGAGGTCGCTCCGCGCACGGTGAGCGCGTTGCGATAGTCCTCGACGTCGGGCGTGGTGGTCAGCCGAGTCGCGATCCCACGCTGCTCGGCGAGCACCGGAGCGTTGACGTAGGAGACCTGCTCGGAGACGACGTCGGTGAACAGGCCCTTCAGAGCGGCCAGCTGCAACGCGTCGACGTTGAGCTCGGCGATCTCGCCGGCGGCCTCGGTCTCCACATCGGTGAAGGCGTCGGAGCCGACGGCGGTGAGCACCCGGCCGAGCTTCTCGATCAGCGGGATGCCGGGGCGGACGAGCTCATCGATCGCGCCGCCGGCGACGTTGACCGCGTCGGGCACCAGCTCGCCGGCCAGAGCCAGGCGCACCGATTTCGCGACCGAGACGCCGGCCTTCTCCTGGGCCTCGGCGGTGGAGGCGCCCAGATGCGGGGTGACCACGACGTTCTCCCGGGAGAAGAACGGCAGGTGGGTGGACGGCTCGGAGGCGAAGACGTCGATCGCCGCCCCGCCGATGCTGCCGGCCTGCAGGGCCTGCTCCAGGGCGTCCTCGTCGACCAGGCCGCCGCGGGCGACGTTGACGACGTAGGCCGAGTCCTTCATCCGGTCGAAGGCCGTCGCGCCCAGCATCCCGAGCGTCTCCGGGGTCTTGGGCATGTGGATGGTGACCACGTCCGCCCGTTCATAGAGCTCCTCGAGGCTGAGCAGCTGCGCGCCGATCTGGTGCGCGCGGGCGGAGGTGACATAGGGGTCGTAGGCGACGATCTCCATGCCGAAGGCCTTCATGCGCTCGGCGACCAGCCCGCCGATGCGGCCCAGGCCGATGACCCCGAGGACCTTGTCCTGCAGCTCCAGGCCGGCGTACTTCGAGCGCTTCCACTCCCCCGCCTTCAGCGCCGCCGTCGCCGGCGGGATGTTCCGCGCCAGCCCCAGGATGTGGGCGCAGGTCAGCTCGGCGGCGGAGACGATGTTCGACGTCGGCGCGTTGACCACCATCACGCCGGCCTCGGTGGCGGCCTTGATGTCGACGTTGTCCAGACCGACGCCGGCGCGGGCGACGACCTTCAGCCGGGGCGCGTGGGAGAGGACCTCGGCGTCGACGGTGGTGGCCGAGCGGACCATGAGGGCATGGGCGTCGGCGAGGTCGGCGGCGAGCCGGTCACGGTCGGTGCCGTCCGACTGGCGGATCTCGAAGTCGGGCCCGAGGGCATCGACGGTGGCGGGCGAGAGTTCCTCGGCGAGGACGACGACGGGGCGGTTGCTGCTCACAGTGTCCTTCTTCTCGGTGGTGGGTGGATCGAGTCCGATCGACGGTGCGGAGCTCAGCGAGGCGGGGCCGGGCCGCGGACGACCCGACCCCGCTCACTCTACTGCCTCCTGCGTGCCGCTCGACGACGGGTCAGCGGGAGGCGGTGCCCTCGGTGTAGTCGTCGTCCTCCGGAATCCAGGAGAACAGCTTGCGCAGCTGGCGACCGGTGGACTCGATCGGGTGAGACTCGTTCTTCCGCCGCAGCTCGGCGAACTCCGGCGCGCCGGCGCGCTGGTCGTCCATGAACCGCTTGGCGAAGCTGCCGTCCTGGATCTCGGCCAGCACCGTCTTCATGTTCTCCTTGACCTCCGGGGAGATCACCCGGGGACCGGAGACGTAGTCGCCGAACTCCGCGGTGTCGGAGATGGACCAGCGCTGCTTGGTCAGTCCGCCCTCGACCATCAGGTCGACGATGAGCTTCAGCTCGTGGAGCACCTCGAAGTAGGCGATCTCCGGCTGGTAGCCGGCCTCGGTCAGCGTCTCGAAGCCGTACTGGACCAGCTGCGAGGCGCCGCCGCAGAGCACCGCCTGCTCGCCGAAGAGGTCCGACTCGGTCTCTTCGGTGAAGGTGGTCTCGATGACGCCGGCGCGGGTGCCGCCGATGCCCTTGGCGTAGGCCAGGGCGACGTCCTTGGCCTTCCCGGACGGGTTCTGCTCGACGGCGATCAGCGCCGGCACGCCGCGGCCGGCCTCGTACTCGCGGCGCACCACGTGGCCCGGCCCCTTCGGGGCGACCATGGCGACGTCGACGTCGGCGGCCGGCTGGATGTAGCCGAAACGGATGTTGAAGCCGTGGGAGAACAGCAGCACGTCGCCGGCCGTCAGGTGCGGGGCGATCTCGGCGGCGTAGACGTCGGCCTGGTGCTGGTCCGGGACCAGCAGCATCACGACGTCGGCCTCCGCGGCCGCCTCGGCCACAGGCGCGACGGTCAGGCCCTGCTCCTCGGCCTTGGCCTTCGAGGAGGAGCCCTCCTTGAGGCCGACGCGGACGTCGACGCCGGAGTCGCGCAGCGACAGCGCGTGGGCGTGACCCTGGGAGCCGTATCCGATCACGGCCACCTTCCGGTCGGACAGCACGGCGAGGTCGGCGTCGTCGTCGTAGTACAGGTCAGTCACTTCGAGGTCTCCTTGCGGATCGGGTGTGGGAGGGGGTCGTGCGGGTAGGACGGGCGGGGACGCGCCGGGGTCCGCAGCGGGTGCTCGCGGACTCCGGCCGCCCCGTCACGGCTTCAGCGCCCGGTCGGTCATGGACTTCGCGCCTCGGCTGATCGCGAGCGTCCCGGACCGGACGATCTCGCGGATGCCGTAGGGCTCGAGCACGTCCAGCAGGGCGTTGAGCTTGTCGGGCGCCCCGGTGGCCTCGACGGTGAGCGAGTCGACCGAGACGTCGACGATCTTGGCGCGGAACAGGTCCACCGCCTGGGTCACCTGCAGCCGGGTCGGCGAATCGGCCCTGACCTTGATCAGCAGGTGATCGCGCTGCACCGAGGTCTCCGGCGCCAGCTCGATGATCTTGATGACGTTGATGAGCTTGTTCAGCTGCTTGGTGATCTGCTCCAGCAGCACCTCGTCGGCGCGGACGACCACGGTGATCCGGGAGAGACCGGCGATCTCCGAGGGCCCGACGGCCAGCGAGTCGATGTTGAAGGCGCGTCGGGAGAACAGCCCGGAGACTTTGGAGAGCACTCCGGGCACGTCCTCGACGAGCACGGACAGGGTGCGGCGTTCGGCCGTCTCGACGTTCATGGTCACTCCTCCTCGTCCCAGTCCGGGGTCAGGTCGCGGGCGACCTGGATGTCGCTGTTGGACACCCCGGCCGGCACCATGGGCCAGACCATGGAGTCGCGGCTGACCCGGAAGTCGACGACGACGGGCCGGTCGGTGATGGCCATGGCCTCGGCGATCGTCGCGTCCAGGTCCTCCTCGCGCTCGCAGCGCAGCCCCGCGCAGCCGTAGGCCTCGGCGAGCTTCACGAAGTCCGGGATCGGCACGACCTGGTCGCCGTGGCGGTCCATGGCCGTGTTCAGGTCGGTGTTGGAATAGCGCGACTCGTAGAACAGCGTCTGCCACTGCCGCACCATGCCCAGCGAGGAGTTGTTGATCACCGCCACCTTGATCGGGATGCCGTTGATCGCGCAGGTGGCCAGCTCCTGGTTGGTCATCTGGAAGCAGCCGTCGCCGTCGATCGCCCAGACCACGCGGTCCGGCTGGCCGACCTGCGCCCCCATCGCGGCGGGCACCGAGTAGCCCATGGTGCCCAGTCCGCCGGAGTTCAGCCACTGCCGGGGCCGTTCGAAGCCGATGAACTGCGAAGCCCACATCTGGTGCTGGCCGACGCCGGCGACGTAGACCGCCTCCGGTCCGGCGGCCTCGCCGATGCGCCGGATGACCTGCTGCGGAGCGGTCATGCCGTCCTCCGGCTCGGTCCAGCCCAGCGGGTAGGTGGTGCGCATCCGATCCAGCTGGCGCCACCAGCTCTCCAGCTCCGGACGACCCTCCCGCTCGAAGACCTCGGCCACCGCCGCGGTCAGCTCCGGGACGATCTCCTTCAGCGACCCGACGATCGGCACGTCGGCCAGCCGGTTCTTCGAGATCTCGGCCGGGTCGACGTCGGCGTGGATGACCTTCGCGTCCGGGGCGAAGGAGTCCAGCGCCCCGGTGACGCGGTCGTCGAAGCGGGCGCCGAGCGTGATCAGCAGGTCCGCCCGCTGCAGCGCGGCGACGGCGGCCACGGTGCCGTGCATGCCCGGCATCCCCAGGTTCTGCTCGTGCGAGTCCGGGAAGGCGCCGCGGGCCATCAGCGTCGTCGCCACCGGAGCGCCGGCGGCCTCGGCCAGCGCGCGGAACTCCTCGGAGGCCTCGGCCTTGACGATGCCCCCGCCGAGGTAGAAGACCGGACGGCGGGCCTGCTGGATGAGCTTGGCGGCCTCGCGGACCTGCTTGGCGTGCCCGCGGGTGACCGGCCGATAGCCCGTCAGTCCGATCTCGGGCGGCCAGGAGAAGGTCGTCCTCGCCGCCTGGGCCGACTTGGTGATGTCCACCAGCACCGGCCCCGGCCTCCCCGAGGAGGCCAGGTGGAAGGCCTCGGCCATCACCTGCGGGATGGTGTCGGCGTCGGTGACCAGGAAGGAATGCTTGGTGATCGGCGCGGAGATGCCGACGATGTCGGCCTCCTGAAAGGCGTCGGTGCCGATCACCGAGGCGTTGACCTGCCCGGTGATCGCGACCATCGGCACCGAGTCCATATGCGCGTCGGCCAGCGCGGTGACCAGGTTCGTCGCACCGGGTCCGGAGGTGGCCAGGCAGACGCCGACCTGCCCGGTGACCATCGCGTAGCCCTGCGCGGCATGGCCGGCGCCCTGCTCGTGGCGGACCAGCACATGATTGATCGTCGACGAGTCCATCAGCGGGTCGTAGGTGGGCAGGATCGCGCCGCCCGGGAGGCCGAACACATCGGTCACCCCGAGCGCCTCGAGGCTGCGGATGATGGACTCCGAGCCGGTCACCTCCACCGGGTCCACGGGCAGGCCCGGGCCGTAGAGGCGGTGATCGGCGGTCGTGGTGTGGCTGGTCCGGCTCCGCTCGGGGCTCGACGCCGGCGGAGCCGCTGGGCTCGTCGCAGCTGTTCTGCTCATCAGTGTGTTCCTGTATCCGGTCGGCAGGGGCTGCGCCCCCGGATGGATGCTGGCAAATGACCCCGGAGATGAGAAGACCCCGGCGAGGAAGCGTCCCTGCGGGGGCTCTCTCTGCCGGGGTTCAGCGTCATGCGTCAGCTCGAGTGCGACCGTCCGCCCGCTCGACGCCGAGCAGGGTTCCGGCCGCCCTGAGGAACGTGGATCGTCACGCTTCCCCCGGCGGGAGGACGGGAGCTACTCGTAGCATCTGGCGCATGCCCCCAATGCTTCCCCGGCGTGGTGGACGAGTCAACAGACGAGTCGACCGTCTCACCATCTGGACTGCCCGTCGGACGCCCCCTCGAGGGCGCACCTCCCGGGCGCCGAGCCCCGGGCCTCCGCCCGGGACGCGGGCGGTCAGCCGCAGTAGGCGCCCTCGGCCGCCGAACGGACCAGCTTGGCGTACTTGCCCAGCACGCCCGTGGTCGTCGTCGGGTCCAGGGGCTCCCAGCCCTCGGCGCGTCGGGAGAGGTCCTCTTCGTCGACCAGAAGATCGATGGTACGCCCGGCGATGTCCACCCGGATCCGGTCCCCGTCGACGATATGGGCGATGGGCCCGCCGTCCACCGCCTCCGGGGCGATGTGGCCGATGCACAGCCCGGTGGTGCCGCCGGAGAAGCGGCCGTCGGTGATCAGCAGCACGTCCTTGCCCAGGCCCGCCCCCTTGATCGCGCCGGTGATGGCCAGCATCTCGCGCATGCCGGGGCCGCCCTTGGGGCCCTCGTAGCGGATGACGACGACGTCGCCCGCGGTGATGGTGCCGGCGGCCAGCGCGTCCAGCGCGGCCTGCTCCCGCTCGAAGACCCGCGCAGTGCCGTCGAAGACCTCGGCGTCGAAGCCTGCGGACTTCACCACGGCGCCCTCCGGGGCCAGCGAACCGCGCAGCACGGCGATGCCGCCGTTGTGGTGCATCGGGTCCTGCAGCGAGCGGATGATCGAGCCGTCGAGGTCCGGCGGGTCGATCTCCGCGAGGTTCTCGGCCACCGTGCGGCCGGTGACGGTCAGCGCGTCGCCGTGCAGCAGCCCGGCGTCGAGCAGCGCGCGCATGACCACCGGCACGCCGCCGACGCGGTCGACGTCGGCCATCACGTACTGGCCGAAGGGCTTGAGGTCGCCGAGATGAGGGATCCGATCGCCGATCCGGTTGAAGTCCTCCAGCGCCAGGTCGACTCCGGCCTCGCGGGCGATGGCCAGCAGGTGCAGCACCGCATTGGTGGAGCCGCCGAAGGCCATGGTGACCGCGATGGCGTTCTCGAAGGCCTGCTTGGTGAGGATGTCACGAGTGGTGATCCCCTGTCGGAGCAGCTCGACGACGGCCTCGCCGGCCCGGTGGGCGAAGACGTCGCGACGGCGGTCGGCCGACGGCGGCGCGGCCGAGCCGGGCAGCGAGAGGCCGAGGGCCTCGCCGATGGCGGCCATCGTGTTGGCGGTGTACATGCCTCCGCAGGCCCCTTCGCCGGGGCAGATGGCGCGCTCGATGACTCCGAGGTCCTCTTCGCTGATGGTTCCGCGGGCGCAGGCGCCGACCCCCTCGAAGGCGTCGATGAGGGTGACCTCCTTCTCGCTGCCGTCGGAGAACCGCGCGGTGCCCGGCATGATCGAGCCGGCGTAGAGGAAGACGCTGGAGAGGTCCAGGCGCGCGGCGGCCATCATCATCCCGGGCAGCGACTTGTCGCAGCCGGCCAGCAGGATGGAGCCGTCCAGCCGCTCGGCCTCCATGACCGTCTCCACGGAGTCGGCGATCACCTCGCGGGAGACCAGCGAGTAGTGCATCCCCTCATGCCCCATGGAGATCCCGTCGGAGACCGAGATGGTGCCGAACTCCAGCGGATAGCCGCCGCCGGCGTGCACGCCCTCCTTGGAGGCGCGGGCCAGTCGGTCCAGCGAGAGGTTGCACGGCGTGATCTCGTTCCACGAGCTGGCGATGCCGATCTGCGCCTTGCCGAAGTCCTGGTCGCCCATTCCGACGGCGCGGAGCATGCCGCGCGACGGTGCGCTGGTGTAGCCGTCGGTGACCTGCCAGCTGCGCGGCTTCTCCGGGATGCTCGGCCCGGTGACCGGCGCGGGCGGGGTGTGGGGCGCCTCCTCGGCGGCGCTCCGTGCTGGATCCTCTGGGGTGCTGTGTGCCATGCTGCGATTCTATGCCCAGGTCGGGGCGGTACGACCACAGCCCCGCCGCCGTCTCAGCATGCAGGACGCTCCGGAAGAGCGTCACAGCACAGCGCTGCGAGACGACGACGGGGCTGCGCCTCCCCTCGACGGCGGCGCCCCGCTCCGAGGAGCGACCGGGAGCGACCTGGGGCCCCGCCGCATCCGGCGCGCCGCACCACCAGCGCCCCGGCATCCGTCGGCCGGCCGGGCCGGCCACGACTCCCCACCCTGTGAGGTGCATCGCTTTATCGTGACACTACCCGGTGGAGGGATCGTTCACAAGAGCACGAACGATAGGTGTCGGCGGTCTGTGGTGGTGCGGGCCTCCGATTGACGACCGGGCCGGACCTTCCGAAGGTCGCGGCCGGGCGGACATCGTGCCGCCGGGCCACCGGGCCGCCCGGCCGCCCGGCCGCCGGACATGCCCCGCCGAGGCATCCCGCTACAGTGGAGGCCATGGCCCGAGCCGATCCCCGCATCGATCCGCCGCACGGCCGGCCGGCCGATCCGCACGATGCGCCCCGACGCCCTGCCGTGGGCGGCGCCGTCGTCGATGCGCAGACGCGCTGCGCGCACTATGCCGACGCGCTGGACGTGGTGGCGATCCGCTTCCGCTGCTGCGACCGGTGGTACCCCTGCCTGCACTGCCACGCCGAGGCCGAGGAGCACGCGCCCCTCCCCTGGCCCCGCGCCGAGCACGACGCGTCGGCGCTGCTCTGCGGAGTCTGCGGCGTGCGGCTGACGATCCGCGCCTATCTCGAGGCCGACGCTGACCGACCGGCCTGCCCCTCCTGCGGCGCGCGGTTCAATCCCGGGTGCCGGAGGCACCACCCGGTGTACTTCGAGACCTGAGCCTCTCTCCCGCCGGCGGAGGGCTCAGCCCATCTGGTCGACGACGGTCTCGGCGACCTCGCGCATGCTCAGCCGGCGGTCCATGGAGGTCTTCTGGATCCAGCGGAAGGCCTCGGGCTCGCTGAGCCCCATCTTGGTCGTCAGCAGCGACTTCGCCCGGTCGACCAGCTTGCGGGTCTCGAACTTGTCGTTGAGCGAGGCGACCTCCTGCTCCAGGGCGCGGATCTCGTCGAAGCGCGCGACGGCGACCTCGATGGCCGGGATGAGGTCGTTCTCGGTGAAGGGCTTGACCACATAGGCCATCGCCCCGGCCTCGCGGGCGCTCTCGACGAGATCCCGCTGGGAGAAGGCGGTGAGCATGACCACCGGAGCGATCTGCTCCTCGGCGATCGTCGTCGCGGCGGTGATGCCGTCCATGACCGGCATCTTCACATCCATGACCACCAGATCCGGGTCGTGCTCGCGGGCCAGCTCGACGGCCTGCTCGCCGTCGTCGGCCTGCGCGACGACCTCGTACCCCGCTCCGCTGAGGATCTCGACGATGTCCAGGCGGATGAGCGTCTCGTCCTCGGCGACGAGGACGCGGCGCGTCGGGGCCTCGGCGTCGGACGCTGCGTCGGATGCGGCCTCGGCGGATGCGGAGTTCTGCTCTTCGGTCACCGTTCTCCTTCGGATGGGGACTCATCTGCTGGTGCGGGGCCGCCCATGCCGCCGATCCCGGCGGCGCGGCCGAATTGTCGCCCCCAGCGTATCGCCCGGTATGCTGATCGGGCACCTCGAGTCCGTCGGTTCCCACCAGCACGACCAGTGACGACGTCTCCGCCTCCGGCGGATGACGACGACCTGGACTCGAGCGGCCACCAGCCCGAATGGCGGAATCGGTAGACGCGCCGCACTCAAAATGCGGTACCACTGGTGTGCGGGTTCGAGTCCCGCTTCGGGCACCGGAATCACGCGGATCGACGGTCAGACGTCGGCGAGGGCGGCATCCCGACGACGAACCGGCCCCGGTCGCCGCGCGGGGTCACGTCAGCGCGTGGTGGGACGTCGTTTCACCTCGCGGGTCACCGCCTCCACGACGTCCATCCAGTCGTTCCGGCCTCGGTACCTGCCCAGCAGATACCAGCCGGCCCGGTGGTGTTCATACCCCTCGATCCAGAGGCACAGCTGCCCCAGGATCTCCGGCACGTGGTCCTCGTGGATGTAGCCGCAGTAGGCCCAGTCATTGAGGATCGGCACGAGTTCGCTGGGCCGCAGCGTCTCGCCTGAACCAGGG
The DNA here is from genome assembly GCF_000220985.1 of Nesterenkonia sp. F. Classification (GTDB taxonomy): domain Bacteria; phylum Actinomycetota; class Actinomycetes; order Actinomycetales; family Micrococcaceae; genus Nesterenkonia. The sequence continues at coordinate 31,278 of NZ_AFRW01000116.1, forward strand.
GTGTAGTCGAGCTGCTGCGAGATCTCGTGCCGTTCCGCCTCATAGTCCGACATGACAATCCCCCGTCACCGTGCGCCGCGCGCCCCGAGCGTGGCCCCCGGACGTCATCGTCCGGGACGTCCGAGCGTACCGGCATCATCGGTGCAGAGTCAGGGATTCTCGACCGCGCCGGGACCAGAAGATCCCGGGGACTTCGTGGACGGGACTGCTCAGGAGTCGGCCTCACGCGCCTGTCGTGCCGACGTGACATCGTCGACGATGACGACGATGTGGCGCAGACTGGTGAGCAGCGACCCGTAGATCGGCCACAGGTCAGCGTCCAGATGCCCGTCCTCTGCCATCTCAGTGGACAGTGACGTCAGCGCGTCGTGCAGCGGCTCCACTTCGGCATCGGGGTCGGCGATCGCCCGGCCCGCCTGGTCGACGATCCCGACCCATCGGTCTCGGAAACGGGCATCCCAGGCTTCTTCGAAGCCTGCGGCCTCGCGCAGGGTGCGGATCAGGCTGCGCAGGTGTGAGACACCTTCGTCGGCTCGGTCCAGGATCTCTTCGGAGCTGGCACGGTCAGCAGCCGAGTTCGACCGGCGGCGCCTCCTGACCCCCAGGAGGCCCCCCTGTCTGCGCGGGTTCATGCGCCGGGACTCCCGGGCGAAGCGCACGATCGCCCAGGCTGATCGCAGCTCGTCGCGGATGGAGTCCGACTCGGCGAACCAGGCGTCGGCGCGCTCGATGCCCCAGGAGTCCGACAGGTCGTCGGCCATGCTGATCAGCACTCCGCCGATCCGTCGGTTGATGCTGTCGATGTACCTGCCGGCCTGCCGGTCACGCAGAGGCGGAAGCACGAGCAGATTGACCACGATCCCTGTACCCACCCCGACACCGACCTGCAGAATGCGCTCGTCGAGCAGCGGGGCCTGCTCGTCGAACCCGCTGCTCAGGACGAAGATCGCCGTCGTCGCGATCGCCACGCCTTCCTCGCGGATCCACGAGAGGCGGGAGGCGGCGAGTCCGACGACGAGTGCCAGGGCGAAGGTCCAGAGGTGGACGCCGAGGTAGTACCCGATCACGAAGGAGAGAGCGACGCCGATGGTGGAGGCCGCCGTCGTCTGCACCCCGCGGGACAACGAGCGGTGCACCGTGGCGTGCACGGTGAGCAGGGCGGTCCACGGGGCCAGGAACGGCATCGACGACCCCAGGACGGTCAACGAGATCCACCAGGCCGCCGTCCCGGCGACTGTGGCTTTGACGATCTGCAGCACGTCGGTGAGGAACTCCCGACGGCGGACCACGTCCTTGGCCCAGTTCGCCGCTCGCCGCCTGCGCGATGACGGCCCGGGCGCGGAGTCTGTTCGTGGATTGGTCACGCGGTGAGCATAGGGACCGTGTCGCGCGAAGTCGAGAGCCGGCCCCGGGCAGCACCGCCGCCGGAGCGAGGGCCCGGACAGGACGACGCCCCGCGCCCTGTCGAGGGCGCGGGGCGTCGTAGGACGGCGAACCGGGGCGGATCAGCCGATCAGAGCGCGCTGGACGCGCTCTTCGCCGGCCAGGGGCCGACCGGCTCCTTGTTCGGCGGTGCGATGTCGCCGCGCTGCAGAGTGGCCAGGTCCGCGCTGTCGGGGATGTCGCCGATGCGGTGGACCTTGACCATGTTGGTGGTGCCGGCCTGACCGGGAGGCGAGCCGGCGGCGATGACCACGAGGTCGTCGGGCTTCGCGATGCCCTCCTCCAGCAGGAGCTTGTCCACCTGAGCGGTCATCTTGTCGGTGTGCGAGGCGAACTCCACCCAGCGGGGCTGCACGCCCCACGACAGGCACAGGATGTTGTGCGTGTGCTCGACATGGGTGAAGGCGAAGATCGGCTGGACCGGGCGGAGCCGGGAGAGCCGCCGCGCCGAGTCGCCCGACCGGGTGAAGGTGGCCAGGTAGTCGATGTCCAGCTGCTCGGCCATCTCCGCGGCCGCGCGGGTGATCGCCCCGCCCCGGGTCCGCGGCAGCGTGCCCAGCGGGGGGATGCGGCTCAGCCCCTTGCGCTCGGTGGCGGAGATGATGCTGGACATCGTCTCCACCGTGCGCACCGGGTACTGTCCGACCGACGTCTCGCCGGAGAGCATGACCGCGTCGGCGCCGTCGAGCACCGCATTGGCGCAGTCGGAGGCCTCCGCACGGGTCGGCCGCGGGTTGTCGACCATCGACTCGAGCACCTGAGTGGCCACGATGACCGGCTTCGCCCAGCGGCGGGCCAGCTCGATGGCGCGCTTCTGCACCAGCGGGACCTCCTCCAGCGGGAGCTCCACGCCCAGGTCGCCGCGGGCGACCATGATCGCGTCGAAGGCGTCGACGACGTCCTGCAGCGCGTCGACCGCCTGGGGCTTCTCCACCTTGGCGATGACGGGCACGCGGCGGCCCTCCTCGTCCATGATGCGGTGGACCGCCTCGATGTCGGAGGCGTCACGGACGAAGGACAGCGCGATCATGTCGAAGCCGGTGCGCAGCGCCCAGCGCAGGTCGTCCTCGTCCTTCTCGCTCAGCGCGGGGACGGAGACGGCGACGCCGGGCAGGTTGATGCCCTTGTTGTTGGACACCGGACCGGCCACCGTCACCTCGGTGATCACCTCGGTCTCGGTCACCTCGACGGCGCGCAGCGAGACCTTGCCGTCGTCGATGAGCAGCGTGTCGCCGGGCTCCACATCGCCGGGCAGGCCCTTGAACGTGGTCGAGCAGCGCTCCTTGGTGCCCTCGACGTCCTCGGTGGTGATGGTGAAGCGGTCGCCGACGGCGAGCTCGTGGCCGCCCTCGACGAAGCGGCCCAGACGGATCTTCGGTCCCTGCAGATCGGCGAAGAGCGCGACGGCGCGGCGCAGGTCCTTGGAGACCTCGCGGACGGTGTTGTAGGTCTGCTCGTGGACGCTGTAGTCCCCGTGGCTCATGTTCACCCGGGCCACGTCCACGCCGGCCTCGACGAGCCGACGCGTGGTCTCATATCCCTCGGTGGCCGGCCCGAAGGTCGCGACGATCTTGGCGTGTCTCATGCCTCACCCTTAGTCGTTGGCGGTCATTGCTCTGCTCGATGGCTGGCACGACACTGGGCCAGTGGAAGCATGCGTCGCTGACGTCGCTGACGTCCGACGCGTCACGCTCCGAGCCTATCTCACTTGATTCCGGCGGCGGACCGGCCCGGCGCTCAGGCCGAGAGCGAGATCCCGTGGTCGGAGGGCTTGACCGGTGCCGGCAGGCGGGACTCGCCCTCGAGGTAGGAGTCCACCTCCTTGGCGACGGCGCGCCCCTCGGCGATCGCCCAGACCACCAGCGAGGCCCCGCGGCCGGCGTCGCCGACCGAGAAGACGCCGTCGACGTCGGTCATGTAGTCCTCGCCGCGGTCCAGCGCCCCGCGCCGGTCGAAGCCGGTGCCCAGCTGCTCGGACAGCGTGTCCTGCTCCGGACCGGTGAAGCCCAGCGCCAGCAGCACCAGATCGGCCGGGATCTCGTGCTCGGTGCCGTCCATGGGCGTCCGCGAGCCGTCCTCGTTGTACTGGGTCTCGGCCACCTTCAACGCCCGCACTCGGCCTTCCTCGTCGCCGAGGAACTCCACCGTCGAGGCGAGATAGCGTCGCTCGCCGCCCTCCTCGTCGGCCGAGGTGATCTCGAAGATCTTGGGATCCACCGGCCACGGCTGGTTCTCCGGGCGCTCCTGCGGCGGCTGGGCGCCGATGGCCAGCGTCGTCACCGAGGCCGCGCCGTGGCGGTGGGCGGTGCCGATGCAGTCGGCGCCGGTGTCGCCGCCGCCGAGCACGATCACATGCTTGCCCTCGGCGTGGAGCTGGTCCTCGACCGCATCGCCGGCGGTGGCCTTGTTCGACTGGACCAGGTACTCCATGGCGAAATGCACCCCGTCCAGGCCGCGGCCCGGGATCGGCAGGTCGCGCGGGACCATGGCTCCGGTCGCGACCACGACGGCGTCGTAGCTCTCGCGCAGCGAATCCCAGGAGATGTCCTCGCCGATCGCCGTCGAGGGGTAGAAGCGGGTGCCCTCGGCCTCCATCTGCTCGATGCGGAAGTCGACGTGCTGCTTCTCCATCTTGAAGTCCGGGATGCCGTAGCGCAGCAGACCGCCGAGACGGTCGTCGCGCTCGTAGACGGCGACGGTGTGCCCGGCGCGGGTGAGCTGCTGGGCCGCGGCCATCCCGGCCGGGCCGGAGCCGACGACGGCGACGGTCTTGCCGGTCAGCCGCTGCGGCATCACCGGCTCCACCCAGCCCTGATCGATCGCCTCGTCGGCGATGGAGACCTCGGACTGCTTGATGGTGACCGCCGGCTGGTTGACTCCCCAGCACGCAGGAGGTCTCGCAGGGCGCCGGGCAGACGCGACCGGTGAACTCCGGGAAGTTGTTGGTCATGTGCAGCCGGGCGGAGGCCTCCTCCATCTGGTCCCGATGGATGAGGTCGTTCCACTCCGGGATCAGGTTCCCCAGCGGGCAGCCGGTGTGGCAGAACGGGATGCCGCAGTCCATGCAGCGGCCCGCCTGGGTCTGGACCGTGTCCTTGTCCTGGCGCTCATAGACCTCGTGGAAGTCCATGATGCGCACGGGCACGGGGCGCGAGGGCCGGTCCCGGCGCTCACGGTGCTTCAGGAATCCGCGGGGATCAGCCACGGGTCACCTCCAGAATCTTCTGCCACGTCTCGTCCCCGTCGGGGTCGAGGCCCTCGTCGAGCGCCTCGGAGCGAGCCCGCAGCACGGCGTCGTAGTTGCGCGGCATCACCTTGGTGATCCGCGAGAAGGTCGTCTCGACCTCGTCGAGCAGGTGACGGGCCAGCTCGGAGCCGGTCTCCTCGAGGTGGCGGCGCAGCAGATCCAGGATGATCTGCCGGTCCTCCTCGTCCGGCTCCTCGAGCATCAGGTCGTCGTTGGCCCGGGCCTGCGAGTTCATCAGCTTCGGGTCGAAGTCCAGCACGTAGGCGGTGCCGCCGGACATGCCGGCTCCGAAGTTGCGTCCCGTGGGTCCGAGGATCAGCGCCTGGCCGCCGGTCATGTACTCGCAGCCGTGGTCGCCGATGCCCTCGACGACGGCGGTCGCCCCGGAGTTGCGCACCAGGAAGCGTTCGCCGACCTGGCCGCGCAGCAGGATCTCGCCCGAGGTCGCGCCGTAGCCGATCACGTTGCCGGCGATCACGTTGTCCTCGGCCCGCAGCGGCGCCTCGGGGTCCGGGTGGACCACCAGGCGTCCGCCCGAGAGGCCCTTGCCCACATAGTCGTTGGCGTCGCCGGAGAGCCGCAGCGTCACGCCGTGCGGAAGGAAGGCGCCCAGCGACTGCCCGGCCTCGCCGCGCAGATCGACCTCGACGGTGTCGGGGTCCAGCGTCTTCAGCCCCAGCGCCTTGGTGATCTCGTGGCCGAGCATCGTGCCCACCGAGCGGTCGGTGTTGATCACCTTCCGCTCCAGCCGCACGTGCCGTCCGTGGCGGATCGCCGGCTGGGCCTGCTCGATCAGCGCGACGTCGAAGTGCTTCTCCAGCTCGTGGTCCTGCCCGCCGGTGCGGCGCAGCATCGCCTCGGTCGCCGGGTCCTGCGCATCGTAGCCGCCGAGCACCGAATCCAGGTTCAGCCCGTCGGTCTTCCAGTGGCGCTTGGCCTGGTCGAAGTCCAGCGACTCGATGTGCCCGACGGCCTCGTCGAGGCTGCGGAAGCCGAGCTCGGCGAGGTGCTCGCGGACCTCCTGGGCGACGAACTCGAAGAAGTTCACCACGTGGTCGGCCTGGCCGGTGAAGCGCGAGCGCAGCTCGGGGTTCTGCGTCGCCACGCCGACCGGGCAGGTGTCCAGGTGGCACACGCGCATCATCACGCAGCCGGAGACCACCAGCGGGGCAGTCGCGAAGCCGTACTCCTCGGCGCCCAGCAGCGCGGCGATGACCACGTCGCGGCCGGTCTTCATCTGTCCGTCGACCTGCACGGTCACCCGCTCGCGCAGGCCGTTGAGCATCAGCGTCTGCTGCGCCTCGGCCAGACCGAGCTCCCAGGGGGCTCCGGCGTGCTTCAGCGAGTTCAGCGGCGAGGCGCCGGTTCCGCCGTCGTGCCCGGAGATGAGCACGACGTCGGCCTTGGCCTTGGTGACGCCGGCGGCCACCGTGCCCACGCCGTTGAGCGCGACCAGCTTCACGTGGACCCGGGCACCGGTGTTGGCGCGCTTGAGGTCGTAGATCAGCTGGGCGAGGTCCTCGATGGAGTAGATGTCGTGGTGCGGCGGCGGCGACACCAGCGAGACGCCGGGCGTGGAGTGCCGGGTCTCGGCCACCCACGGGTAGACCTTCTTGCCCATCAGCTGACCGCCCTCGCCGGGCTTGGCCCCCTGGGCCATCTTGATCTGCAGGTCGTCGGCGTGGGTGAGGTACTGGCTGGTCACGCCGAAGCGGCCCGAGGCGATCTGCTTGATCGCCGAGCGCCGCTCGGGGTCGGCCAGGCGCGCGGGGTGCTCGCCGCCCTCGCCGGTGTTCGACCGGCCCTTCAGCCGGTTCATCGCGATCGCCAGCGTCTCGTGGGCCTCCTGCGAGATCGAGCCGTAGCTCATCGCGCCGGTGTTGAACCGCTTCACGATCTCGCTGACCGGCTCGACCTCGGAGATCGGGATCGAGGAGCGGGTGCCCTTGAGCTTGATGAGTCCGCGCAGAGTCATCAGCGACTCGGACTGGTCGTCGATCTGGCGGGTGTACTGCTTGAAGATGTCGTAGCGGCGCCGGGCGGTGGAGTGCTGCAGCTTGAACACCGTCTGCGGGTTGAACAGGTGCGGCGGGCCCTCCCGGCGCCACTGGTACTCGCCGCCGACCTCCAGCTCGTCGCCGCGCCCGAGGTCGTTGCCGTCGGACGGGTACGCGTGGGCGTGCCGGGCCATCGTCTCGGCGGAGATGACCTCCAGCCCCGCGCCGCCCATCGGCGAGTGGGTGCCGGAGAAGTACTGGTCGACGACATGCTGGGCCAGCCCGACCGCCTCGAAGGTCTGCGCGCCGCAGTACGAGGCCACTGTCGAGATGCCCATCTTGGACATGATCTTCAGCACGCCCTTGCCCAGCGCGGTGAGCAGGTTGTGCACCGCCTGTCCCTCGTCGACGCCGGTGATGTCGCCGCGGCGGACCATGTCCTCGGCCGACTCCATGGCCAGGTAGGGGTTCACCGCCGCCGCACCGTAGCCGATCAGGCAGGCGACGTGGTGGACTTCGCGGACGTCGCCGGCCTCGACGATCAGCGAGGCCCGCGTCCGGTTCGCCGACTTCAGCAGGTGGTGGTGGATCGCCGAGAGCAGCAGCATCGACGGGATCGGAGCCCACTGGGCGTTGGAGTCCCGGTCGGAGATGACGATGTAGCTCACCCCGCGGTTGACCGCCGCCGAGACGTTCTCGCAGAGGTCGCGGATGCGCTGGCGGAAGTCCTCCTCGGTGTTGCCCACCCGGTAGAGCCCGCGCACCTTCATCGCGATCTTCCGGCCGTCGTCGTCGCGGATGTTGGCGATCTTGGCCAGCTGGTCGTTGTCGATGACCGGGAAGTCCAGCGCCACCTGCTTGGTGGTCACGTGCTCGGTGCTCAGCAGGTTGCCGTTGGGGCCGATGTGGTGGCCCAGCGAGGTGACCAGCTCCTCGCGGATGGCGTCCAGCGGCGGATTCGTGACCTGGGCGAAGCCCTGCACGAAGTAGTCGAAGAGCAGCCGCGGACGGTCGGCGAGCACCGCGATCGGCGTGTCCGTGCCCATCGCGCCCAGCGGCTCGGCGCCGTTGGACGCCATCGGGCCGACCAGGATCTTCAGCTCCTCATGCGTGTAGCCGAAGGTCTGCTGGCGGCGACGCACCGAGTCTGAGGGGTGACGGACGTGGAGCCGCTCGGGCAGGTCCTGCAGCCCGATCAGGTTCTGGTCCACCCACTCCTGCCACGGCGCGGCGGAGGCGAACTCGGACTTGACCTCCTCGTCCTCGATGATCCGCCCCTCGGCGGTGTCGAGCAGGAACATCATGCCCGGGGCCACGCGGCCCTTGCGCACGATCGAGGAGGGCTCGAGATCGACGACGCCGACCTCGGAGGACATCACGACCAGACCGTCGTCGGTGACCCAGTAGCGCGCCGGACGCAGACCGTTGCGGTCCAGCACCGCGCCGACCTGGACGCCGTCGGTGAAGGCCACCGCCGCCGGACCGTCCCAGGCCTCCATGAGCATGGAGTGGTAGCGGTAGAAGGCCCGCAGCGCCGGGTCCATGGTGTCGTGGTTCTCCCAGGCCTCCGGGACCATCATGCGCATCGCCTGCGACAGCGGCCGGCCGGAGAGCATCAGCAGCTCGGCCGCCTCGTCGAAGGAGGCGGAGTCGGAGGCGCCCGGGGTGCAGATCGGGAACAGCTGCTCCGGGTCCTCCCCCAGCAGCTCGGAGGACATCACCGACTGTCGCGCCCGCATCCAGTTGCGGTTGCCCTTGACGGTGTTGATCTCGCCGTTGTGCGCGATGTTGCGCAGCGGCTGGGCCAGCGGCCAGGAGGGGAAGGTGTTCGTCGAGAACCGCGAATGGACGATGCCCAGCGTGGTCTTGAACCGCGGATCGGAGAGGTCCGGGTAGAAGGGCTCGAGCTGAGCAGTGGTCAGCATGCCTTTGTAGGTGATCGTCTTCGACGACAGCGACGGGAAGTAGGCGCCCAGGCGGTTCTGGCTGCGCTTGCGCAGCCGCCAGGCCCGCTGATCCAGCGTCCCCTCGGCGTCGGCGGACTCGTCGAGCGCCAGGAAGAGCTGCTCGAAGACGGGCATGGCTTCACGGGCCAGCTCGCCGATCATCGAGTCGTCGATCGGCAGCTGGCGCCAGCCGAGCACGGTCAGTCCCTGCTCGCCGGCGAGCTCCTCGATGCCGACGACCATCTGCTCGCGCTCCTCGGCGGACTGCGGGAGGAAGGCGATGCCGACGGCGTAGTCCCCGGCGGCGGGCAGGTCGAAGTCCACCACGGCGCGGAGGAACTCGTCGGGGACCTGCGTGAGCAGGCCCGCGCCGTCGCCGGTGCCGACGTCGCCGCCGACCGCGCCGCGGTGCTCGAGGTTGCGCAGCGCGCGCAGCGCGTGGTCGACGATGTCGTGGCCGGGCTCGCCGCGCAGGGTGGCGACGGCGGCCATGCCGCAGTTCTCGTGCTCGTTGTCGGGAGAATAGAGCCCCGTCTGCTCAGGGCGGGTCGAGAACCGGCTGAACGGGCTCACCACCTGCCCCGGGCTCGACTGCTCCTCGGCAGTCGCGGGGACATGCATCTCCGAGGGTCCTCGGGTGGACATGACGGTGTTCCTTCCTCCGCATGCGGACGATTCATGGGAGGGGACATCATCGGCCCCTGTCACAGCTGGAGGGCGGCGCCGCCGTGATGACGGTCGGCTCGGCCCGCGGATCGCCCGGGCGCCCTCGTCTCGCGTCTCATGCAGTCTCGGGCCCGGGGTCCCGCCGGCTCCGCCGTGCAGGCGGCCGGCCGGTCCCCGGACAGGCTGTCGGTGCGTCCTGAGGCACCGGTGCTCCGGCTCCGGGCTCCGGCTCCGACGTCGCAGTCCGACGCCGCACCCGGGACGACGTGCGGTCCCGGGCGCCGGACCCGGCCCGCGGCGACGCCCCGGCGCCGGATGTGGAGCGCCGGTCGCGCCCGGCATCGATGGTGCGGCTGTCCGGGCACGACGGTGTCGCCTGGGTCTCAGGTGATCAGATTCATCTTGTGCGTCACAGGACGCAGAAGCAAATCACATCTCATGATGTGGACCGCTCATCGGCGCTCATCAGCGGCTTCGGAGGGGTCCTCTCCTGCGCTCCCGGCGGTCGGGTCGGCCGTCCCGGCCTCCTGGGCCGCGGCGTCCTCCTCGGTCGTCCCAGCATCTGGACCGTGCGAGGTCTCATCATCCGGACTCTGGTCCGCGACGGTGCTCTCGGCGGCATCGTGGTCGACGTCCTGGTCGGCGTCCTGGTCGGCGTCCTGGTCGACATCGGGGTCGATGTCCTGGGCGCGTCCCACGGTACGGGTCCCGTGGCCGACGCGGTAGACCTGGAGCTCCTCGGCGAGGGCCTCGGCGGTGCGCGGGCGGCGCAGGAAGAGCACCACGAGCATGACGAGGGCCACCAGGAAGGTGAACAGCGCGGCCCACATGTTCAGCCGCCACTCCTGCCCGAAGAGGCTGATCCACTGGGTCGACTTGCCCAGCTCGTCGATGCGCAGGCTCTCGATCCAGAAGCGGCCCAACGTGTAGTAGGCCACGTAGGTCCAGGCCACCAGGCCCTGCTTGAAGCGGAACTTCTTGTGCAGCAGCACCAGCACCACGACGCCGGCCAGGCTCCAGAGGCTCTCGTAGAGGAAGGTCGGGTGGAACAGCGTGGACTCCGAGAGGTGCTGGACCTGCGGGACCCGGTGCTCGGCGTCGACCTCCAGGCCCCACGGCAGGCTGGTCGGGGCGCCGTAGAGCTCCTGGTTGAACCAGTTGCCCCAGCGGCCGATCGCCTGCCCCAGCAGCACGCCGGGGACGATCGCGTCGGCGAATCCGGCGAACTTGATGCCGTAGCGTCGGCAGGCGATCCAGATGCCGACCGCACCCAGGACGATGGCTCCCCAGATGCCCAGTCCGCCGAGCCAGACCTGCGGGATCAGCGTCAGGTCGCCGGTGCCGTCGAAGTTCGGGCCGAAATAGGCGTCCGGCGAGGAGAACACGTGATAGAGCCGGCCGCCGACGATGCCCAGCAGCACCGCCCACAGCGTGGCGTCCATGACGTTGTCGACCGATCCCCCGCGCGACTTCCACAGCCGGGAGCTGAGCAGGATGGCGGCGATGATGCCCACCACGATGCACAGGGCGTAATAGTTCAGGGTCAACGGGCCGAACAGGTCGAGACCGCTGGAGGGCGGAGCCGGGAATCCTGCACGCAGGTCCCCGGCAGGGGCGGCCGCCGCAACGGTGGGAGTCATGGGCAGAAGGTCCTCTCGGATCTGTGCACGGTCAGGCGCGCCGCCGACCGGCCGGCTCCCGGACGGGAGCCGGCCGGGGCCGACGGCGCGACGTCGGTGGCGAGTCTACGTCGTGAGTCTGGACACGCGGCGCACGTCGACCGGAGCGTGGCCCGGCCGGTGCGACCGAGTCGGACCGGTCCGGACGGAGCCGCCGCGTGCCGCGTCGGATGCCGCGTGGCCGATGCTCAGCCGCGGCCGGAGAGCTCGGCGGCCTTCGCCGCGACCGCCTCCGGCCCGCCGTCGCGCAGCGCGGCGACCAGGGCGGTGCCGACGATGACGCCGTCGGCGTAGGCGCCGATCTCCTCCACATGGGCTCGGGTGGAGACGCCGAGTCCGACGCAGACGCGCTCGGCGCCGGCCTCGTGGGCGGCGGACACCACGCGCTCCGCGGCGTCCGACACCTCGGTGCGCGCCCCGGTGACGCCCATCAGCGACACTCCGTAGACGAAGCCGCGGGAGGACTCGGCGATCCGCCGCATCCGCTCCGGCGTCGACGTCGGGGCGGCCAGGAAGACCCGGTCGAGGTCATGGGCGTCGGCGGCGGCGATCCAGGCCTCGGCCTCATCCGGCGTGAGGTCCGGGGTGATCGCTCCGGCTCCGCCGGCCTCGGCCAGTCGGCGCGCGAAGACCGCCGGTCCCATCCGATCGATGAGGTTCCAGTAGGTCATCACCAGCACCGCGGCGTCGGTGGCCGCGGAGACGGCGGCGACGATCTCGAACACCTCGTCCATGCGGAACCCGCGGGCGAGCACCTCGGTGGTGGCCTGCTGGATGACCGGGCCGTCCATCACCGGGTCGGAGTACGGGATGCCGATCTCGAGGACGTCGGCGCCGTTCTCCGCCAGCGCGATCGCCGCGGCGATGGAGGCCTCCTTGTCCGGGTAGCCGGCCGGGAGATAGCCGATGAAGGCCGAACGCCCCTCGGCGCGGGCGGCCTCGACGGCGTCTGCGGTGATGCTCATGCCTGGACTCCTGTCTCGTCGCCCTGCTCGTCCTCGTCGAGCCGCTCCTGCCGCTCCTGCCGCTCCTGCCGCTCCTGCTGCTCGTCGAGCAGGTCGAACCACTCGGCGGCGGTGCCGACGTCCTTGTCCCCGCGGCCGGAGAGGCTGACGACGATGATCCTCTCCGCGGCGGCCTCGGGATCCTCCGCCGTCCAGGCGGCCGAGAGCCGGGCCGCGCCGGCGAGCGCGTGGGCCGACTCGATCGCCGGGATGATGCCCTCGGTGCGGCACAGCGTCTCGAAGGCGGTCATGCACTCGGCGTCGGTGACCGGCTCGTAGACTGCCCGGCCGCTGTCGGCCAGATGCGCGTGCTCCGGCCCCACCGAGGGGTAGTCCAGCCCGGCCGAGATGGAGTGCGAGTCCAGAGTCTGTCCGTCCTCGTCCTGCATCAGGTAGGAGCGGGCGCCGTGCAGCACCCCCGAGCGGCCGAGCGTGATCGCCGCGGCGTGCCGACCGGTCTCCACGCCGTCGCCGCCGGCCTCGTAGCCGTGCAGGGCGACCTCGGCGTCGTCGAGGAAGGCATGGAAGATGCCCATCGCGTTGGAGCCGCCGCCCACGCAGGCGGCCACCGCATCGGGCAGCCGGCCCTCCTGCGCCAGCATCTGCTCGCGGGCCTCCTCGCCGATGACCTGGTGGAACCAGCGGACCATGGACGGGAACGGGTGCGGGCCGGTCACGGTGCCGAGCAGGTAATGGGTGTTCTCCACCGTGGCGACCCAGTCACGCAGCGCCTCGTTGATCGCGTCCTTCAGCGTCTTGGCTCCGTGCTCGACGGGGACCACCTCGGCGCCGAGCAGCCGCATCCGGGCGACGTTGAGCGCCTGCCGGCGGGTGTCCTCGGCCCCCATGTAGATCATGCACTCCATGCCCATCAGCGCCGCGGCGGTCGCCGTGGCCACCCCGTGCTGGCCGGCGCCCGTCTCGGCGATCAGCCGGGTCTTGCCCATCCGGCGGGCCAGCAGCGCCTGACCCAGGACGTTGTTGATCTTGTGGCTGCCGGTGTGGTTCAGGTCTTCGCGCTTGAGCAGGATGCGCGCCGCGCCCTGCTCGGCGGCGAAGCGCGGGACTTCAGCCAGCAGCGAGGGACGACCGGTGTAGTCGCGGCAGAGGCGCTGGTACTCGGCGACGAACTCCTCGTCCTCGCGGGCCTCGCCGAAGGTCTGCTCGACCTCGTCGAGGGCGGCGATCAGCGACTCGGGCATCCATCGACCCCCGTAGGGGCCGTAGTAGGGGCCCTCGGCGCCCCGGTGGGAGGAGCCGGCGGCTGCGGAGTCGGTCATGGGAGTCTCCTTCTCGACGAGAGGTGGTCGGCGACCCGTCCGGTCGCCTCGGGCGCCGTGAGGACGCCGGCGGGACGTGGCGGGGGGGGTTAGGCCCGCGAGGCGGCGCGGAAGCGGCCCAGCGCGGCGCGCGGGTCGCCCTCGCGGACCAGCGCCTCGCCGACGAGGACCGCATCGGCGCCGTCGCGGGCGTAGTCGGCGACCACGCCGGGGCCGTCGACGCCGGACTCGGCGACCCGCACGACGTCGGCGGGGAGGTGCCCGGCCATCGTGGCGTAGTGGGCGACGTCGACGTCCAGCGTCTTCAGGTTCCGCACGTTGATCCCGACGATCCGCGCGCCGACGGCGGCGGCACGCTCGATCTCCTCGGCGGTGTGCGCCTCGACGAGGGCCTCCATGCCGAGTTCGCGGGTCAGCGCGAGGTAGTCGCGCAGCCGGGCGTCGTCCAGGGCGGCGACGATCAGCAGCACCAGGTCCGCCCCGTGGGCGCGGGCCTCATGGAACTGGTACTCGTCGACCATGAAGTCCTTGCGCAGCACCGGCACGTCGACGGCGGCGCGCACCGCGTCGAGATCGGCCAGCGAGCCGCCGAAGCGACGCGGCTCGGTGAGCACGCTCACCGCCGAGGCCCCGCCGGCGGCGTAGGCCGCGGCCAGCTCGGCCGGGTCGGGGATCTCCGCCAGGGCGCCCTTGGACGGCGAGGAGCGCTTGACCTCGGCGATGATCCGAACCCCGTCGGCGTCGGCACGGCCGTCCGCCAGGGCGGCGCGGGCGTCGCGGGCCGGGGCCTCCTGCTGGGCCCGGCGGGCCCGGGCGACGATCTCCTCCAGCGGCACCTCGGCACGCCGCGTCGCGAGATCCTCGCGGACGCCGGCGATGATCTGATCGAGCACCGTGCCGGAGGTCCCGTCGGCGGCGACGCCGGAGCTGGTCCCAGGCTGCTCCACTGTCACCTCAGCGTCCGGAGCGGGCGGGGTCGCGCCGCAGCACGGACGAGCTGTCGATCTCCACGCCGTGGCCGGCCTTCTTCAGCACCGCGCCGAGGATGAGCGCCAGCGGCACGCAGGCGGCGGCGACCCACACGAGCGCCCACAGCTGGACGACGAAGCCGATGCCGCCGAGCACCGAGCCGATGATCAGCGTGATGCTCAGCGTCCAGGCCGCCGGAGTGGAGCCGTGGCCGATGTGGTCGTCGTGGATGAAGGAGTCGTCCGGCCGCTCGACGGCGTGCTCGGCGGCGCGGCGCGTGGTGGCCTCGGCCGGCCGCTGCGTGGTGGTGGTGCTCATCGCTGTCCTCTCTGCTGCGCGGCGCACGGGCGCCGCGGACTGCCGTTGAAGTCTCCGTCGTCCATTCTGCCACGCCCGCAGGGCCCCGCGGGCGCGGGCGTCACGGCCCGGACCGGGCGACCGCCGGGGCGATGGAGGCTCAGCGGGTCCGGGCGCCGCTCGGCCCCGCTCAACGCCGATCCGTCGGGTCATCTCCCCGGGAGAGCCCGTCCCACAGGTCGAAGGGATCGTCGTCGTCACCCTCGACGTCCTCGAGGCCCTCGACACCGTCCCCGTCGCGATCCTGCTCGCGGCCCGGCTCCGGCACACCCGATTCCGCGGCGTGCTCGAGGCCCCCGGCCGATCCCCCGGCCGGATACACGGCCGGATCCGCGGCGTCCGACTCCGCCGACGAGGACTCCGCGGCGGTCTCATACCGGCGAGTCTCCGGCCAGCCGCGGGATCCCAGCAGCAGCGCGGCCGGGCCGAGCAGCAGCACCGCCCCGGCGGCGGCCAGCCAGATCGCCGGCCGCAGCGCGTACTCGGCGGCGGCCTCGGTGGTGCCGGTCATGTCGCCCAGCTGCGTCTGCGCCGCCCCGGCGGGGTCGGCGACGACGGATCCCACCATGACCAGGGTGACCGCCGCGGCCGCCAGCAGCAGCACGGCGATGACCAGCCGCCCGAGGCGACGGGCGATGCTCACCGCCGCGCCGCCGGCGAGGGCCACCAGGCCCATGGCCGTGACCGTCTGCGCGGCGTCGGAGCCGGCGACGTCGACGGAGGAGGACACGCTGGTCGGCCCCAGCCCCGTCGCGGTGATCCAGGGCTGGGCGGTGGCGACGAGGATCAGGGCTCCGGAGAGCAGCGCGCCCAGCACCACGGCGCGGCGGCCGGGACGGCGGCCGGACCCGGCGCTCGTCGACGGTCTCGTCGTCCCGCTCACCGTGGCTCCGACCCATCGTCGGCGACGTCGTGCAGCCGATCGGCGGCCAGCACCGCACGCAGCGGGGCGGCGGCCTTGCTCACCGTCTCCCGTCGCTCGGCGTCGTCGTCGGAGTCGGCCACGATCCCGCCGCCGGCCTGGACATGGGCGACGCCGTCCTTCAGCAGCGCCGAGCGGATGGCGATCGCCGCGTCCATCCGGCCGGAGAGGTCGAAGTACCCGACGACGCCGCCGTAGACCCCGCGGCGGGTCGGTTCCCACGCGTCGAGCAGCTGCAGCGCCCGCGGCTTCGGCGCCCCCGAGAGCGTGCCGGCCGGGAACGTCGCGGCCAGCACGTCCAGCGGGGCCACCCCCTCGGCGACGCGACCCTGGACGTGGGAGGTCATGTGCATCACATGGCTGAAATGCTCCACCCTCATGAACTGGGTGACCTCGACGGAGCCGGGTTCGCAGACTTTGGCGAGGTCGTTGCGCGAGAGGTCCACCAGCATCAGGTGCTCGGCACGCTCCTTCTCGTCGGCCAGCAGGTCCTCGGCCAGCTCCTGGTCCGCCCGCGGCGTCTCGCCGCGCGGCCGGGTGCCGGCGATGGGATGGGTGACCACAGTGCCCTCCTCGAGGGTGACCAGCGCCTCCGGCGAGGCGCCGACGACCTGATACGGCTCTCCGTCGGGGGTCTGATGGTGCAGCAGGTACATGTAGGGACTCGGGTTGAGCAGCCGCAGCATGCGGTAGACCGTCAGCGGGTCGACGTCGGTGTCGACGTCGAAGCGGCGCGAGACCACGATCTGGAAGACCTCGCCGTCGACGATGGCCTGTTTGGCCTTCGTCAGCGTGTCCAGGTACTCGCGCTCGTCCCAGGCGTGGCGCACCCGCGCGTCGAGGTCGCGCTCGACCTGTGCGGCCCAGCCGGCCTCGGCGCTGCTCACCCCGGAGAGCGCGGGATCGCCGGCCGGCGTCGACAGCTCGGCGCGCATCCGGCGCAGCCGGGCGACGGCGTCCTCGTAGGCGGCCTGCGCTCCGGTGTCGCGGCCGTCCTGGTTGATCGCGTTGGCCACCAGGGTGACGGTCCCGTCGCGGTTGTCATGGACGACCAGATCGCTGACCAGGTGCATCGCCATCTCCGGCACCTGGAGGTCGTCGGCGGGCGGGTGCGGCAGCCGCTCCCAGTGCCGGACGACGTCCCAGCCGATGTAGCCGACCATCCCTGAGGTCAGATGGGGCAGCTGGGCGGTGCGGGCCCGACCGTCGTCGCCGGCGAGGAACTCCAGCGTCGCGCGCAGCACCTCGGCGGTGGTGCCGTCGCGCGGGGTGCCCGCCGGCGGCTCGCCGATCCAGTGGGCGGCGCCGTCGCGCTCGGACAGCGTGGCGCGGGAAGAGACGCCGACGAAGGAATGCCGCGACCAGGCGGCACCCGGGGCGGCGGACTCCATGAGGAAGGTCCCCGGCCGCCCGTCGGCCAGCGTGCGGTAGATGCTCAGCGGCGTGTGCCCGTCGGCGAGCAGCCGCATGGTCACCGGGATCACCCGGTGCCGGGAGGCCAGGTCGGCGAACTCCTCGGGACTCGGCGAGACGGTGCCCAGCTCAGGCGTCCCCATCGATGCGGCCCTCCTCCCCCGTGCGCGCCGCCTCGGCGGCGTCGGCGGTCTCGAGCGCATCGAGGTCCACGGCGCGGTCGGTGAAGCAGCTGGTCGTGCCGGTGTGGCAGGCCGGACCGGTCTGCTCGACGCGCAGCAGCACCGTGTCGCCGTCGCAGTCCAGCGCGACGCCGACGACCTGCTGCGTGTGCCCCGAGCTCGCGCCCTTGCGCCAGAGCTCGCCCCGCGAGCGCGACCAGTACGTGCCCTGGCGGGTGGACAGCGTCGTCGCCAGGGCGGCGTCGTTCATCCAGGCCATCATCAGCACCTCCCCGGTGGCGACGTCCTGGGCGATCGCCGGCACCAGGCCGTCGGCGTCGAAGCGGACGCGGTCGCGGACGGCGGCGGGAAGCGGGGTCGAGCTCATCGGGATCTCCTGGGCGGATGGACGGGACGATGATGGACGGGACGATGGCAGGGCGAGGACCCGGCGTCGACGGCGGGTCAGCGCACCGGATGCCCGGCGGCGGCCACGGCCTCCTTGACCCGGGCGAGCATGTCGTCGGGGCCGAAGTGGAACAGCGAGGCGGCCAGCACGGCATCGGCGCCGGCGTCGACGGCCTCCGGGAAGTCCTCGGGCCTCCCGGCGCCGCCCGAGGCGATCAGCGGCACCCGGGTGGCCGACCGGACGGTCCGGATCATCTCGACGTCGAAGCCGTCGCGGGTGCCGTCGGCGTCGATGGAGTTCAGCAGGATCTCGCCGACCCCGCGCCCGGCCGCCTCGCGGCACCACGCGACCGCGTCGAGGCCGGTGCCGCGTCGTCCGCCGTGGGTGGTGACCTCGAAGCCGGAGCCGATCGCCGGATCCTCGGTGCGCCGGGCGTCGAGCGAGAGCACCAGGACCTGGGAGCCGAAGCGGGCGGCGATCTCGTCGATGACCTCCGGCCGGTCCACCGCCGCGGTGTTGATCGAGGCCTTGTCCGCTCCGCAGCGCAGCAGCCGGGCCACGTCCTCGGCGCTGCGGACGCCCCCGCCGACGGTCAGCGGGATGAAGACCTCCTCGGCGGTGCGGGTGACCACGTCGTAGGTCGTGCTGCGGTCCGAGGACGAGGCGGTGACGTCCAGGAAGGTCAGTTCGTCGGCGCCGGCGGCGTCATAGCGGCGGGCCAGCTCCACCGGGTCGCCGGCGTCGCGCAGCTCGGCGAAGTTCACGCCCTTCACCACCCGGCCGGCGTCCACGTCGAGGCAGGGGATGATCCTGACCGCCAATGACATGCTGTGCTCCTCCTGTGCTCGATCGGACCGGGACGGGACGGGGTGGCTGGGCGACGACGCGCTCAGACGCGGCAGGCGTGGATGGAGGAGACCAGGATCGCCCGGGCTCCGAGCTCGTAGAGCTCGTCCATCAGCTGGTTCGTGCGTCCGCTGGGCACCATCGAGCGCACGGCCACCCAGTCCTCGTCGGCCAGCGGGGAGACCGTCGGCGACTCCAGCCCAGGAGTGATCGCGGCGGCCTGGTCGAGCAGCTCGCGGCGGATGTCATAGTCCATCATCACGTAGCGCCGGGCGACGAGCACGCCCTGGATCCGCCGGATGAGCCGGTCGATGCCGACGGGACGCTCGCCGTGGCGGGAGATCAGGATGGCCTCCGAGCGCATGATCGGCTCGCCGAACATCTCCATGCCGGCGGCCTTGAGCGTGTTGCCGGTCTCGACGACGTCGGCGATGGCGTCGGCGACGTCGAGGCGGACCGCAGTCTCCACGGCCCCGTCGAGGTGGACGACTTCGACGTCCTCGATGCCCTGGGTGGTGAACCAGTGGGCCAGAAGCCCGTCATAGCTGGTGGCCACCCGCCTGCCGGCCAGCTCCTCGGCGGAGCTGAAGCTGCCCTGCGGAGCCGCCAGCCGGAAGGTGGACTGGCCGAAGCCCAGGCCCAGGATCTCCTCGGCGCCGTGGTCGACGCGTGCGTCCTGGAAGAGGTCGCGGCCGGTGATCCCGATGTCGAGAGTTCCGGAGCCGACGTAGACGGCGATGTCGCGAGGACGGAGGTAGAAGAACTCGACGCCGTTCTCCTCGTCGACCATCACGAGGTCGCGCTTGTCACGGCGCTGGACGTATCCGGCTTCGGAGAGCATGGCCATGGCGGCCTCGGAGAGCGCGCCCTTGTTCGGTACGGCAACACGCAGCATGGATCAGATGGTCCCTCGGGTCAGTATGCGGATCAGGAGCGGTTCAGCGGGCGACGAGCGGCGAGACGCGCCGCCGCCTCAGAGATGGCGGTAGACGTCCTCGGGGCTGATGCCGCGGGCGAGCATCATCACCTGCAGGTGATAGAGGAGCTGGGACATCTCCTCGGCGGCGGCCTCGTCGGACTCGTGCTCGGCGGCCATCCAGACTTCGGCGGCCTCCTCGACGATCTTCTTGCCGATGCTATGGACGCCGGCGTCGAGGGCGGCGACGGTGCCGGATCCCTCGGGTCGGGAGGCGGCCTTCTCGGCGAGTTCGGCATACAGCTGGTCGAAGGTCTTCACCGTCCCAGGGTATGCCGTCGGCGCCCGTCGCCGCGATTCGCCCGCCCGCGACGACGTCACGGAGCATCCGACGGATCATCCGACGGAGCCTCCGCGGGCCTCAGTCGAGCGCGTCGAGCACCGCCCGGGTCGCCACGGCGGCATGCGCGGCCTCGAAGCCCTTGTCCTCCGTCGACCCCTCCAGGCCGGCGCGGTCGAGGGCCTGCTGGTCGTCGTCGACGGTGAGCACGCCGAAGCCCATCGGGGTCGAGGTGCGCAGCGAGGCCTCGGTGAGCCCGTCGGTGGCGGCCTGGCAGACGTAGTCGAAATGCGGGGTGCCGCCGCGGACCACCACGCCGAGGGCCACCACCGCGTCATGGGTCTCGGCGGCGCGGGCTGCGATCAGCGGCAGCTCGAAGCTGCCCGGGGCACGGAGCAGCGTGACGTCGTCGACGCCGATCTGCTCCAGGAAGCGGTGTGCGCCGCCGATCAGGCCGTCCATCACGCGGGCGTGCCAGCGGGAGGCCACCACGGCCACGCGCAGGCCGCGCCCGGCCCGGGCGCGCAGCTGCTGCAGCTCGTCGGCGTCGATCTCGGGGGTTCCGGTGCTGCTCATCGTTCTCCTTGCTCGTTCAGCGGTCGGGTCTCCTCGGCCGGCTCGCCGCGGCCGTCGACGTCGTCGAGGGCGGGCTCCTGCTCCGACGCCTCGCCCAGGCCCAGGCGGTCACCGAGGTGGTCCATCAGGTGATGCATGCGGTCGCGCTTGGTGCGCAGGTACCGGCGGTTCTCGTCGTGGACCTCGCCCTCGGAGGGGACCTGGTCGACGTCGAGTCCGGCCTCCTGCAGCGCGGCGACCTTCTCCGGATTGTTCGTCAGCAGACGCACCCGCGTCAGCCCGCAGCTGTGCAGGATGGCCGCCGCCCCGGTGTAGTCGCGCAGCTCGGCGGCCAGGCCGAGCATCTCGTTGGCCTCGACGGTGTCCGCGCCCTCCTCCTGGAGCCTATAGGCGCGCAGCTTGTTGGCCAGTCCGATGCCGCGGCCCTCGTGGCCGCGCAGGTAGAGCAGATGGCCGCCGTCGCGCTGGATGGACTCCAGCGCCGAGGCCAGCTGCGTGCCGCAGTCGCAGCGGTGCGAGCCCAGCACGTCGCCGGTGATGCATTCGGAGTGCAGGCGGATCAGCGGAGCCTCGGCCGACGCGTCCGCGGCGGGGCCTGACGCCCCGGCGGCGGGATGCTCGGCCGGCGCCTGGGAGCGGGCGGAGATGAGCAGGTGCTCATGGCCGGTGTCGTGCTCGGCCCAGACCTGGGCGGCGAAGATGCCGTGGTCGGTGGGCAGCGTGACCACCGGCCCGGGGGTCACCAGGGCGCGGGCCTGCTCGGAGGGACGGTCCCAGCTCGCCCGCGCCGCATCGCGCACGGTGGAGGGGTCCACCGTGCCGCCGCGGTAGTCGACCAGGTCCGCGATGGAGATCAGCGCCAGCCCGTGGGCGTCGGCGAACTCGCGCAGCGCCGGCACGCGCATCATCCGCCCGTCGTCGTGGACGAGCTCGGCGATCACCCCGACCTGCGAGATCCCGGCCAGCCGACAGAGGTCGACGGCGGCCTCGGTGTGCCCGGACCGGCCGAGCACGCCCTCGGCGTGGGCGACGAGCGGGAAGACATGGCCGGGGCGGGTCAGGTCGGCGGCGCCGGCGCCGCTGTCGGCCAGCATCTGCAGCGTGCGCGCCCGGTCGGCGGCGCTGATGCCGGTGCTCACCCCCTCGGCGGCGTCGACGCTGACGGTGTAGGCGGTGCCCTTGGGATCCTCGTTCTCGGCCACCATCGGCGGCAGGTCCAGATGGGCGGCGCGCTCGGCCGTCATCGGCGCGCAGACCACCCCGGAGCTGTGCCGGACGGTGAAGGCCATCAGCTCCTCGTCGGCGAGGGCCGCCGGCAGGATCAGGTCGCCCTCGTTCTCGCGGTCGGCGTCGTCGACGACGACGACCGGCCGCCCCTGGGCGAGCTGGTTCAGCGCGACCTCCACCGGATCCAGCACCGGGGCCGGCGTCGTCGGCGCCGGGACGGCGGGCACCGCCGCCGCGGGATCCTCCGCGGCGAGAGCGGGAGCGGCGGACTCGCCGGAGAAGCGCAGCATGCGGCGGGCGTACTTGGCCAGCACGTCGACCTCGAGGTTCACCGCATCGCCGACCTGGCGGCGACCCAGCGTGGTCTCGGCCAGTGTGGTCGGGATGAGCCCGACCTCGAACCAGGCCGGCGCCTCCCCGGCCTCGGAGACCGCGGTGACGGTCAGCGAGACGCCGTCGACGGCGATCGAGCCCTTCTCCGCGAGATAGGGCGCCAGCTCCGCGGGCACCGCGAAGCGGTGACGACCGTCGTGGACGTCGCGGGCGAGCAGCTCGCCCAGCCCGTCCACATGGCCCTGGACCACGTGTCCGTCCAGTCGGGCGCCGGAGGGCACGCAGCGCTCCAGGTTCACCCGGTCCCCGACGGCGCGCCGGCCCAGCGTGGTGCGCCGCAGCGTCTCCTGGATGAGGTCGACGGCGAGGTGCTCGCCGTCGACCGAGGTGGCGCTGACGCAGACGCCGTCGACGGCGATCGAGCCGCCCAGCGGCAGGTCTTCGACATGGCCCGGGGCGGCGACGGTGAGCCGCTCGACCCCGCGGGCGGGATCGGGGCGGCGCTCCACGACGGTGCCGAGTCCGGTGATGATTCCGGTGAACATCTCTCAGCTGCTCCTGTTCGCTGGGGTGGATGACGACGGGGGGTCGGGGGCCAGGTGGACGCAGACGTCGTCCTCCATCAGCGTCACGGGCCCGTCCTCGGCGGAGTCCGGCCGGAAGCGCGGCGCCTCGGACAGCGTGGAGACCCCGATGGCTCCGACGCTGCTGGGGCCCTCCCCGAGCAGCACCGGTGCGTGGTAGGCGAAGATCTCGTCGACCAGGTCGGCGGCGAAGAAGGCCGAGAGCACCCGGGATCCGCCCTCGACGAGCACATGGCGGACGGGGCGCCCGTCGAGCTGCGCGGCGGCCAGGCGGCGCAGCGCCTCGAGCGGATCGTGGGTGGGCAGCTGCAGCCACCCCTCCCCCTCGGGACGTCCGCCGCGCAGCCGCGCATCCTCCGGCACCGGGCGACGCCCCATGACCACACGCAGCGGCTGCGCCGCCAGCGGCTCGCCGGACGCGTCGCGGGCGGTGAGCCGGGGGTCGTCGACGGCGACGGTGCTGCTGCCGACCAGGATCGCGTCGATGCGGGAGCGGATCCGGTGGGTGTGGCTCCGCGAGGCCGCCGAGGTGATCCACTGGCTGGTGCCGTCGGCGGCGGCGATGCGCCCGTCCAGACTCTGCGCCAGGTGCACGGTGACGAAGGGACGTCCCTGCTGCCGGGCGAGGTTCCATCGATGGTTCAGCCGACGACACGCCGCGGCCAGCACTCCGGAGACGACCTCCACGCCGGCCGCGGCGAGCTCGGCGGCTCCCCCGCCGGCGTCGGCGGTCGGATCGGCGGCGCCGTGGACGACGCGCGGGACGCCGGCGGCCAGGATCGCCTCCACGCACGGGGGCTGGCGGCCGTGGTGCCGACAGGGCTCGAGGGTGCAGTAGAGCGTCGTGGTGGTCAGATCGACGTCGGGCCGCTCGGCGGCGGCCCGGGCGAGCGCGTCGCGCTCCGCGTGCAGGTGCCCGGCGCCGCGGTGGTGGCCGACGGCGACCACCTCGCCGGAATCGTCGACGAGCACTGCTCCGACCAGCGGATTCACTCCGCGCACGCCGCGGTCGGCGGCCTGCAGCGCGGCCGCCATGTGCTTCTCGTGCTCAGTCATCGCCGCCCTCTCCGCACGCGGTCCGGCGACGACGTCGCACGGCCCGCTCCTCGCGGGGCAACAGCGCGACGGGCCGAGACATGCCCGGTCCGGTCCCCGGCGCCGACGGGTCGGGCCGCCGCAGGGCGGCTTTCCGGCGGTGCCGGGCGACGGCGCCGGACGACGAGGGACGAAGAGCCCGAGGGGCGCAGCGGGATCGGAGAGCGCGGAGAGCGCGGAGCATGCATGGGCGTCGTGTCCTCCCCGGTCCGGCGGATCTCGTGGATGCCAGGAGCTCCGGGACGACGGCGCCTGCGCGGCGGAGGGCGGCGCCGGCCCGCGGAGAGACCCGGGACGCGTCCGACCCCCAGCGTGCTTCTCCCCTCCAGACTCTGACTGTCGGCACCGGAATTCCACCGGTTCAGCCGCGGACGTCGGGGACGACCGCGGGTCGCGGGCTGTGACCGCCGGTTCGGACTTCCACCGATCCCGGAGCACGTGGTGTGTCGAGGTCCAGTCTGCCACAGGCATGAGAGAGGCCCGGAATCCTGTCGGATTCCGGGCCTCTCGGTGATGCTCCAGAGCGGATGACGAGATTCGAACTCGCGACCCTCACCATGGCAAGGTGATGCTCTAGCCAGCTGAGCTACATCCGCACGGATGATCAGTATAGACCATCCAGTGCGCGATACTGGGTTCGAACCAGTGACCTCTTCCGTGTCAAGGAAGCGCGCTACCGCTGCGCCAATCGCGCCTGTTCAGTTGTCGGCCGGCTGCGGACAGCTCGACCGTCGTGCGAGGTGGGGACGGGATTCGAACCCGCGTTGACGGCTTTGCAGGCCGCTGCCTCGCCACTCGGCCACCCCACCGTACCCGATCAGCTCCTCGCTCGCATCCCGGAGGATCCTGCGAGGCCTGCTCGACGTCCAGCGGCCGGGCCGGAGCCCGCACGCCGTCTGCAGTGCCCCTCCGCCGCCGGACGGATCCGGGCGGCGAAGAGCGAACCGCAGCATGCGACGGCCTCGGAGGACCGATTCCGCCGCATGGCATGCAGCTCGTCGAGCGGATGACGAGATTCGAACTCGCGACCCTCACCATGGCAAGGTGATGCTCTAGCCAGCTGAGCTACATCCGCCTGTCGTCTGCGTCGGTTCCGCGGGAACCCCTCGTCAGGCGACCCTGACAGTGTCTCACACTCTCGTGGTCGCCGTCCCGGAGCGGGGCGGCCCGTCGTCACCTCTGCGTTCCGACGACATGAAACTCTAGTGGAGTCCGACCCGCCGCGTCCAATCGAGGGCAGGTGACCCCCGTCACGCGCAGCGGAAGCCCTCCGTTCATCCCCGTCACGGCGGGCGAGGACGCCGCCGCACGACCCGCCGCCGACCGCCTGCGCCCCGTCGCCGCACGCCGGGCGGACGCGCTCCGCGACGGTCATGGCAGACTGGTCGGCGACATGACACAGCCCAGCCTCGCCCACGCCACCGACTTCGGCCGGATGTACTCGCGCTCGACGACCTCGGTCCCCGAGGTCCCCTCGATCACCACGGTGATCGGCCAGGAGCACAAGGACCTCACCGGCTGGGCAGGCCATATGGCCGCCACCGAGCTCATCGCCGACGACCGGCTCCCCGACGCGGTGGGCTCGACGACGAAGCTGCGCTCCCTGGCGCGCCGGGCCTCCTCGGCCGCCGCACGTTTCCGTGACGACGCCGCAGCGCGGGGCGATCGCGTCCATCACTACGCCGAGCAGGTCGCTCTGCGTGCCCTGGACGCCGAGCACGAGGCCGAGGCCGCCCGCGAGGTGCTGCGCACCCACGATGAGCTGGCCTTCGCCGAACAGTTCGACCACTGGTGGCAGACCTTCGCCGTGAAGCCGCTGGCCGCGGAGGTCACCGTCTGGAACCACACTCTGGGATACGCCGGGACGCTGGACCTGGTCGCCGAGATCGGCGGCCGCACCTGCATCATCGACTTCAAGACCAAAGGCCTGACGCGGAAGGGCCGCGCCAAACCGCTCAGCGAGTCGGTGGTGATGCAGCTGGTCGCAGGCATGCAGGCCGAGGAGATGCTCGTCGACGCGGACGCCGGCCGATGGACGCCGTGGCCGCACGGCGCCGATTCCCCGGTGCTGCTGGGCGTGGCCCTGTCCGCCCGCGAAGTGGTGCCCGTCCAGGCCAACCCCGAGGTGCTGAAGTCTCACTGGCACAAGTTCTGGGCGCTGCGCCAGGTCTGGGAGCATATGCGCCGCGCCAGCGAGGCCGGCCCCGCGCTGCGCCCGATCGGCCCGCCGCCGGCACCCGCGTCGGAGGTCACGCCGGCGCGCGCGCCGGACGACACCGCGACCCCGTCGACGGCGTAGCGCGCAGCGTCCCCCGGCCCCGCCCGCGCTCCACGTGGCCGACGCACGACCTCCGCAGTCCCTCGCACAGTAGGATCGACACCATGGCAGTTCTCCCCCTCCGCATGATCGGCGACCCGGTGCTGCGCACGCCGGCCCGCGAGGTCGGCGTCGTCGACGACTCGGTGCGCCGGCTGATCGAGGACATGCTCACCACGATGGACGCCGTCGGCGGGATCGGCCTCGCCGCGCCGCAGGTCGGCGTGGGACTGCGGATCTTCACCTACGACGTCGCCGGCTCCCGCGGCGCCGTCGTCGACCCGACGGTGGAGACCTCCGGCTCGCCGGAGTTCACCCCGCACGACTCCGCGGCCGGCCCGGCCACAGGGACGAACCTCGTCCGCGAAGGCTGTCTGTCCATCGCCGACGTGCACGGACCCGTGGGACGTCCGCAGCGGGCCCGGCTGACCGGGCTGGCCCCCGACGGCGGGCGCGTCGACGTCGAGGCCTCGGGACTGCTCGCCGTCTGCTTCCAGCACGAGGCCGACCATCTCGACGGCCGGCTCTTCGTGGATCGGCTGGTCGGCGAGGAGAAGCGTGCCGCGCTGCGCACGCTGCGGCAGACCCCGCAGGACGCCGACTCCTCCCCCGCCGCACGCCGCGCCCCGAGCGCGGGAGGGAGCTTCTTCGCCGCGGGCCGCTGACCCCGCGGCCCGGCGGAGGGCGTCGCGCAGGAGCCCGACGGCCCGCACCGTCCGAGAGGGCCCGCCCCGCCCGCCGATCGACCAGCACAGCACCGATTCCCGGGAAGGACCTTCGTGCAGCACCATACCGAGACGTCGCTCGCCGACGTGGGACGCCGCATCGATCCCGCCGCGTCGGCCGCCGGGAGCATCCTCTTCGCCGGCACTCCGCAGATCGCCGCCGACTGCCTGACCGGACTGCTCGCCGCCGGCGTCGACGTCGCCGCCGTGCTGACCCGGCCTGACGCCCCTGTGGGACGCAGGCGACGGATGACGCCCTCGCCGGTGGCACAGATCGCCGAGGAGGCCGGGATCCCGGTGATCCGCGCCTCCCGCGTCGACGAGGAGGTCTCCGCCGCGATCGGCCGCACCGGCGCTCGGCTCGGGGTCGCCGTCGCCTACGGGGCGCTGCTGCCCCAGCACGCCCTCGACGCCCCGGAGCACGGCTGGGTGAACCTGCACTACTCGCGGCTGCCGGCCCATCGCGGGGCCTCGCCCGTCCCGCACGCTGTGCTGGACGGAGACGTCGAGACCGCCGCGACGGTCTTCCAGATCGAGGCGGGCATGGACACCGGCCCGATCCACGGCGTCTGCCCGCTGCCGATCAGCGAGGAGATCTCCTCCGGCGAGCTGCTCGACGAGCTCACCGCCGTCGGCACCCGCCTGCTGATCGCCCTGCTCCCCGACCTGCTGGCCGGCCGCTCCGTCCCCGAGCCGCAGGTCGGCGAGGCGACCTACGCGCCGAAGCTCACCCGCGAGGACGCCTTCATCGACCCGCGGCACCCTGCCGCGGAAGTGGTCCGCAGGATCAACGCCACCACCCCCGAGCCGGGCCCCTGGACGCTGCTGGGCGAGACGCGGCTCAAACTCGGCACTGCCCGACCCTATGAGGCCGAGACCCCTGACGACATCGACGAGGCACCCGTCGGTGCTGTCCTGCCGGCGCCCGAGGACCGTCCCGGTGCGGGCCCGGTCCTGACGCTGCGCGCCGGCGACGGGAGGCCCGTCGTGCTGCGCGGCGTGCAGCCGGCCGGCAAGCAGATGATGGACCCGGCGGCCTGGCACCGCGGGCTCCGCGAGACCCCCGTCCTGGGCACGGCTCCCGCGGCGGAGGACGTCGCATCGGGAGTCCCGTCGTCGCGCGACAGATCTGAGCGTCCGTCGTCCTCTGACGATTCCCACCCGGCCGACGCCCGGCCGCAGACCTCCCGGGAGGAGCAGCGATGACCCCGCAGCAGCACCGAGGCTCCGGCGACGGCGCGTCGGACCGTCCCGACCGTCCCGACCGTCGAGCACGGCAGGACCGGCAGGATCGGCAGAACCGCTCCGCGGACTCGACACCGCGCGACGCCGGCGGCCGTCAGCGGTCCCGTGCGGGCAGCTCGACGCCGCGGAGACGCAGCCGCAGCGCTCCCTCGGCGCGCACGCGCACGGCCGACCCCGCCCGTCGCACCGCCTTCCGCGTGCTGCGCGCGGTCTCGGCCGACGACGCCTATGCGAACCTCGTGCTGCCCGCCGAGATCCGGAGGGCGAAGCTCGACCGCCGCGACGCCGGCTTCGCCACCGAGCTGACCTACGGCGCGCTGCGCGGCCAGGGCACGTATGACGCGATCCTGGCCGCCTGCGTGGACCGGCCGCTGGGCTCCCTCGATGCGCCGGTGCTCGACGCGCTGCGGCTGGGCGCCCACCAGCTGCTCGGCATGCGGGTCGACGACCACGCCGCCGTCGGCGAGACCGTCGGCCTGGTCCGCGGCGAGATCGGAGCCGGCCCCTCCGGCCTGGTCAACGCCGTGCTGCGTCGCGTCGGGGCGAAGTCGCGCGCCGATTGGATCGCCGAACTGGCCTCCGCCCGCGGCACCTCCGCCGGCGACGACGAGGCGCTGGCTCTGGAACATGCCCATCCGTCCTGGGTGGTGCGGGCGCTGCGCCAGGCGCTGCGGCTGCACGGCCGCGGCGAGCCCGACGAGCTGGAGCAGCTCCTGGCCGCCGACAACGCCGCCCCCGAGGTCCACCTGGTCGGCCTGCCCGAGCTGGGCGAGCGCCACCTGCCGGCGGCGGTGGAGGTCGGCGGCGAGGAGAGCCCGCTGATCGAGGACGCCGTGGTCTTCCGCGGCGGGGACGTGGGCCGGCTGCCCGGAGTGCGCGAGGGCGTCGTCCGCGTCCAGGACATCGGCTCCCAGTGGATCGCCCGGGCGCTGACGGCGGCCTTCACCCCGGAGACCGTCGACCCCGACGTCGCCGGGGAGCGCTGGCTGGACCTCTGCGCCGGGCCGGGCGGCAAGGCCGCCCTGCTCGCCTCCCTGGCCGCCCAGCAGGAAGCCTGGCTGCTCGCCAACGAGCCCGCCGACCATCGTGCGAAGCTGGTCCGTCAGGCCCTCGACGCCGTGGACGAGGAGGCCTGGAGCCTGCGCACCGGAGACGGGCGCACCATCGGCGACGACGATCGCGGAGACTTCGACCGGATCCTTCTCGACGCCCCGTGCACCGGACTCGGCGCGCTGCGTCGGCGCCCCGAGGCGCGCTGGCGGCGCAGCCCCTCGGACCTCGCCGAGCTGACGGTGCTGCAGTCCGAGCTGCTCGACGCCGCCGTCGGGGTCCTCGCCCCCGGCGGCCTGCTGGGCTATGTCACCTGCTCGCCGCACGCCGCCGAGACCGTGGTGCAGATCGACGACGTGCTGCGCCGCCATCCGGAGCTGCAGCTGCTCGACGCGCACGACCCGATGACGATGGTCGCGCTGCCCGAGGGCGCCCGGCTGGCCGCCGCGTCGCCGACGTCGCCGACGTCGCCGACGTCGCCGGACGGATCGGACACCGGCGCCGCCGTCGCCGACCGGTCCCGCATGGTCCAGCTCTGGCCGCACGTCACCGGCACCGACGCGATGTTCTTCGCCCTGCTGCACCGCCCGGCCTGACCGGAGCTCGACGCAGCCCACCGACCCGATCGACCAGGAGGATCGACCCGTGACCCCCTCGCCCCGCACGCCCTGCATCCACCCGAGCATCCTCAACGCGGACTTCGCGAACCTCGAGCGGGAGCTGTCCCGGATCAGCACCGCCGATGCCGTGCACGTCGACGTCATGGACAACCACTTCGTGCCCAACCTCACGCTGGGCCTGCCGGTGGTGGAGTCGCTGCGGGCGGCGACGGACCTGCCGCTGGACATCCACCTGATGATCGAGGACGCCGACGTCTGGGCGCCGCGCTACGCGGAGCTGGGCTGCGAGTCGGTGACCTTCCACGCCGAGGCCGCGCAGGCCCCGATCCGACTGGCCCGCGAGCTGCGCGCCCGGCGGAGCCGAGCGGCGATGGCGCTGAAGCCGGCCACCGGGATCGAGTCCTATCTGGACATCCTCGGCGAGCTGGACATGCTGCTGCTGATGACCGTCGAGCCGGGCTTCGGCGGGCAGTCCTTCCTGGACCTGGTGCTGCCGAAGATCCGCCGGGCGCGGAAGGCGGTCGACGACCTGGGCGGCGAGATCGCCGTGCAGATCGACGGCGGGGTGAACGCGGAGACCATCCTGCGCGCCGCCGACGCGGGTGCGGACACGTTCGTGGCCGGCTCGGCGGTCTACGCGGCCGAGGACCCCGACGCCGCGATCGCGGACCTGCGCGGACTGCTGGACTCCTGAGCCGCAGGGCCCCGAGACGAAGACCGGCGGTGCTCCCGACCTTCCCCTGTCGAGAGCACCGCCGGAGACTGCGATGCGGCCGCCGCGCGGGCGACCACGGCCCCGAGTCTAGCGGAACCCGAAGCGCGGCTGCACCACGGTGACGCCGTCGGCGGTCCCGCCGGGCATCTCCTCCTCGCGGCGCAGCTCGTCGATGGCCTCCTGGAAGTCGTCGAGGCCGTCGAAGCCCCGGTAGACGGAGGCGAAGCGCATGTAGGCCACCACGTCGAGGGTGCGCAGCGGGCGCAGGATGGCCAGGCCGACGTCGTTCGCGTCGACTTCGGCGTTGCCCGAGGCGCGCACCGTCTCCTCCACCTCCTGGGCCAGCACGGCGAGGTCGTCGCTGGACACCGGCCGTCCCTGGCAGGCTTTGCGCACGCCGTTGATGACCTTGGATCGGTCGAAGGGCTCGGCGGCGCCGGAACGCTTGATCACGTTCAGCGACGTGGTCTCCATCGTGGTGAAGCGCTTCGAGCACTGGGGGCACTGCCGCCGGCGTCGGATGCCGGAGCCGTCGTCGAGCATCCGCGAGTCGACCACGCGGGACGCGTCGTGGCGACAGTACGGACAGTACATCGCGGCGCTCTCCTCTCCCCGGTCCGCTGGCGGCTCGTCGGACGCTGTTCCGACGCGATCCGCCGGACGGCACGAGTCTACGCACTAGATGTGGTGGCCATCAAATCCATGCACACAAGATGTTGTGGGGAGGGACGTGTCGGCGAACGAATCAGGACTCCAGACAGCTCGGCCCCAGCAGCACCTTCAGATCCCCGTAGAGCGACGGCGACGGCGTGACCTGGTAGTCGGGCCCCAGTCGCATCACCTCGATGGTCGCCCCGGAGAGCAGCCGCACGTGGACGTCGTTGGAGCCCCGATGCCGGCGCAGGATCTCGCCGAGCTGAGTGACGACCTTCTCGCTGGCCCGCTGGCTCGGGACCGAGAGCACGACCGGCCCGGTGCTCGTCTCGTCGTCGAGCTCGGGGACGATCATCTCCTGGGCCGACATCGAGACCGAGCCGTCGTCGCGGCGCTGGATGCGGCCCTTGATGGCCACCACCAGGTCCTCGGCCAGCACCATGGACACCGGCTGGTAGGCCTTCCCGAAGAACATCACCTCGATGGTGCCGCCCAGGTCCTCGACCTCCACGCGGGCATAGGGATTGCCAGAGGACTTGGCGATGCGGCGCTGCAGCGTGGTGATCATCCCGGCGATGGTCACCGTCGCGCCGTCGGGCGGACCGTCCTCGCCGAGCAGCGAGGTGATCGAGCGGTCGGCGTGCTGGGCCAGCACCCGCTCCAGCCCCTGCAGGGGGTGGTCGGAGACGTAGAGACCGAGCATGTCGCGCTCGAAGGCCAGCTTGTCCTTCTTGTCCCACTCGGGCATCTCGGGCACGGCCACCGCGTCGAAGTCGTCCAGACCGTCCTCTCCGCCGGACATCGCCCCGAAGATGTCGGTCTCGTACTGCAGGGCGTCCTTCTTCTGCTTCACCGCCTGCTCGACGGCCTGCTCGTGGACCGAGACCAGCGCCCTCCGTGTGTAGCCCAGGTCGTCGAAGGAGCCGGCCTTGATCATCGACTCCACCGCCCGCTTGGCGCAGACATGCGGCGGGACCTTCTTCAGGAAGTCGGAGAAGGATTCGAAGGCGCCCTTCTCCCGGCGCGCCTCGACCAGCCCGGCGACGACGTTGGAGCCGACGTTGCGCACCGCCCCCATGCCGAAGCGGATCATGTCGTCGCCGACCGGGGTGAAGTTCTGCGTGGACTCGTTGACGCTCGGCGGGGTGACGGTGATGCCCATGTGGCGGCACTCGTTGAGATAGAGCGCGAGCTTGTCGCGGTTCTCCCCCACCGAGGTCAGCAGCGCGGCCATGTACTCGGCCGGGTAGTTGGCCTTCAGGTAGGCGGTCCAGTAGGCGACCAGCCCGTAGGCGGCCGAATGGGCCTTGTTGAAGGCGTACTCGGAGAAGGGCAGCAGGATGTCCCAGAGCGCCTGGACGGCCTCCTCGGAGAAGCCGTTGTCCAGCATGCCCTGGTGGAAGCCGACGTACTGCTTGTCCAGCTCCTCCTTCTTCTTCTTGCCCATCGCGCGGCGCAGGATGTCCGCCTGGCCCAGCGTGTACCCGGCCACCCGCTGGGCGATGGCCATGACCTGCTCCTGGTAGACGATCAGGCCGTATGTGGTGTCGAGGATGTCCTTCAGCGGCTCCTCGAGCTCCGGGTGGATCGGCGTGACCTCCTGCTGGCCGTTCTTCCGCAGCGCGTAGTTGATGTGCGAGTTCGCACCCATCGGGCCGGGGCGGTACAGCGCGATGGTCGCGGAGATGTCCTCGAAGTTGTCGGGGCGCATCTGGCGCAGCAGCTGGCGCATCGGCCCGCCGTCGAGCTGGAAGACGCCGAGCGTGTCTCCCTTGGCCAGCAGCTCGTAGGAGGGCCGGTCCTCCAGGTGCAGGGTCTCCAGGTCCAGCTCGACGTCGCGGTTCTGCCGGACGTTCTCCAGCGCGTCGGAGATGATCGTCAGGTTCCGCAGCCCCAGGAAGTCCATCTTGATCAGGCCCAGGGTCTCGCAGGTCGGATAGTCGAACTGCGTGATGATCTGGCCGTCCTGCTCGCGCTTCATCAGCGGGATGATGTCCAGCAGCGGGTCCGAGGACATGATGACGCCGGCGGCGTGGACGCCCCACTGGCGCTTCAGCCCCTCGATGCCGGTGGCCAGGTCGAAGATCTCCTTCAGCCGCGGATCCGCCTCCAGCGTCTCGCGCATGTCGACCGCCTCGGCATAGCGCGAGGACTGCTCGTCGTAGATCTCGGCCAGCGGCGTGGGCTTGCCCTGCGCATCCGGCGGCATGGCCTTGGTGAGCCGCTCGCCGGTGGAGAAGGGCTCGCCCATCACCCGCGCGGAGTCCTTCAGCGCCTGCTTGGACTTGATGGTGCCGTAGGTGACGATCATCGCCACGCGCTCGTCGCCGTACTTGTTGACGACGTACTGGATGACCTCGGAGCGCCGCCGGTCGTCGAAGTCGACGTCGAAGTCGGGCATCGAGACGCGGTCGGGGTTGAGGAAGCGCTCGAAGAACAGCCCATGCTGCAGCGGGTTGAGGTCGGTGATGCGCATGGCGTAGGCGACCATCGAGCCGGCGCCGGAGCCGCGACCGGGGCCGACGCGGATGCCGTTCTCCTTGGCCCAGGTGATGAAGTCGGCGACGACCAGGAAGTAGCCCGGGAAGCCCATCTGGGTGATGATCCCGATCTCGTACTTGGCCTGCTCGCGCACGTCGTCGGGCACGCCGTTCGGGAAGCGGTAGGCCAGCCCGCGCTCGACCTCCCTGATGAACCAGGACTCCTCGGTCTCGCCCTCGGGCACCGGGAAGTTCGGCATGTAGGAGGCCGACTCGTCGAACTCGACGTGGCAGCGCTCGGCGATGGCCAGCGTGTTGTCGCAGGCCTCGGGGAAGTCGCGGAAGAGCTCGCGCATCTCCGCCGGCGACTTCAGGTAGAACTCCTCGGCGTCGAACTTGAAGCGGTTCGGATCGTCGAGGGTGGAGTTGGACTGCACGCACAGCAGCGCGCCGTGGGCGTTGTGGTCGTGCTTATGCGTGTAGTGCAGGTCGTTGGTGGCGACCAGCGGCAGGTTGAGCTCCTTGGCCAGCTTGAGCAGATCGCTCTTGACCCGGCGCTCGATGTCCAGGCCGTGGTCCATCAGCTCGCAGAAGAAGTTCTCCCGGCCGAAGATGTCCTGGAACTCTCCGGCGGCCTTCTTCGCCTCCTCGTACTGGCCGAGGTGCAGCCGGGTCTGGATCTCGCCGGAGGGGCAGCCGGTGGTGGCGATGATCCCGTCGGCGTAGTTCTGCAGCAGCTCGCGGTCCATGCGCGGCTTGTAGAAGAAGCCCTCGATGGAGGCCAGCGAGCCCATCCGGAAGAGGTTGTGCATCCCGGCGGTGTTCTCCGCCCACATGGTCATGTGGGTGTAGGCGCCGCCGCCGGCGACGTCCTTCTCCCCCTTGATGCCCTCGCCCCACTTCACACGCCGGCGGTCCGAGCGGTGGGTGCCCGGGCTGAGGTAGGCCTCCAGCCCCACGATGGGCTTCACATCGTGCTTCTGGGCGGTCTTCCAGAACTCGTAGGCGCCGAAGAGGAACCCGTGGTCGGTGGTGGCCACCGAGGACATCCCGAGTCGGCGCGTCTCCTCGAAGAGCTCGCCGATCTTGGCCGCTCCGTCGAGCATCGAGTACTCGGTGTGGTTGTGCAGGTGGACGAAGTCTGCAGTGGAGGCCATGGTCATCCATTCTCCAGGATCGACAGGGCGGTGGCCAGGTCATCGGGGTGCGCGGAGGTGAAGGTCACCTGCTCGCCGGTGCGCGGATGGGCCAGTCCGAGCTCGGCGGCATGCAGCCACTGGCGGGTCAGCCCCAGCTCGGCGGCCAGTCCCGGATCGGCGCCGTAGGTCAGGTCCCCGGCACAGGGATGGCCGAGGGCGGAGAAGTGCACGCGGATCTGATGGGTGCGGCCGGTCTCCAGCTGCACCCGCATCAGGCTCGCCCGGCCGTAGGCCTCCAGCAACGTGTAGTGGGTGCGCGAGGCCCGGCCGTCCTCGACGACGGCGAAGCGCCACTCGTGGCCGGGATGGCGGCCGATGGGGGCGTCGATGGTCCCGTCGATCGGGTCCGGGAGCCCCTGGACCAGGGCCCGGTAGATCTTCGTCGGCGTGCGGCGCCGGAAGGCGTCCTTGAGCACGCTGTAGGCCTGCTCGTTCTTCGCCACCACCATCACTCCGGAGGTGCCGACGTCGAGCCGGTGGACGATGCCGCGGCGCTCCTGGGCTCCGGAGGTCGAGATCGGCACCCCGGCGGCGAGCAGCCCGCCGATCACCGTCGGACCGGTCCAGCCCGGAGAGGGATGGGCGGCGACGCCGACGGGCTTGTCGACGACGACGATGTCGTCGTCCTGATGCAGGATGCGCAGGTTCTCCACAGGTTCGACCCTCACCTCGAGCGGATCGCGGGCAGCCGGCGGGTCGACGTCGAGCTCCGTCCCGGCGGTCAGCTTCTCGGACTTCTTCACCACTCGGCCGGCCGACCGGCCGGCGGCATGGACGACGGCGCCGGCGGCCAGATGCTCGGCGGCCTCGGTGCGGGACAGCCCGCAGCAGGAGGCGATCACCTGATCGGCGCGCCGCCCGTCGAGCGCCTCGGGGACCGTCAGGCGCTCGGGCTCGGGGTTCGACGACTCGACGTTCTCCGACTCGGGGTTCTGCGACTCGGGGTTCGTGGGACTCAGTCCTCCTCGTCGCCGCGGGTGCGGCGACCGTCCATCTCCAGGCCGAAGACCAGCATCGCGCAGATGCCGATCATCGAGCAGACGATGAACGAGTCGGCGATGTTGAAGATCGCGAAGTGCGGCACCGCGATGAAGTCGACGACCTCGCCCTCGCCGAAGGAGGGCGGGCGGAACAGCCGGTCGGTCAGGTTGCCGGCGATGCCCCCGGCGAGGCCGCCCAGCCCGAGCGTCCAGAGCCAGGACCCGCCCAGCCGGCGGGACCGGACGACGACCACGGTCAGCACGACCACCATGATCAGGGTGAACAGCCAGGTGTGGTCGGTGCCCAGCGAGAACGCCGCTCCAGGGTTGAGATGGAACCTCCAGGAGAGCACCGGCGGCAGGACCGCGATCTCCTCGCCGAGGCTCAGCGTGGAGACGACCCACCACTTGGTCAGCTGGTCCAGCCCCCAGGCGACGACGGCGACCGCCGCCGCGACCAGGATCGCCGTGCGGCGTGCGGGGCTCGGCGACGGGCGCGTCTCGCTCACAGGCGTCCTGCTCTCCTCTGCTGTTCTGCGCCGTCCCACGGCGCGGGACGGCGCGGGACGCCGCGTGGACGTCCGGGATGGCACGACGGCGCCCGGGAGATCAGTCCTCCCGGGCACCGGCTCCGCCCGCGGCTCAGACCTCGGCGCCGCTGGCTTCCTTCTCGATGGAGCCGCGGCTGTTGAGCTGGGCCAGCTGCCCCTCGATGTAGTCCTTGAGCCGGGCGCGGTAATCGCGCTCGAAGCTCGTCAGCTCGCTGACCTTCGTCTCCAGGTCGGTCTTCTTGCGCTCCAGCGCCGAGAGCGTGCGCGAGGAGGTCAGTTCGGCCTCCTCGATCATGTTCTCCGCCCGCGTCTCGGCCTCGGTGACGATCTCGGTGCGCTTCCGCTCACCTTCGGCGATGTGCTCCGCCCGGGTCTTCTCGCCCTCGGCGATGAACTCGTCGCGGGTCTTCTCGCCCTCGGCGATGTACTGCGCCCGGGTCCGCTCCCCCTCGGAGACGTACTCGTCGCGGGTCTTCTCGCCCTCGGCGATGTACTGCGCCCGGGTCCGCTCCCCCTCGGCGATGTACTTCGCGCGGGTCTCCTCGCCCTCGCTGACGTACTGGTCGTGCAGCTTCTGAGCCATGGCCAGCACGCCGGTGGCGGTGCTCGCGACGTCCCCGGCGTCGGTGCCGTCCGAGCCGGCGGCGCTCTGCCCGGTCTGCCCGGTCTGCCCGGTCTGCGACCCTTCGGCCGGCTGGGCGGAGGTCCCCGGCGTCTCGGCGGTCTGCGGCTGCGCGGCGGCCTCGCGGCGGGTCTGGGCCGGCCGGTGGCCCAGTTCGTACTCCGGGTAGGCCGTCACGGCCGCTCCGGCCTGCACGGTGCCGCCGTCCGTGGGATCCTCGGTCCCGACCGGGTCGAAGGTCCCGGTGACCTCGGCGTCGGTGCCCGCGTAGCCGGACAGTCCGGCGTCCTTGAGGTCGTCGGGCTCGAGGTCGGCGGGATTCTCCTCCAGCTGCTCCTCGAGCGTCGAGACCTGGGCCTTGAGGTCCTCGTTCTCCTGGACCAGCCGTCGCCACTCGACGACGACCTCGTCGAGGAAGTCGTCGACCTCGTCTTTGTCGTATCCGGGGCGGAACTTGGTCTCCGGAAACTCCTTGTTCAGGAGATCGTCGGGAGTCAGAGCCATGCGGTGTCACCTCATCGAGAAGCTGTCGGCGAGACGGAGCGCGAGCGGGCCGTCTCCGAAGATCGTCCAGTGGTCACCGGATACGATACCCCGGTGGTGCCGACCACGACGACCGGTACCTTCAAGTCAGGCTTCACAGCGAGTCACAACCTGATAACCCTGATGGCCGGGTCGCGGTCCGGGCCGGCCGTCGCTCGCCGTCGCGACGGCCGGTCAGCCGATCGCCTGGACGACGACCTTGGCGATGACCACGGCGAGGAAGACGATGATGAACCCCATGTCCAGCGAGATGCCGCCGAGGTTCAGCGGCGGCACCTTGGACTGGATCCAGCGGATGGGCGGGTCGGTGAGCGCGTAGACGCCCATCGCCAGCGCCAGCGCCGCTCCCCTCGGGCGCCACTGGCGGGCGTACTGCTGGGTGATGTCGAAGATGATCCGGATCACCAGAGCCAGCTGGTACACGGTCAGCAGCAGGTAGATCGGGGCGGCGATGAGATCCACGGCGGGACAGGTTCCTCCGGAGGGTGCGGTCGGATCGGACGAGACGGCGCGAGGGCGTCGCGCCGCGACGGATCAGCTCTGGTTGAAGAACTGGGCCGAGGAGTCCGGCTCCACGGCGCCGCGCTCGTCGGCGACGACTTCGACGTTCTTCGGGGTCAGCAGGAAGACCTTGTTCGTCACGCGCTCGATCCGACCCCCCCAGACCGAAGACCAGGCCCGCGGAGAAGTCGACGAGACGCTTGGCCTCGGCCTCCCCCATCTCGGTGACGTTCATGATCACCGGGACGTCGTCGCGGAAGGACTCACCGATGACCTTAGCATCGTTGTAGGAGCGCGGGTGGACAGTGGTGATACGGCGCATGGAGGAACTCTCGTCGCGGGAGGAGGGGGCACGCTTGATCGGGGTGACCGGGGCCCGGTATTCCGGGTCGACGGCCAGCGACGAGCTGTTGTGCTCGCCGACGGACGAGGACCCGCGCACCGGGGACTGCCCGGCGGCCCCCAGCTCGACGACCTCCGAGCCGTCGCCGGAGGAGCCCGCGCGGACCGAGGAGCCCGCCGCGGCGTCCGCCGTCGGACGAGCGGCGCCCCGGTCGCCGGCGACGCGCGACGACTCCGTCGGCGCCGGCCGGGAGGAGCTCGCCGCGGGGGACTCCCGGCTCGCGGCCGGTGTCCCGGCGCCCTGCTGCGCGCCGAAGTCTTCGTCGTACTCCTCGCCGTCGGCCAGACCGAGGTAGATCATGGTCTTCTTGAATGCTCCGGCCATGAGGTCTCTCCTGAGGGAAGAACTGAACCTGCGCTGAGGTTCGGGGCGTGTCTGGGATCTGTCTCGGGCCATGTCACGGGCACGGTCCCGGACGATGTCTCTCCGCGGACCCGAGACTACCGGCCCGTTCCGCGCTTCCCGAGGACATCGCGTCCGACGCGCAGGTGTGTCGCGCCTGCGGCGACGGCGGCCTCCAGATCGGCGCTCATCCCCGCCGAGATCATCCGCGCCTCCGGGTGGTCCTCGCGCAGCGCCCGGGAGATCTCGGCCAGTCGGGCGAACGCCTCGGCGGGCTCCTCGTCCAGCGGGGCGACGGCCATCAGCCCGGCGAGCCGCAGCCCCTCGGAGGCGGCGAGGCGGTCGGCGAGATCGGGCACCGCCTCCGGGGCGGCGCCGCCGCGGGAGTCGGCCGGGATCTCCCGGCGCAGGTCCACCTGGACCAGGCAGTCCAGGGGCTGACGCCGATCGCCGGCGGCGCGGGCCAGCGCCGTCAGCAGCGAACCGCGGTCGAGCGAGTGCACCGCTGCGGCGTAGCCGGCCGCCGAGCCCGCCTTGTTCGACTGCAGCTGTCCGACGAAGTGCCAGCGCATCGACGAGCCGTCGGCCGCAGCCTCCTGCGGGTCCCGGCCGGCGCGCCGGGCGAGCTCCTGCTCCACTGCGGCGGCCTTGGCCGAGGCCTCCTGGTGCTTGTTCTCCCCCACGTCGCGCACGCCCAGGTCGTGCAGCCGCACGACGTCCTCGGCGGGGAAGGTCTTGGTGACCACGATCAGCGCGGGGACGTCGGCGCGGCCGCAGGAGGCCGCCGCCTCGGCGATCCGCTCCCGGACCGCGAGCAGCCCTGCGGCGATCTCCCGGGTCCGCGGATCGGCGTCCTCGTCGCGGGCGCGGCGCAGGTCGGCATCGTCGATCGGCGTGGTGTCCATCGACCCCACCCTATCGCGGGGCATCGGCGGCGCTCCCGGGGGCCTCGCCCTCCGGACGCCAGACGACGCCGACGAAACGGCCGCGGCCCGGCTCCCGCCGGTGGGAGAACAGCGTGCGGTCCTCGATCGTGCAGCCGGACAGCTCGGCCACCGAGACGCCGTGAT
Organism: Nesterenkonia sp. F; assembly: GCF_000220985.1. Lineage (GTDB taxonomy): Bacteria > Actinomycetota > Actinomycetes > Actinomycetales > Micrococcaceae > Nesterenkonia. The sequence continues at coordinate 70,705 of NZ_AFRW01000116.1, forward strand.
CGACCAGCACCGTCTGCGCCTCGGCCCGCAGGTCCAGGGCGGGCGTGCCGACCCGGGTGCGCGAGGACAGCGCCGGGCGCCGGGCGGTCAGGTCGGCGTGCATGGACTCCGGGACTTCGTAGCAGCGGCCGCAGGCGCCGGGCCCGATCCACGCACGCACCTGCTGGGCGCCGTGGTCGCGCATCCGTTCCACCGTCCGCTCCAGCACGCCGGCGAGCAGACCCGGACGGCCCGCGTGGGCGGCGCCGGTGACCGCGCGGCCGTCGCCGCGCGCACCGACCAGCAGCACCGGCAGACAGTCGGCGACCATGATCGCCAGCGGATGGGAGCCGTCCGGCGAGACCCACGCGTCGCCCACGGGCGCCGCCCCATCCGCAGGGCCCGACGCGTCGGCGTCGCGGACCTCCGCGGAGTGGATCTGCTCGAGGAAGCGCAGCCGCCCGGCGGCGACGCCCATACGGCGCTCCAGCATGCGACGCCGGGCGAGCACCTCACGACGCGCCGGGCCGTCGTCGTCCTGCTCCGCGGCGTCCCCGACGTGCAGCGCCAGGTTCCCCGTCTCCGACGACGTGAAGGCGACGCGGACGCCGGCCCCGGCGGCGTGATGCCACCAGAAGCCGGCGTCCGCGTCGCCTGCTGGACGCCTGGTCATGCGGCCCTCGCCCCTCGCGGGTCCTCGGCCGCGGGCCGCGGACGTCCGGTCACTTGAGGAAGTCCGGCACATCCAGGTCGTCGTTGCGTCCGCCGGTGTAGTCGGACTCGACGATGTCGGGGATGTCCTGCTGCTCCTGCCGGGCCTGCCGCTGCTGCGGCGCCGTGTCCTGCTCGTCGGCCGAACCGGCCGCGGGAGCCGCTCCGCCGGACTGCTGGATCGGCACCGTGCCCGGCACCTGCTGCGGAGCGGCGGACTGGACCGGGACCGTGCCCGGCACGCCCTGCTGCGGGGCGGACCGCTGGCCGGTCTGCTGACGCGGCGGCTGCTGGGTCGGCGCCGACGGCGAGCCCTGGCCGGCGCCCGAGCCGGGCTGCTGCTGCCCGGCGTTCTGCGCCATCGGCTGCGACGTCGCGTCGACCTGGTCGAAGCCGGCGGCGATCACCGTCACCCGAGCCTCGTCGCCCAGCGCGTCGTCGATGACCGCGCCGAAGATGATGTTGGCCTCCGGGTGAGCGACCTCCTGCACCAGACGGGCGGCCTCGTTGATCTCGAAGAGGCCGAGGTCCGAGCCGCCCTGGATGGACAGCAGCACGCCGTGGGCGCCGTCGATGGAGGCCTCGAGCAGCGGCGAGGCGATGGCCAGCTCGGCGGCCTTGACCGCCCGGTCCTCGCCGTTCGCCGATCCGATGCCCATCAGCGCCGAGCCCGCCCCCTGCATCACCGACTTCACGTCGGCGAAGTCCAGGTTGATCAGGCCCGGCGTGGTGATCAGGTCGGTGATGCCCTGGACACCGGAGAGCAGCACCTGGTCGGCGGAGCGGAACGCGTCGAGCACGGAGACGTTCTTGTCCGAGATGGACAGCAGCCGGTCGTTGGGGATGACGATGAGAGTGTCGACCTCGTCGCGCAGCGCCTCGATGCCGTCCTCGGCGGAGGTCGCGCGGCGGCGGCCCTCGAAGGTGAAGGGACGGGTCACCACACCGATGGTCAGGGCGCCGAGCGACCGGGCGATCCGCGCCACCACGGGCGCGCCGCCGGTTCCGGTGCCACCGCCCTCGCCGGCCGTGACGAAGACCATGTCCGCGCCGCGGATGACCTCCTCGATCTCCTCGGCGTGGTCCTCGGCGGCCTCCCGGCCGACCTCGGGGTTGGCGCCGGCGCCGAGCCCGCGGGTCAGTTCGCGGCCGACGTCGAGCTTGACGTCGGCGTCGCTCATCAGCAGGGCCTGAGCATCGGTGTTGATGGCGATGAACTCCACGCCACGCAGACCGACCTCGATCATGCGGTTGACGGCGTTCACGCCGCCGCCACCGATGCCGACGACCTTGATCACGGCCAGGTAGTTGTTCGGTGTTGCCACGTTGTGTGTCCCTTGCTCGTCTCTCACGTCGAAGAGTACGGAGGCTCCCGCCGCTCGGCGACCGCGGCGCGACTCCTCACTGTCAATCGGCGGAGCCTCCGTCCCCTCGTCGGGGACGGAGACTCCAGCTGACCCGTCGTCGGCATCCGGCCGGGCCGGTATGGTTCGCGGTCACACCGGACCGGCCCGGGATGCTCTCCGACGTCGCAGCGGCTCGCCCTCCACGACGGGAGCCTCCGTACTGCATGACATTCTTGTGGTGGTCACAGACCCTCGGCAACGTTGACGTTGCACTTGAACCTTAGGTCTGCCCCGAAGGGTCGACCTGGGTCGAAGGTTCCTCGTCTCCGCCCACGATACCGGCGCGGAGGAGCCGCATCCCCCACCCCCGCGGGGCGAGTCCCCGGCCGATCGCGCTCCCGGCGGGCTCCGCACCGGTTCCGTGCAGATCCCCGGGCAGCTCCCCGGGCAGCTCCCCGGCGAGATCCCGGCGGACACCCGACGGAATCCGAGCACAGTCTCCGCGAGGGATCCGGAGCCGCGGAGCGGGCTCGGGACCGTCCGCGGCAGGGCTCACCGTGTCACGGGTGTCGCGGGTGTCACCGGGTCACCGGGGCCTCGGGGTCGGAGATGTCGATCGTGTCGACCTCCGTGAACTCCTCGGCGTCGGACTCCAGCAGCCCGGCCAGCACCGTGGCCTTCTGCCCTCCGCGGTCCTCGCCGCCCCAGACGACCGTGCGACCGTCGTCGAGACGCAGCCGCACCGAGTCGACCGACTCGGCGGTGGCGGACTGCATGCTCTCGCGCGCCGCACCGGGCAGCTCGCCCAGGACCCCGACGATCGCCTCGAAGACCGCCCGATGATCGAGCGCGGCGTCGCTGGAGATCTCCGGAGTCGCGTACTCGTCCTCCGCCGGCGCCTCGCTCTCCGGCCAGCTGCGGATGACCTCGCCGTCGGCGGTGTAGTACTCCACCTGCCCCTCACGATGGACCCGGGCCACCGGCGGGTGCTCGGTGACCTCGACCCGGAGGGTGTCGGGCAGCTCGCCCTGGACGACGATGTCGGCGACGACCGCCTCCTCGTCCAGCAGATCCTCCACCCGGCCGTCTCCGACCTGGGGCATCGGCCGCCCCAGGACCGGCTGCAGCAGCTCCTCGGCCCGGGCGTCGGTGAGCAGGTCGTTGCCCTCGACCTGCACGTGTCTCACGGTCAGCAGGGGGGAGAAGACCAGCACCAGCACGACGACGACCAGCGCCGCCAGCCCGGCGAGGACCAGCAGCACCCCGCGACGCCGACGGCGGCGATGGACGACCACCTCCGGCTCCGGGAAGGCCAGCAGGTCGGCGGCCTCGTCGGAGCCGCCGTCGGGCTCCTCGTCGGGCTCCTCGTCAGGCTCCTCGCCGGCCTCCGCCCCGGGGAGCTCGGCGAGCGGCTCGGCGGGCGGCTCTGCGGCGTCGCCCGTCTCCGGGTCCTTCTCCGCGGGGCGGGAGGATCCCTCCCCCGTCCACGCTCCGGCGGTCCTCGGACGACCGGCCACGATCGGGACGTCGCGGGTCAGCGGGACCACGGTGTCAGCGGCGTCGTGCCCCGCGTCCCCGGCGTGCCCGGCGTCTGCGGCGTCCCCGCCCGTCATGTCGTCGACGGTCCGGTCGCCGGACGCCTCGACGTCCCGGTCCGGCCGGGGAACGGGCGCATCCGCCGCCGGGCGGCGCGGGGCGTCCTCCTCGGCGCTCCGGCCCCCGCGCGTCGGGCCGGTGCTGCGCGGCCTGCGCGGCGGTCGGGGGCTCATCGTCCGCGACGCTCCAGCGCTTCGACCAGGTCCGCGCCCAGGGCGGTCACGTCGCCGGCGCCCAGGGTCAGCACCAGGTCCCCGGACGCGGCCGCCGCGACCGTCGCCGCGACGGCGCCCTCCCGGGAGCGGACCCCGCCCGACGGCGGCGTCGGCCGGGCGAAGAGCGGCTCGGCGATCAGTTCCGAGGTCACGCCCGCGATCGGCTCCTCGCGAGCCGGATAGACGTCCAGCAGCGCGACGGTGTCGGCCGCGGCGAGCGCCTCGGCGAACTCGGCGGCGAAGAGCTGGGTGCGGCTGTACAGATGCGGCTGGAAGACCACGTGGACCGCATGCTCCTGGCCCGCCGCGGCGCGAGCGGCGGCGAGCACCGCGGCCACCTCCGTCGGATGGTGGGCGTAGTCGTCGTAGACGGACACGCCGTCGACCTCGCCGCGGAAGTCGAAGCGCCGCGAGGCGCCCTGGAACTGGCCGAGCGCCTCGACGGCCTCGGCCAGCGGCACCCCGGCCCGCAGTCCGACGGCCGCGGCGGCCGCGGCGTTGAGGGCGTTGTGCCGACCGGGCACCGTCAGCCGCAGCAGCGCCTCCTCGTCGGGTCCGGGCTCCTCCCCGGTGCGCTCGGGGTCCTCGGCGGGCGGCCCGCCGAGCAGCATCTGCTGGCCGAGCGTCCCGGCGGGGGCGTCGCGGTGCTCCCGCAGCCGCAGCCGGGCGTCGGCGGAGAACCCGTAGGTCAGCACCTCGACGTCGCGGGCCGCGAGCTCCTCGGCGACGTCGTCGAGCAGCGCCACTGCCCCCGGATCGTCCAGGCAGAGCACCAGCAGGCCGCCGTCGACGATGCGCCGGGTGAACTCCACGAAGATCCGATGGACGGCCTCTGCAGTGCCGTGGTGGTCCAGATGATCCGCCTCGACGTTGGTGATCACCGCCACCTCGGGGCGGTAGTTCAGCAGCGACCCGTCGGACTCGTCGGCCTCGGCGACGAACCAGTCCCCGTCCCCGGCGGCGGCGTTGACCCCGAGGCCGGCGACCGTCGCCCCGACGGCGAAGCTCGGCGACCGGCCGGCACGCTCGAGCAGGACGGTGGCCATCGAGGAGGTGGTGGTCTTGCCGTGCGTGCCGGCCACTGCGATGCCGCGCCGACCGGCCATCACGGCGGCCAGCCCCTGCGAGCGGTGCAGGATCGGCAGCCCGCGGCGACGCGCCTCGTCATGCTCGGGATTGCCCTCGGCGGCGACCGAGGAGGCGATGACGGTGCTGATGGGCGCACCGGCCTCCTCCTCCACCGAGTCGAGGTTCTCGGCGCGGTAGCCCACCCGGACGGGCACGCCGGCCGCGCGGAACTCGTCGAGGACCGGCAGCTCCTTGCCGTCGGTGCCCGAGATCGGCACGTCGTCGGCCTGCAGCAGCCGCGCGACGGCGGAGACGCCGACTCCGGCGAGCCCCAGCAGATGCACCCGGCCCAGGTCCTCCGGGCGCGGCGGAGCGGCGGCGGCTTCAGTCATGGCAACGTCCTCTCTCGCGGGGCTCCGTGCACGGAGCCGCTCTCACCGGGCCTCGTCGGCCGGCAGTCGGTCCTCGGGCACGCCGGCGGCGGTCAGCGCCGCGGACGCCACCCGCTCGTCGGCGTCGGCGATGCCGCGCTCGGCGGCATGGTCCCGCATGGTCAGCAGCATCCGCGGGTCCTCGAGCAGCGGGACCACGTTGCGTCGGATCCAGGCGCGGGTGAAGTGCTCGTCCTTGACCAGCAGCGCGCCGCCGGCGTCGACGAGCTCGCGGGCGTTGAGCTCCTGCTCTCCGTTGCCCACCGGCAGCGGCACGAAGACCGCCGGCAGCGTCACCGCGGCGACCTCGCAGACCGTGGCGGCCCCGGAGCGGGCGATGATCAGGTCGGCGGCCGCATAGGCCAGTTCCATGCCGTCCAGGTACTCGCGCTGGTGGTACCCGGGGCGGCTCAGCGGCGCGTCGGCGTCGGACGGGCCGTCGGACGGGTCTGCGCCGGTCTCCGACCCGGTCGCGGAGCCGGCGTCGGCGACGGTGACGGCTTTGTCCCGTCCGGTGAGGTGCAGCACCTGTGCTCCGCCGGACAGCAGGTCGTCCACCGCCGAGGCGACGGCGCTGTTCAGCGAGAGCGCCCCGGAGGAGCCTCCGGTGACGACCAGCGTGGTCCGCTCGGGGTCCAGTCCGAGCTGCTCCCGGGCGGAGGCCCGCGCGGCGTCGCGGTCGAGCTGCGAGATCTGCCGAGACATCGGCATGCCCACCCATTCGGCCCGCTTCAGCGGCGTGCCCTCGAAGGCGGTGCCGACATGGGCGGCGAAGCGGGCGCCGAGGCGGTTCGCCAGGCCGGGCCGGGCGTTGGCCTCGTGGACGACGATCGGCACGCCCAGCCGGCGAGCGGCCAGATAGACCGGCGTGCAGACATAGCCGCCGACGCCGACGACCACGTCGGCCTCGCGCCGGCGCAGGATCTCGGCGGCCCCGGCCACCGCGCGCCGCAGTCGCGCGGGCACGCTGAGCAGGTCCCGCGAGGGTCGGCGCGGCATGGGCACCTTCTCCACCGTGTCCAGCGCGTAGCCGGCCTCCGGCACCAGGCGGGTCTCCAGGCCGACCTCGGTGCCGATCATGCTCACCCGCGCCTGCGGCATCAGACGCTCGACGGCGCGGGCGATCGCGATCATCGGGCTGACGTGCCCGGCGGTGCCGCCCCCGGCGAGCACCACCGAGACGTCCGGAGCCGCGTCCGGAGCACCGTGCGTCGCCGGCGATGCCGATCCCTGGCTGCTCATGCTGTGGGGTCCTGCTTCCTCGTGGTCGGGTCCGTGGTCACGCGCGGGGTCCGGCTCGCCCTCCCGCGGCTCGCGCCGCGCCGCGATCCGGAGGCGGAATCCACTGTAGAGTCTCCGCGGCCGGATCGGGCGTGCGGCCCGTCGGCCGCGCCGCCGGGCTCGCCGTCGCCCCTCGCATCGGCGACCGGGGCGGCCTCCTCCGGACGCAGGTCGCGGCGCTGCTCGCGGGCGAAGTTCAGCACCACGCCGACGGCCAGCAGCGTCGCCGTCAGCGCCGAGCCGCCGTAGGAGATGAACGGCAGGGGGATGCCGATGACCGGCAGCAGCCCGGTGACCATCGCCAGGTTGATGACGGTCTGGCCGATGATCCAGGCCATGATGCCGACTGTGGTGATCCGCACGAAGGGCGAGCGGGCCCGCGACGCGACGCGGAACATCCCCAGCACCAGCATGGCGAAGAGCGCGAGCACCGTCAGCGCGCCGAGCAGACCCAGCTCCTCGCCGAGGATGGTGAAGATGAAGTCGTTCTCCGCCTCCGGCAGATAGTTCCACTTCTGCCGGGACTGGCCGAGGCCGACGCCCCACCAGCCGCCGGAGGCCAGCGCATAGATGCCGTGCATCGGCTGGAAGCAGGGGTCTCGGACGCCCTCGCAGGCGCCCTCCATGCCCAGCCATACCTGCACGCGCTGCATGCGGGTGACGCTGACCAGGGTCAGCCCCACCGCCGCGCTCACGCCCAGCGCCCCGGAGATGACGAACCAGCGCATCCGGGTGCCCGCGGTGAACAGCACCGCGGCGATGAGCACGCCGAAGACGAGCGCCGTGCCGAGGTCCTTGCCGGCCATGACCAGCGCCAGCACGACGAGGCCGCCGGGCAGCACCACCGGCACCAGCGCGTGCTGGAAGTGCCGGACGAGATCGCCCTTGCGGGCCAGCACGGAGCCGGACCAGACCGCCATCGCCAGCTTGGCCAGCTCTGCGGGCTGCCCGGTGATCGGTCCCAGCCGCAGCCAGTTGCGGTTGCCGTTGACGCCGTAGCCCAGCGGGGTGAGCACCAGGGCCAGCAGCAGCAGGGCCAGCAGCAGCGCCGGCCAAGCGAGCCGGTCGAGCCAGCCGCGCGGGGCCAGCATGGCCGCGAACATGCCCACGAGGCCGACCCCGGCCCAGGTCGCCTGACGGAGGAAGAGGCCGTAGGCCCCGCCGGAGCTGCCGAGCGTCTCCACCGCCGAGGAGGAGAGCACCATGATCAGTCCGACGGCGGTCAGCGCCAGGGCGGACCCCAGCAGCATCCAGAAGGTGCTGTGCGTGTTGCCGACCTCCATGAATCGCCAGAAGGATCGGACCCGCTCGCGGCGGCGCCGACGGCGCTGCTCCCGCCAGGCCGGCCCGGACGTCGCGGGCCGCTCCCGGGAGTCCTCGACGTCCTCGCCGGCGGCGTCACCGGCCTCACCGGCGTCGACGGCGGCGTCGTCCGCGTCGACGGCGGCGTCGTCCGCGTCGTCCGCGTCGTCCGCGTCGTCGACCGGTCGGAGGCTGCGCCGCCGGTCGGCGGCGATCTCCTCGGTGACGATCTCCTCGGCGACGACCTCCTCGCCGGACCCATGGGCCGCGGCGTCGGCGGAGCTCTCGGCGGCCGGGCCGACCGCGTCCACGACCGGCGCGTCGGCGCCCTCGCGGGTCGCGGAGCCGCCGCGCCCCTCCTCCTGCCCTTCAGCACGCGGGCGCGGCGAGGACGGCACGCGAGGTCGCCGTCGGTCCATTCCGTCCTCCTGCTCGAGCATCTGCGGCTCCGTCTCTGGGCGGAGCCCTGCGACGGGCCGTCTCCGGGTCCCGGAGCGGCGCGCCGACGCCGCATCACCGGCGCCGAGACGCCGTCGTCAGGCTTCGGGCGTCGTGCCCGGGCCCGTCGTCTCGGCGTCCGCGGGCCGCCGATGGCCCAGCCGGTCCATCAGCTCCGCCACGGCCTCGATGAACGCCTCGCCGCGGGTCGCGTAGGAGGTGAACTGGTCCATCGAGGCGGCGGCGGGGGCCATCAGGACCGTCTGCCCCGGTTCGGCGACGCGGGACGCCTCCTCGACGGCGGCCCGCATGGCCTCCCGCCCGTCGGCGTCGGCGAGACGACGCTCCAGCGAGGCCGTCGAGCGGTCGGGCCGCCCCTCGTCGTCATCATCTCGCACGCCTCCGCCGACCACCGAGACGCCCGGCGCGTGTCGCTGAAGGCTGGATCTCAGCTGGGAGGAGTCGGTGCCCAGCAGCACCACGTGACGCAGTCGGGGCGCGGCGGCGGCGACGAGCTCGTCGTAGTCGACGCCCTTGGGCAGGCCGCCGGCGATCCAGACGACGTCGGAGAAGCTGGTCAGCGAGGCTGTCGCGGCGTGCGGGTTGGTCGCCTTCGTGTCATTGACCCAGAGCACGTCGCCGGACTGGGCCACCGGCTGGATGCGGTGTTCGCCGGGCTCGTGGGTGCGGATGCCCGCCTGCACCGCCTCCGGGGCGACGCCGGCGGCGCGGGCCAGCGCCGCGGCCGCCAGCGCATTGGCCACCAGATGCTGCGGGGCCATCGGTCCGAAGTCCGAGAGCAGCCCCAGCTCCAGGGCCCGGCTGCGGCGTCCGACCAGATACGCGCGGTCGGCCAGCACGTCGTCGACGACGCCGACCATCGACGGGCCCGGCGCATCGGTGGTGAAGCCGATCGCCCGACAGCCCTCCTGCACATCGGCCTCGGCGACCATCCGCTCGGTGAGCGGCGAATCGGCGTTGTAGACGCAGGCGACCCGGGTGTTCTCGAAGATGCGCGCCTTGTCCCGGCAGTAGGCGGCGAAGCTGCCATGCCAGTCGACATGGTCCTCGGCGACGTTCAGCACCGCCGAGGCGACCGGGTCGAGGAGCTCGGTGTAGTGCAGCTGGAAGCTGGAGAGCTCCACGGCCAGCGCGTCGTAGCCCTCCGGGTCGCGGATCGCGTCGAGCACCGGCATGCCCACGTTGCCGCAGGCCACAGCTCGGAGCCCGTCGGCGACGAGCATCGACTCGAGCAGCCGCACCGTGGTGGTCTTGCCGTTGGTGCCGGTGAGGACCAGCCAGTCGGGGTCCTTCGCCCCGGGGCGCGGGCCCAGTCGCCAGGCCAGCTCGACTTCCGACCAGACCGGCACGCCGTGCTCGGCGGCCTGGACGATCAGCGTCGAGTCGGGGCGCCAGCCCGGCGAGGTGACCAGCACGTCGGGGGCCGCGCCGTCGACCAGCGGCAGCGACTCGGCATGCTCGGCCCCCAGCCGGACGTCGTCCACGCCGACCAGCCCGAGGGTCTCGGCGCTGCGCCGCTGCCGCTCCCCGGCCCCGGCGTCGACGACGACCACGCGGGCGCCCAGCTCGGCGAGCGTGTCGGCCGCGGCGAATCCGGAGAGCCCCAGGCCGGCCACGGCCACGGTGAGCTCGCTCCACGGCGCGTCCCAGCCGCGCAGCGCGGGCAGCACCTCCGGCTCGCGCTCGGGCTCGGTGCCGGCGACGTCGAGGCGACCCTCGTACTCCGTCCCAGCATCGTCGCCGTCGTCGGCGCCGTCCTGCACCTCGCGCGGGTCCTGCGCGGAGTCGGGCCGGTTCGTCATTGGAAGACCACCCATTCGCCGTAGAAGACTGCGAGTCCCAGGCCGACGGCGACCGCGCCGATGATCCAGAAGCGCACCACCACGGTGACCTCGTCCCAGCCCTTGAGCTCGAAATGATGCTGCAGCGGCGCCATGAGGAAGATGCGCCGGCCGCCGGAGATCTTGAAGAAGCCGACCTGGATGATGACCGACAGCGAGATCAGCACGAAGAGCCCGCCGAGGATCACGAAGAGCAGCTCCGTGCTGGTCAGGATCGCGAAGGCCGCCAGCGCGCCGCCGAGGGCCAGCGATCCGGTGTCCCCCATGAAGATCTTCGCCGGGGAGGTGTTCCACCACAGGAAGCCGATGAGCGCGCCGGTGATGATCCCGGCCAGCATCGCCAGGTCCAGCGGGTCCCGGACGCTGTAGCAGACCCCCTCGACGGCGCCGGGGCCGCCGCAGATCTGGTTGTACTGCCAGATCGAGATGATCGTGTAGGCGGCGGTGACCATCGCCGTCGCCGCGGCGGCCAGACCGTCGAGGCCGTCGGTGAGGTTCACGCCGTTCGTCGTCGCGGTGGTGATCAGGTTCGCCCAGAGGACGAACAGGATCCCGCCGATCACCGGCCCGGCGAAGGCCAGGTCCAGCGGAGTGTCGCGGACGAAGGAGATCGCCGTCGACCCGGGGGTGCGCCCGTGGGCGTCCGGGAAGTTCAGCGCCAGCACGGCGAAGAGCACGCCGACGACGCCCTGTCCGAGGATCTTCGCCCAGGGGGTCAGCCCCAGCGACTGCTTCCGGCTGATCTTGCTGAAGTCGTCCGCGAAGCCCACGGCGCCCATGCCGACGGTCAGCAGCAGCAGGAGGAGCCCCGAGACCGACGGGCCGGCGGAGTCGCGGGTGAGCGTCAGCAGCAGATGGGTGGCGAAGTACGCCACGACCACCGCCAGCAGGATCACCGCCCCGCCCATGGTGGGGGTGCCGCGCTTGACGTGATGCGAGGTCGGTCCGTCGTCCCGGATGAACTGCCCATAGCCGCGTCTGACCAGCAGACGGATGAACAGCGGCGTGCCGAGAAGCGTCAGGACCAGCCCCAGCGCGGAGCCGATCACTACTCCTACCACGTGGTACCTGCCTTCCCGCTGCCGTCGAGGGCGTCGCCGTGCCGGGCGGCGACGCGGTCTCCCAGCAGTCTAAGTCCTGCGCCGTGGGACGATTTGAACAACACGACGTCGCCGGCGCGCAGCTCGTCGGCGAGCAGCTCCTCGGCCTCCTCGGCGGTGGCCGTCCAGCGCACCTCCGAGCCCCAGCTCCCCTCCGCGATCGCGGAGCGGTAGAGCGGATAGGCCTCCTCGCCGACGACCAGCACCCGGGAGATGTCCAGCCGGACGACGGTCTCCCCCAGCTGGGCGTGTCGGGCGATGGACTCGTCGCCGAGCTCGAGCATCGCGCCGAGCACCGCGACGGAGCGGCGACCGGCCGAGCGGGTGATCATCGCCAGTGTCCGCAGCGCCTCGCGCATCGACTCGGGGTTGGCGTTGTAGGCGTCGTTGATGACGGTCACCCCGTCCGCCCGCTCCGTGCGCTCCATGCGCCAGCGGCTCGCGGCCCCTCGACCGTCGAGGCGCTCGGCGATCGCCGCCGAGCCCACCCCGACGACGGCGGCCGCGGCCGCCGCGGCGAGCAGATTGGTCACATGGTGGGCGCCGATGAGTCCGCTGGTCAGCTCGACGGCGCGCGGCTCGTCGGGGTCGACCAGCTCCGCGCCGAAGACCAGGGTGAGCTGCGGGCGGCCGTCGTCGTCGAGCATCACCTGCTGGGCGGCGACGGCGCGCGGGGCGACGTCCATCGAGTCGGCGGTGATCCAGGTGACCGGCGCGGCGGCGACGTCGGCCATGGCCCGCACCTGGGGGTCGTCGTCGTTGAGGATCACCGTGCCCTCGGGGCCGACGGCCTCGACCAGCTCCTGCTTCACCGCAGCGATCTTCTCCGCCCCGCCGAACTTCCCGGCGTGGGCGGAGCCGACCATCAGCACCACGCCGACGTCGGGCTCGACGATGGCGGCGAGATCACGGATGTTGCCGGGCGCGTCGGCGCCCATCTCGACGACCAGATAGCGGGTCTCGAGCGCGGCGGTGAACACCGTCAGCGGCACGCCGACCTCGCTGTTGTAGGAGCCCTGCGGCGCCGCCGTGGGGCCCTCGGCCTCGAGGACGGCGCGCAGCAGGTCCTTGGTGGTGGTCTTGCCGGCCGAGCCGGTGATGCCGATGACGGTCGTCGGCGAGTGCTCGCGGATGCGCCGGACGACGTCGGCGGCGAGCCGCGCCATCGCGGCGACGACGTCCTCGACGATCACCGCAGGATGCGGCGTCCCGTCCGCGGCGGCGGTCTCGCGCTCGGCGAGCACCAGCACCGCGCCGGCGGCCAGCGCGTCCTCGATGAACAGGTGTCCGTCGGTGGTCTCGCCGGGCTTGGCGATGAACAGCGCCCCCGGGACCATCGCCCGGGAGTCGGTGTCTGCGGCCGTGACGGTCGCCGCGTGCGGGTCGACGACGCCGACGAGGCGCCCGTCGACGGCCTCGGCGACCTCGGCGGCGGAGAGCTCGATCATGTCTGCTCGGCTCCGATCTGGGTCATGTCGACAGTGGTGTCCTTCAGCGGCAGCGGCGTGAAGCCGCGCCGACGCAGCGCCCGGTGCAGCTCGATCCGGTCGTCGATGGGCCGGTGCTCGCCCGCGTAGTCCTGGTGGACCTCGTGGCCGCGGCCGGCGATGATCACGGTGTCCTCCGCGGCGGCGACGGACACGGCCCGCTCGATCGCCTCGGCGCGCGGCACGATCTCCTCCAGCTCGGTGGTCAGCGTGCCGGACTCGATCGCCTCGCGGGCGCCGGAGAGCACCGCGGCGCGGATCTGCCCGGGGTCCTCGCCGTGCGGATCATCGTCGCTGACGATGACATGGTCGGCCATCCGCACCGCGATCGCGCCCATCGTCGGCCGCTTGCCGCGGTCCCGGTCGCCCGCGGCGCCGATGACCAGCACGATCCGACCGTCGGGCTTGGCCGAGGCGGCGGCCTCGAGCGTGCGGATCATCGCGTCCGGGTTGTGGGCGAAGTCCACGATCGCGGCCGGTTCGTCGGCCAGCACCTGCATGCGTCCCGGCACGCTGACGCTGAACGGGTCCTCCTCCTCGAGGGCGGCGACGACCTCCTCGCGGGAGAACTCCGCATCCGGCGCCTCGAGGACCATCACCGCGGCCAGGGCGGCGTTGGAGACGTTGAAGCCGCCGGGCAGGCCGGTGCGGGTGCGGATCCGCTCTCCGCTGCGCAGGTGGTGCAGCGTGAAGGCCTGGCCGAGCCCGTCCGAGGCGACGTCGAGGACCTCCCAGTCCACCTCGGCCGGCTGGCCGGCGGTGGCCAGCGTGACCACGCGGCCGGTGGCCGCCGTGGCCATCCGGTGCCCCCACGGGTCGTCCACGGTGATCACCGAGGTCCGCGTCCGCCGTCGGGTGAACAGGTCCGCCTTGGCGGCGAAGTAGTCCTCCATGGTGCCGTGCATGTCCAGGTGGTCCTGGGTGAGGTTGGTGAAGCCCGCGACGTCGTAGTGCAGCCCGGCGACGCGATCGTAGCTGATCGCATGCGAGGAGACCTCCATCGCCGCCGCACCCACCGACCGTTCGCGGAACAGCGCCATCAGGCTGTGCAGCTGGACGGCCTCGGGGGTGGTCAGCTGCGAGGGGATGCGATCGCCGGCGGCGCTGATCTCGATGGTCCCGATCAGTCCGGTGCCCCGGTCCCGGCGGGCCATGAGCGTGTCCAGCAGCGAGCGGAGGAAGTAGGTGGTGGTGGTCTTGCCGTTGGTGCCGGTCACGCCGAACAGCGCGGGCCCGGAGGTCGCCGAGTTGCCGTAGATGCGGGCGGCGGCCGGTCCGGCGGCCTGCCGGACGCGCCGGACCTCGATGACCGGGATCCGATAGCCCACCTCGGAGCGCACCGTGTCCACGCCGGCGTGGTCGGTCAGCACCGCGGCGGCGCCGGCGTCGCGCGCGGCACGGACGAAGTCTGCCCCGTGGGCGCGGGCGCCGCGGACGGCGACGAAGAGATCGCCGGGCCCGACGGCCTGGGGGTTCATCGCCGCCCCGGTCACCCGCACCTCCGTCCAGAGCCGGCCGGCCGGGCTGAGGAGGGGGTCGTGGCCGGCTGCCTGCAGCTCCTCGACCAGCTCGCCGACGGTGGCGCCGGCCACCTGGCGGGGGCGGAAGACGCTGTCCTGCTCGGCGACGGACAGCCGGGCGTCGGTGCGGGGCATGAAGTCTCTCGTTCCGTGGTCGTCGGGGCGGAGGATCGCGGCGGGCGGATCGTCTCGGGCGCGGCGGCGCACGCCCGGGACCGATGGGGACCGGTCAGACGCGCCGGACGGCCGGAGCCGCCCGGACGGGCTGTGCGGCCCGACCGATATGCCGTTGTATCACGGACGGGCCGGATGGCGGCCGGACGCGCCGTCGTCCGCCCTCCGACGTCATCGACGTCACCATGGCTTGTCCTGGTCCTCCCCGACGAACGCGTCGTAGGACTCGCTCTCCTCGCCGGTCGGCGCGACGTTGCGGGTGCTGAGCACCTGCGCCATCACGTCGTGGAAGGTGTCGGTGACCGTCCAGTCCTGCCAGTCCCCCTGCGGCCGGTGCACGGTGACCGAGACCAGGTACTGCGGATCGTCCAGCGGCGCGACGCCGACGAAGGAGCTCGTCAGTCCGTCGAAGCCGCCCGAGGAGCCGGCGTCCTGGCCGGTGCCGGACTTCCCGCCGACCCGGTAGCCGGCGATCTCCGCCCCGTAGCCGGTGCCGTGGTCGACGACGCCCTCCATGAGCTTGAGCATCTCCTGCGAGGTCTCCGAGGAGAAGATCCGCTCGGACTCGCCGGCCTCGTAAGGATGCTCCTCGCCGTCGGGGGCGATGGTCGCCGAGATCAGCCGCGGCGGCACGTGGACCCCGTCGTTGACGATGGTCTGGAACTGGTTGATGTTGTGCAGCACCGTCGAGGTGTAGCCCTGGCCGAACTGCGTCGTGAACGGCTGTCGCGAGTCCCACTCCTCCGGCGACCGCAGCAGCGACGTGGCACTGGTGGGCATCCCGACGTCGAGGTCTCCGCCGAGGCCGACCTCGCGCATCCACTCGTAGCGCGTCTGCTCCGACATCTGGTTGCCGACCATCACCGTGCCGGTGTTGTAGGAGCGCGCGAAGATGCCCGCCGCAGTCATGTCGTAGGTGGCGTGGTCCATCGAGTCGTGGATCACCTGGCCGTCGAACTCCTTCTCGTGCGGCACCGTGTAGGAGTCGGTCGGCGAGACCACCCCCTCCTCCAGCGCCGCGGCGAAGGTGATGGCCTTGCCGGTCGAGCCCGGCTCGAAGTCCTGGGTCAGCGCCAGCGGGCGGCGGAAGAGCTCCTCGGTGGCGCCGGGATCCGACGGGTCGACCGTCTGCGAGTCGGCCATCGCCAGGATCTCCCCGGTCTCGACGTCCATGACGGTGACGTTGCCCCACTCGGCGTCGTACTGGTGGGTCTTCTGCGCGATCGCCTCCTGGGCGAACCACTGCAGGTCCTGGTCGACGGTCAGCCGCACGTCGCTGCCGTCGACGGCGGGGGTCTCCTCCAGCGTGGCGGTGGGGATCCGGACTCCGTCGGCGCCGACCTCGAAGACCCGCTCGCCGTCCTCGCCGGAGAGCACGTCGTCCTGGGAGAGCTCGAGGCCGTCGAGCGGCTCGCCGTCGGAGCCCACGTAGCCCAGGATCGAGCCGGCCACGGAGCCGGAGGGGTAGGTCCGCTGGGCGACCTGCTCGGCGTTCAGCCCGGGGATGCCCAGATCCATCGCCCGGCGACGCTGCTCGGGGGTCACCGAGCGCGCCACGACCGAGTAGCGTTCGTCGCCGAACATCCTCTCGCGCAGCGTCTCGACGTCGGCGTCGAGGATCTCGGCGAGCTGTCCGACGGCCTCGTCGACGGACTTCGTGGTGACCAGGCCGGTGGCCTCGTCGCGCACGCGGTAGTCGTCGACGAGCGTCTGATCGACGGCGAGGTCGTAGCGCTGCACGTTGGTGGCCAGCACGTCGCCGTCGGCGTCGAGGATGTCACCGCGCTCGGCGGGGATGGATTGGCTGCGCAGCCGCTCCGAGACGGCGGCCTGCGCCTGCCCCGAGGGGTCGAGACCCTGGACCTGGAAGAGGCGCAGCCCGAGGACGGCCACCACGACCAGGCACACGCACAGCACGATGCGCAGCCGCCGCGAGACCATCGCCTCGTGGCGCCGCCGCCGGGTCGTTCCGCCCGTGGTGCTCGTCATCGTTCGTCCTCCTGCGCCGGCGTTCGCCCGCCGGCTGTGCTCAGCCCCTCACGCCGTCCTGCGCGCCGTCCAGCGCGCCCTCGTGTGCGACGTCCCCCGCTCAGTCCAGCGACGGCGCCGGGACGGTGCCGCCGTCGAGCCGGTCGGCGGAGAACTGCTGGTCGTCCTCGCCCGCCGCGCCGCTCTCCGGCCGAGACGTCGTGGAGCGCGCCAGCGCGTCCAGTGCCCCGGCCCCCAGCAGCCCGGAGGGGGCCGCGGCGGCCTCCTCGGAGACGTCCATCGGCGCCGCGCCCTCCTGCCCGGGCGCCGTCGGGGCGGGCACGAAGCTCGACGGTCGGTCGCCGGAGTCCGCGGCCTCGGCCGAGCCGACCACCTGGCCGGAATCCGGGTCGAAGGCCCCCGAGCGGGCGGGCATGACCATGCCCAGCGAGACGGCGCTGTCGGAGAGCACCTGCGGGGACTCCAGGTGCTGGACCTGCTGGGCCAGCGCCTCGTTCTGCTGGACCAGCTGCTGACGCTGCTCACTGAGCTCGACGACCCGGTACTGGGTCGTCGAGATGTGCACGTTGATGGCGAGCACGGCGATGAGCGCGGTGACCATCAGGCCGATGACGCCGCCGACCAGCCCGCGGTGACGACGACGCAGCCGGGGCAGGGCCTGCAGGGCCGGTCGAGTCGCGCGCAGCGGGGAGCGCTGAGCGTCGACCGGGGACTCCGGAGCGACTCCGGAGAGCTCCTCCGGCTCCGGGGAGGCCTGTGTGCTCATGTCGTGCTCCTCACAGCTCTGATCTTCTCAGCGGACCGCAGCTTCGCGGAGGCGGCGCGCGGGTTGGCGGCCCGTTCGGCGTCGTCGGGGGTCTCGGCGCCGCGCGTGACCGCGCGGAAGGTGGGCTTGTGCTCCTCGAGCTCGACGGGCAGACCCACCGGCGCCGAGGAGGTGGTGCGGCCGGCGATCGCCCGTTTGACGATCCGGTCCTCCAGGGAGTGGTAGCTCAGCACCACCAGCCGGCCGCCCGGGGCCAGCGCGTCCATCGCCCGCGGCACGGCGTCGGCGAGGACCTCGAGCTCCCGGTTGACCGCGATGCGCAGCGCCTGGAACGTCCGTTTGGCCGGATGTCCCCCGGTGCGCTTGGCGGCCGCCGGCACCGCGGAGTCGACGACGGCGGCGAGGTCGGCGGTGGTGGCGAAGGGACGGTCGGCACGGCGGGCGACGATGGAACGGGCGATCCGTCCGGCGAACTTCTCCTCGCCCCACTCGCGCAGGATGGTGCGCAGCTCAGCCTCGGAGACCCGGGTCAGCAGCTCGGCGGCGGTCTCGTCCTCGGAGTCCTCACCGCCGTCCATGCGCATGTCCAGCGGGGCGTCGTAGGAGTAGGCGAAGCCGCGCTCGGCCTCGTCGAGCTGCAGGGAGGAGACACCGAGGTCGAAGAGGACCCCCGCGAGCCCGCGGCCGGCCGGGAGATGCTCGGCGGCGACCTCGTCCACCCGGTCGTAGACCGTGCGGACGCCGCGAAGCCGGTCGCCGTAGGTGCTGAGACGCTCACCGGCCAGCTGCAGGGCCTGCGGATCACGGTCGAGCCCCAGCACGACGACGTCGGGCTCGACGGCGAGCAGCGCCTCGGCGTGGCCGCCCATGCCCAGCGTGGCGTCGACGACCACGGGGGTCTCGCCGGCTGCGCGGGCGGCGTCGAGGCCGGGCCGGAGCAGCTCGAGGCACCGGTCACGCATGACCGGGACGTGCCGGTCTGACGCCGCGCGCTCGCTCATCCTGCCTCCGTCATCGGGTCGGGGCCCTGCGACCGGTTCCCCCTCCGCTCCGGGGCCGCCTGACACCGGGGAAGGGATGTCAGGATGCGCCCGTCGCGGCGGGAGGACCCGCCCCAGGGACCGGGGGCCGTCCTCGCCGGCCTAGAAGAGTCCGGGGATGGCTTCCTCGTCGGTGGACGAGAACTCCGTCTCCTTCTCCTCCAGGTAGGCGTTCCAGGCCGCGGCGTCCCAGATCTCGGCGCGGTCTCCCGCGCCGATCACCGTGACCTCGCGGTCGAGGCCCGCGTACTCCCGCAGAGTGCCCGGGATGGTGATCCGGCCCTGCTTGTCCGGCACCTCGTCCGAGGCGCCGGAGAGGAACACGCGGATGTAGTCACGTGCCTGGCGTGAGGTCAGCGGGGCCTGGCGCATCTGCCGATGGACGTTCTGGAACTCCTCGGCGGAGAACACGTAGATGCACCGTTCCTGTCCGCGCGTGAGGACCAGCCCGTCGGCCAGCTCCTCCCGGTACTTCGCGGGAAGGATGAGACGCCCCTTGTCGTCCATACGAGGTGAGTAGGTGCCGAGAAACACAGCTCCCACCGCCTCACATGGTCGTGTCGGACCGCCTCCATAGACCCTGTTGCCCTCTGACGCCCCCCACTTTACCCCACTTCACCCCACTTTCAACCATGATTCGCCCGGGATCTCGC
>NZ_AFRW01000115.1 GCF_000220985.1 Nesterenkonia sp. F
CATCGATCCGACCCGCTGACTCCTTCGGGCGGCTCCGCCTCCTGCGCCCGGGCGCCGCGGTCGGTCTCCGGCCGCGGCGCCCGGGAGCGGGAGGTCGCGGTGAGCATGGTCAGCGCGCCGCCGCCGGCGACGGCCACGGATCCCCGCGCCGACGCCGATGCTCAGCGCGTCGGCCAGGAATATCACCCCGATGATCGCCCCGACTGACCGGATCCAGCGCGAAGAGCGTGGCCACCGCCCGGGCGCCGAGCAGCCGCAGCGCCAGGAAGTCGCAGAGGAAGGTCGCCGAGATCCCCACGACGCCGAGGACGACCAGCACCGCCCAGGCCGCCGGCGTCGGCTCGGCGGCGTGGGTCGCCGCGATCGGGCTGAGCAGCAGCGCCGAGACGGCCGAGGCCAGCGCCAGGCTGTCCACGCCGCCGCGATCGCCCAGGCGGCCCGAGCAGAGCGTGTAGACCGCCAGGGCGACGGCCGCCAGGGCACCGATGAGCAGTCCGGCGACGTCCACGTCGCCGCCGGGCCGGCTGATCAGCACCACGCCCAGCAGGGCCAGGAGCGGCCCGATCAGCTGGCGTCCTCGCCGAGACGCCAGCGCCGCCAGGGCGAAGGGGCCCAGGAACATCATCGTCGCGGCCACGCCCAGCGGCAGCACGCGCACGGCGGCGTAGTAGCTGAGGTTCATCGCCGCCATCGCCGCGCCGAGGGCGAGGATCAGGCCCCACTCGCGACGCGGGCGCCGGCGCAGCAGCGGCCCGGCCGCACCGAGGCGGCGGGCGATCCGGGCGATGATCAGCAGCGTCGCCGCACCGAAGAGCTGACGCCAGGCGACCACGCCGGCTGGGCTCACGACGTCGAAGAGCGTGCTGGCCAGCGCCGCCGAACCCTGCACCGCCGCACAGGAGGCGACGACCAGCAGGACGCCGGAGAGCACGGTCAGCGGCACGGAGGATCGCAGTGAGAGCACCCCGCCAGCTTAGGCCGGGACGCCGCCGCGAAGCGTGCGTGACGCCGGGCGAGGACGATGCTGACGCCAGGAATACCACCGCTTTCGGGACGTTGCACCGGCCGGAGCGACGACGCCGTCGCCCGTCATCATGGCAGCGCGGTCGTGCTGCCGACCGATCCTGGGACGGAAGGACATCTCATGGCTGCTCTCGGACACACCGGCATCGACATCTTCGAGCTCGCGCTCGGCGGCAACACCTTCGGCTGGACCAGCGACCGCGACGCCTCCTTCGCGGTGATGGACGCCTACCTCGACGGCGGCGGGAACCTCATCGACACCGCCGACGTCTACTCCGCCTGGGCGGAGGGCCACTCCGGCGGCGAGTCGGAGACGATGATCGGCGAGTGGCTGGCCTCCCGCGGCCGCCGCGACGAGGTCGTGATCGCCACCAAGGTCAGCCAGCACCCGGAGTTCTCCGGGCTGTCGGCGCCGACCGTCAAGGCCGCCGCCGAGGCGTCGCTGCGGCGGCTGGGCACTGATCGCCTCGACCTGTACTACGCCCACTTCGACGATGCCGAGACGCCGCTGGAGGAGACCGTCGGCGCCTTCGAGGAGCTGGTCCAGGCGGGCACGATCCGCGCGGTGGGGATCTCGAACTACTCCGCCGACCGGGTGCGCGAATGGTTCTCCATCGCCCGGCGCGAGGGCTGGACCCTGCCGGTGGCGCTGCAGCCGCACTACAACCTGGTCCGCCGGGAGTCCTACGAGGCCGACCTGGCCGGCCTCGCGGCGCAGGAGGAACTGGCGGTGATGCCCTACTTCGCGCTGGCCAGCGGCTTTTCTCACCGGCAAGTACCGCAGCGCCGGGGACCTCCGCGGCGCGGATCGCGAGCAGATGGCCGCAGGCTATCTCTCCGAGGAGGGGCTGCGCGTGGTCTCCGTGCTGGAGGAGATCGCCGCCGGGCACGGCGTGACGATCCCGACCGTCGCGCTGGCCTGGCTGCGCAGCCGACCCACCGTCGCCGCGCCGATCGCCAGCGCCCGGACCACTGAGCAGCTGCCGGCGCTGATGGACTCGGTGCGGCTGCAGCTGGGCGACGACGAGCTCGCCGCCCTCGACGACGTCTCGTCCCGCGTGCCGGCCTGAGCCGCGGCCGGCTCAGAGCCGGGTGACGGCGAAGGCCAGACAGGCCGCGCCGAGTCCGAGCGTGATCGTCGTGGTCAGCGCGGCCAGCCGGCCGCCGGAGAAGGGCACCTGGTCGCCTTCTCCGGCGGTCAGCCGCGCGTGGTGGGCCTGATAGCGGCGGTGCGCCATCCAGGTGGCCGCGACGGCGGCGGCGACGAGCCCGAGCAACGGCACCAGGGTCCAGACGCCCAGCAGCTGGGGCACGGTCCGCAGGGCCACCAGCGTGGCGGCGATCATCGACAGCCCGGTGCGCCGCCAGGCCAGTGCTGTGCGCTCGGGCTGGAGGCCGGGGTCGAAGAGCTGATCGTCGACGGCGCTGCTCATCGTCTCACTCCAGCACCATCGCCAGGCC
>NZ_AFRW01000114.1 GCF_000220985.1 Nesterenkonia sp. F
AAGCTGGTCGGCGAGACCACCGACGGCATCGCCCCCGGTCCGGTGGAGGCCGCCGACGCCGTGGGCGCCCGGCTCTGGCAGCGCAACCGGATCGCCGTGCTGCCGCAGATCATGCCGGGCTTCGTCTCCTACGGCCTCTACGTCTTCGAGCTCAACATCCGTGCCTCGGCCGCGATCGGCATCGTCGGCGTCGGCGGCATCGGCTCGGAGTTGAACCTGCAGATGAACCGCTTCGCCTGGGAGAACGTCGCCGCGCTGATGTACGCGCTGGTGGCGGTGGTGCTGCTGGTCGACCTGCTCTCGCTGTGGATCCGGAGGAGGCTGCTGTGACCGTGCGGAACACCCGCGACGCCGTGAACGGGCCGGACGGGGCCTCGCGCCCGCCGAGGACCGGGACCTCCGGGGCCGCCGACGACTCCGCGGCCCCGGGCCCGCGCTGGACCCCCGACGCCCTGGACCGCCGACCGGTGAAGCCCTCCAGGCTGGGGCACCACCTGGGCCTGATCGCCGTCGGCATCCTCTTCATCGCCGCCTTCGCCGGGACCGGCATGGACTTGGGGGCGCTGCTGGAGATGCCGGGCCACATCGTCGAGTACGGCCGGCTGATGACCCAGGGCGTCTTCCAGATCCCCGACGCCGAGGTGCGCGGCTGGTGGGCCGGCTCCTTCGAGGCGATGGTCGAGTCGGTGGCCATCGCCTGGATCGGGACGATGTTCGGCGCGCTGTTCTCGCTGCCCTGCGGCTTCCTGGCCGCCCGGAACATGAGCCCGCTGCCGGTCTACATCCCGATGCGCTTCGTGCTGGCCTTCCTGCGCGCGATCCCGGAGATCGTGCTGGCCATCGCGATCATGATCCCGCTGTTCGGCGTGGGGTCGCGCGGCGGTGCGCTGGCCGGGGCCTTCGCGCTCGGGCTGGGAGCGATCGGCACGCTGTCGAAGCTGATCTCCGAGGCGGTGGAGTCCGTCGACGAGGGGCCGCTGGAGTCGGCGCGCGCGGCCGGGGCGAACCAGGCGCAGATGATCCGCTGGGCGGTGCTGCCGCAGGTGATGCCCGACGTCGTCGCGATCTGGCTCTACCGCTTCGAGGTCAACATCCGCGCCTCGGCGATCCTCGGCACGCTCGGCGCCGGCGGCATCGGCTCGCTGCTGAGCACCGTCTTCGACGTCCGAGCCTGGGATCGCATCGGCATCGCGCTGGTGGTGATCGTGGTGGTGACCATCGCCGTGGACCAGGTCTCCTCGTTCATCCGCCACCGGGTCATCCACGGGGCGCCGTCGCCGCCGGCGGGGAGAGCCGCCCGTCGCGCATGGTCGCCACCGCGTCGGTGAAGGGCACGAACTCGGTGTCATGGGTGACCATGATCGTAGCGACACGATGCTCCCGAGTCAGTCGAGCGAGCAGCCGCACGATGTCCGCGGACCGCTCATGGTCCAGAGCTGCGGTGGGTTCGTCGATCAGCAGGACTGACGGGGAACCCATCAGCGCCCGTGCGATGTTCACCCGCTGGCGTTGCCCGCCCGAGAGCTCATGGGGGCGCCTCTGTCCGACTTCCGTCAGCCCGACCTCGTCGAGGAGCTCGTCGGCGCGACGCCCGGCGGCTCGTCGGGAACCGTCGCGCAGATCCTCGGCGATGACCAGCTGCTCCCGTGCTGTGAGGGCCGGCAGCAGATTCGGCTGCTGGAAGATCATGCCGATCGAATCACGGCGGAGGCGGTCGAGGCGTCGACCGTCCAGTCCGGAGGTCTCGGTTCCCGAGATGCGCACTGTGCCGGCGCTCGGGCGCATCAGTGTGCCTGCGACGGCCAGCAGGCTGGACTTGCCGGAACCGGAGGGACCCACCAGGGAGAGCATCTGCCCCGGATGCACGGCGAGATCCACCGCGTCCAGCGCGAGGAGCACTCCGTCGGCACCGTCGGGATAACGCAGAGTGAGGTTCTCGAGGGCCAGGGCAGGTTCGGCGTGAGCGGTCTGAAGGGTGGTCATGGAGGCTCCTGTCGGGGTGGTGAGGGCGGAGGGGCTCGGAAACGGTCTCAGCTGCCGCCGAGGGCGAGCATGGGATCGACTCGGGTGACGCGCCGGACTGCCAGGGCCGCGGCGACCAGACCGACCCCCACGACGCCGCCTGCCGGGGCGACGGTGGTGAGCGCCGAGAGGGTGAACGGCGCCGCCTCTCGAGCGAGGAGGCCGCTGACGAGTCCGACTGCTCCGCCCAGGGCGGCACCTGCGAGCAGAACCAGCAGCGCCTGGGCGAGGGCGTCGCGGAGGACGTAGCGGGTGGAGGCGCCGAGGGCCTTGAGCACGGCGATGTCGCGGGTGCGCTGGACGGTCCACACAGTGAGGAAGGCGGCGATCACCAGCCCGGAGATCAGATACAGCATCGCCTGCATCATGGTCAGCGAGCCGTTCTCCGATGAGTAGGACGGGAGAGCGGAGTAACTCGCCGACGGGGACATGCTCTCCGTGTCGGCCGCGGCGTCCGCGGAATCTGCGTCGATCTCCGCGCCGGAGCCTCCTGAGGCGGCGAGCACCGTGGCGAAGCTGTCGGGGTCGCCGCGGGCGGCGATGTCCTGCCAGCTCCCGAGACTGGTCCACACCACCGGAGTGTGGCTGTACCACTGGTCGGGCACGACGGCGGCGACGGTCAGCTGTTCGGCGCCGACGGCGACTGTGGCGCCTGCGTCGGCATCGAGCTGCTCGGCGACGTCGGCGGAGAGGACGATCTCCTCGTCGTCCGGGGCGCCCGACGGGACGTCCGCGGGGGCGGCGGAGCTGTCGGGGCCGACGCCGAAGACGGCCACGGACGCGGCGCCGTCGGCCGCTGCGTCGCCGGTCTCGATCTGCGCCTGGGAGATGCCCAGCGCGTCGGCCCGGTCCACGCCGTCGGTCCCGCTCCACACCTCCTGCTGCTCCGCGGTCACCGTGGACTCCGCATAGGAGGGATCGTCCTGCACTGCGCCGAAGACGATCAGATCCGCCGGCAGCTCCTCCAGCGCAGAGGTGTTCTGTCGCGCCAGCCCGGAGGTGAGTCCGGAGAGCATCACTAGCAGCAGGGTGATCAGTGCGACCACGGAACCCATCAGGGCGAAACGCCCACGGGCGAAGCGGATCTCACGCAGGGCCAGGTACATCGGTCATCACATCCTCGAGAGTGGGTCGGTCGCCCTCGGCGACCGGTACCTGTCCACCGTCCCGCGGGTTCGACGGCGGCACATCGGCCCTCGGAGGTGCTCTGCGCAGCCATGCGGTGGAGTGCGGAATCAACCATTCGGTGGATCCGGGACCGCGGGCGGACGACTACCGTGAGAGCATGATGACGTCCGGGGAGGATCGCCGTGCCGAGTCCGGCGACGTGATCCTGCGTGCGCTGCGGCTGGGGCTGCACATCAGCGTCGCGGCCATGCTCCTGGGTGGGGGTCGGGCGCGTCGTCGACGGCGAGGCCGACCTGGTGCACCGCAGCGTGGTGATGCCGGTCGCGGCGGTCTTCGCCGTCGTCTATCTGGGCGGGACCCTGGTGGAGAAGCGTGCCGCCGAGGGGGCCGTCCGGGCGCCGGGCAGAGGACTCGCGCTGATCTGGCTGGCGACGGTGACTCTCCTCTGGGCGGTGCTGCTGTGTCTGGCCTCGGATTTCGCGTGGCTGGCGTTCCCGCTCTTCTTCCTCCATCTCCATCTGCTCCGGCCCGCGGTCGGGGTCCCCGTGATCGCGGTGCTCACCGCCTCCGTGGCGGTCGTCCTCTGGCATCAGCCCGGTGGTGCGCATGCGGCCACTGTGGTGGGCCCGGCGACGGGGGCGGTGTTCGCCGTGCTGATGGCTCAGGCGTACCGGGTCCTGCACCGGGAGAACCGCGCACTGCGCGAGACCCTGGAGGACCTGCGACGCACGCGCGAGCAGCTGGCTGACTCGCAGCGGACCGCCGGGGCGCTCGCCGAACGGGAGCGTCTGGCGCGTGAGATCCACGACACCCTCGCCCAAGGGCTCTCCAGCATCGTGCTGGTGAGCCGCGCCGCGTCGTCCAGCTTGGAGTCCGGGGCCGTCGAGGATGCCCAGGACCAGGTGAGCACGGTGCGCCGGACCGCCGGAGAGAACCTGCAGGAGGCCCGACGGTTCGTCGCCGCGCTGCAGACCGGGCAGCAGCGGGAGCCGGCGATGCTCGACGAGCTGCGCGGCACGTGCCGTCAGATCGAGGCGCAGGCCGCGGCGAGCGGCGCCGAGCTGCGGTGCAGACTGCATGTGGAGGGGGAGCCGCGGCCGGTCTCCGGCGGACAGGCTCTCGTGGTTCTGCGGGTCGTGCAGGCCAGCCTGGCCAATGTGCTCGCCCATGCGCGGGCCGGCGAAACCGTCGTCACGCTGACCTTCGTGGAGGACGAGCTGCTGGTGGACGTCGTCGACGACGGCATCGGCTTCGACGCCGACCGGGCCGCGGCCGACGGCGCGGCGCGGAACGACGGCACCGGATACGGAATGCGATCTCTGCGGGAGCGGGTCGTCGCCCAGGGCGGGACTTTCGCCGTGGAATCGGCCCCCGGCGAGGGGACGACGGTCACGGCGCGCCTCCCGTCGACTCCGGTCCCGGCGGAGAAGGTCTCGTGACCGGGGCGGCAGGGTCCGACGCGGTGTCGGCCTCGGCGGAGCAGCGGCTGCGCATCGTGCTGGTGGATGACCACCCCGTGGTCCGGGCCGGGCTGCGGGCGATGCTCGCCGAGGACGCGGGCATCCGGGTCGTCGGCGAGGCGGGCGACGGCCAGGACGCGATCGAGCGCGTCGCACGGTCCGCGGCCCACGGGGAGCCGGCGGATCTGGTCCTGATGGACCTGCAGCTGGGGGCGGGGATGGACGGCGTCGAGGCGACGCGGCGCCTGCGTGAGCGGTGCCCGGATCTGCCGGTGCTGATCCTGACCACCTATGACACAGAAGCCGACATCCTGGCGGCGGTGGACGCGGGCGCCAGCGGGTACATGCTCAAGGACGCCGCGCCGACGGACATCCACCGGGCGATCCGCGACGCCGCCGCCGGCCGCACTGCGGTGGCGCCGGAGGTCGCGGCGCGGCTCATGGGACGGATGCGGACCGGGGCGACTTCGTTGAGCACCCGGGAAGTGGAACTGATCGAGCTGCTCGCCGCGGGGATGTCCAACAAGGAGATCGCCCGCCGGCTGTTCATCAGCGTCGCGACGGTCAAGACGCACCTGGTGCATATGTACCGGAAGCTCGGCGCGGAGAACAGGACGGCGGCGGTGGCCGAGGCGAGAGCGCGCGGGATCATCCGGAGCGCATAGGGCCGCGGCCCGGACGGCGCCGTCCGGCAGGGGAGGGGCAGATCACCTGGATGCGGGTCGTCCCGTCCGTCCTGCCCAGGTCCTGGACGGCGGGCCGTTCACCGTGCGAGGTAGACGGTGTTCGACGACTCCCCGCCGGTCAGCGGGTTGTCGAAGGTGACCACCTGAGCGCGCACCGTGTCGAAGGTCTGGTCCAGCACGCCCACGAAGCTCTCCTCGGGCGGATCGTCCGACCAGAGCGCGAAGACTCCGCCGGGCGCGAGCAGGCGTTTCAACCGAACCAGGCCCTCGGTGCTGTAGAAGCTCGCATGGCTGGGGTCCAGCACGTGCTGGGGAGAGTGGTCGATGTCGAGCAGCACCGCGTCCACGCCGCGCTCCGGGGCCTCGGGGCCGAAGCCGGCCTCGCCGCGGACCATGGCGAAGAAGTCGCCCTGCACCAGCCGCGTCCGCGGATCGGCGGCCAGTCCGGCGACGTCGGGCAGCAGCTCGCGCTCGTGCCACTCGATCACCTCGGCGAAGGCCTCCACGACGGTCAGACGCCGCACACGGGAGTCCTCGAGGGCGGTGCGGGCGGTGTAGCCCAGGCCGAGGCCGCCGACGACGACGTCGAGCCCGTCGCCGTCGTGCGCCTCGCCGTCGTGCGCGGCGAGCCCCAGCCGGGCGAGCTCGACCTCCGCGACGGTGAACAGGCTCGACATCAGGTACTCGTCGCCGAGCTTCACCTCGTGGACGTCGACCTTCAGGGATGGCTCGAGGCGGCGCCGCAGGCTGAGTTCGCCCATCGGCGTCTCGTGCCAGGCGAGCTCCTGGAATCGCAGGCTCACTCGGAGGTCCTCCTCCATCGGGGGCGTGGGCGGGCGGGGTTCATCCTACGCGCCGGCGTCGAGCGGTCCCGACCGCCCTGTCCCTCATCGAGTGGGCGATGTGTCGAGGTTTCGGCGCGGAATCGGCGGCAGAACCTCGACACATCGCCCACTCGATGATCGGGGAGGGTTCGCCGGTAGGATGGCGGGATGAGCATCGTCGGACAGAACCTGATGGAGCCGGAGCCCACGCTGCTGCCGGCCGAGCCCGAGGTCACCGAGTCGCTGGCCGCCGGCCAGGAGCCGGAGGATCTGGCCGCCGCCCACCCGGAGTCGTCGCTGGTCTGGGCGCTGCTGGCCGAGGACGCGCTGTCGCAGGGCCACCGCGTGGAGGGCTACGCCTACGCCCGCGTGGGCTACCACCGTGGGCTCGACGCGCTGCGCGGCTCCGGCTGGCGCGGCTCGGGCCCGGTCCCGTGGTCGCATGAGCCCAACCGCGGCTTCCTGCGGGCGCTGGCGGCCCTCGGCCAGGCCGCCGCGGCGATCGGGGAGACCGAGGAGGTCCACCGGATCGAGTCCTTCCTCGACGCCTGCGACTCCAGCGCCGCGGAGGAGATCGCCCGCCTGCAGAGCTGAGGCGCCGGGCCGGCGGCGTCGATTCTCTACACTGGGTCCGGTCGTCGGCGACGTGCACGTCAGCGACGTGGACATCGCACCCGCTCCGGCGGTGAACAGAGGAGATCAGACGCCAGTGGCCAAGCTCTACTTCCGCTACGGAGCGATGAACTCCGGCAAGTCCACCGGTCTGCTGCAGGCCGCGTTCAACTATGAGGAGCGCGGTCAGCGCGTGCTGCTGGCCAAGCCCCACCTGGACACCAAGGGCGCCGACGAGATCGTCTCCCGCCTCGGGGTCACCCGCGGCGTGGACTTCCTCATCCCGTCCGACGCCGGGCTGCGCGGACTCTTCGCCCGCCATGCCCACGCCGACGCCGAGGGTTCGCTCTTCGACGCCGAGGACGCCGTCCGGCTGGCCCGGGACGTCCCGCCGGTCGCCTGCCTGCTCGTCGACGAGGCGCAGTTCCTCACCGAGGAGCAGGTCGACGACCTGCTGCGCATCGCCGTCGTCGACGACGTCCCGGTGCTGGCCTACGGCATCCGCACCGACTTCCGGACCCGCTCCTTCCCCGGATCGGCCCGGCTGATGGACATCGCCCACGCGCTGGAGGAGCTGAAGACGATCTGCCGCTGCGGCCGCAAGGCGGTCTTCAACGCGCGGCTGGTGGGCGAGCGGGTGGTCTTCGACGGCGACCAGGTCGCCATCGACGGCGAGGACGTACGCTACGAGTCGCTCTGCGCCGACTGCTACCTGCATGTGTCGGGCGGGCGGCTGGGCTGACCCCGGCCGCTGCACTCCGGCGCCTGCGCCCTCTGCTCTGCGCCGCCGAGGCCCCCGTGCCGCCTGGCCGCTCCAGGAGCGCCCTCGGCCTCCCGGAGCCGATGGACACGGAGCGGCGTCCGTGCGAGATTCGGTCGATGACACCGACACAGCTCTTCGAGAAAGTCCCCGGCGAGTTCTGGAACGGCTGGGACCCCGCCGTCCACACCGTCGTCATGGTCCTGGTGGGCTACTTCGCCCTGACCGTGATGATCCGGATCTCCGGGCCGCGCACCATGGCCCAGATGACCCCGTTGGACTTCGTCATCGCCGTCACCATCGGCTCCACCTTCGGCGGGGCGGTGATCAGCGCGAACGTCCCGGTCGTCCAGGCGGTCCTCGCTCTGGCGATGCTGATGCTGATCCAGTGGCTGCTCGCCTGGGTCCGTCGGCGCTCGCCGCGGCTGCGGCGCATCGTCGACGCGCCGCCGGTGCTGGTGTACTACCAGGGTGAGTTCCAGCCCCGCGCCATGCGGCGCCACCAGCTGGTGGAGGATGACATCCACACCGCCGCCCGCAAGGCCGGAGGCGGTTCGCTGGCCGACATCAGCGCCGTCATCCTGCAGCAGGACGGGGGAACTGGGAGTCATCCGCGAGGAGCGGCTCGACGACGCTTCGAGCATCCATCCCTTCGTGCAGCGACTGACATGAGCACCTCGTCCGCGGCTCAGGCGGCCCCTGAGCGGACGGGGCGGTGCTCGGCGTAGCCTCGAAGAATGGACCTCTCATTCTTCTGGCAAGGCTGGTATCCGATCACGCATACCGCGATCATCCTGATCGCGGGGTACCTGACACTGGTGCTCATCCTGCGGATCTCCGGACCGCGGACGATGACGTCCATGACGCCGATCGACATCGTCGTCGCGGTCACCATGGGCTCGGCCTTCGGCCGCAGCATCACCGCCTCGGAGGTGCCGCTCTCGCAGGTGGTCTTCGCCCTGGTGCTGCTGGTGCTGATGCAGTGGCTCTTCGCCTGGGTGCGGCGACGCTCGTCCCGCGCCCGGCGTCTGCTGGACGCCCCGCCGGTGCTGCTCTACTACCGCGGGCAGTTCCAGCGCGGTGCCATGCGCAGCCACCAGGTGGTCGACGACGACATCTACACCGCCGCACGGCGTTCGGGCCGCGGCGACCTGGCCGACGTCGCCGCGGTGATCCTGCAGCAGGACGGCTCGCTCGGCGTCGTGGCCACCGGAGCGGCCGGCGACGAGACCACCTTCATGCCGTACGTGGGCAAGAAGGACCTGCACCGCAACAGCGGATGACCGGGCGGTCCCGGCGTGGATCCGCGCGACGTCGACGCCGCCGTCGTCATGCCCGGTTGGTAGACTCTCCCGGGCGTCGCCGGTGCCGTGGCGGCGCCGACGACGACTGCCCGCGCGCTCTGCGCGGCGCACCTGAAGGAGCGACATGCCAGCCATTGTGATCGTCGGTGCCCAGTGGGGCGACGAGGGGAAGGGCAAGGCGACCGACCTGCTCGGTTCGCGTGTGGACTACGTGGTCAAGCCCAACGGGGGCAACAACGCCGGCCACACCGTCGTCGTCGGCGGCGAGAAGTTCGAGCTGAAGCTGCTGCCCGCCGGCATCCTCTCGCCGAATGCCACGCCGGTGATCGGCAACGGCGTGGTGGTCAGCCTCGATGCGCTGTTCCATGAGATCGACGGCCTGGAGGCCCGCGGCGCGGACACCTCGCGACTGCGGATCTCGGCCAACGCGCATCTGGTCGCCCCGTATCACCAGACGATGGACAAGGTCACCGAGCGCTTCCTGGGCAAGCGCGCCATCGGCACCACCGGCCGCGGCATCGGACCGGCCTACATGGACAAGGTCGGCCGGCTCGGCATCCGGGTGCAGGACATCTTCGACGAGTCGATCCTGCGGCAGAAGATCGAGGGCGCGCTGCGGCAGAAGAACGAGCTGCTGGTGAAGCTCTACAACCGGCGTGCGGTCGCCGTCGACGAGATCGCCGAGTACTTCCTGTCCTTCGCCGAGCGGCTGCGGCCGATGGTGGTCGACTCCACCCTGCTGCTCAACGACGCGCTGGACCGCGGCGACGTCGTGCTGATGGAGGGCGGCCAGGCCACCTACCTCGACGTCGACCACGGCACCTACCCCTTCGTGACCTCGTCGAATCCGACGGCGGGCGGCGCCTCGGTGGGCGCGGGCATCGGGCCGACGCGGATCAATCGGTCGATCGGCATCGTGAAGGCCTACACCACCCGGGTCGGCGCCGGGCCGTTCCCCACGGAGCTCTTCGACGAGTGGGGCGAGTTCCTGCAGGAGACCGGCGGCGAGTTCGGCGTGAACACCGGACGGCCGCGCCGCTGCGGCTGGTACGACGCGGTGATGGCCCGCCACGCCGCGCGGATCAACGGGTTCACCGACTACTTCCTGACCAAGCTCGACGTGCTCACCGGCATCGAGCGGATCCCGGTGTGCGTGGCCTACGACGTCGACGGCGTCCGGCATGACGAGATGCCGATGACCCAGACCGAGTTCCACCACGCGAAGCCGATCGTCGAGCACTTCCCCGGATGGACCGAGGACATCTCGGATGCGCGAACTCTGGATGACCTTCCGGAGAACGCTCGGAACTATGTGCTGGCCCTGGAGCGGATGTCGGGCACGCGGATCTCCGGGATCGGCGTCGGTCCGGGGCGCGATGAAGTCGTCACGGTGCACGACCTGATCGACTGATCGCTCCTAGATCCCCAGGCTGACCTGGGGTGATGATGACACGATATGACGTGCGGCGCGAGGCGGGGCTGAAGCCCGGCTTCGCGCCGCACGTCGTCTCGGGGAGTCGCTGAGTCTGAACGCGAGCTTGAAGAACTCTGGTGCAGCCCTGTGGCACGTGATGGATGCGTGACACGAGTCACGCCATTTCAAATGTGAAATACCTGAGCGTATGGCCCGTGGGGGACGGACCGAGAGCTTTCGGTCCTCCCAGACGCCGAGGGTCTGCGCGAGGGAGAATCGCTCACACAGGGAGGGGAGCTTCCATGAGGGAGCCGAAGACCGCCCGTGAGCCAGGGGCGACGCCCGACAAGCCGCAGAGCGGCCTGTTGAAGCGCTGCATCGCCTTCGCCTCGACGGCGATCCTGGCCACAGGGCTGACCATCAGCGGGGCCGGACCGGCCCACGCTGCGCCGACTGACGACTCGGAGGGGCTCGGCAAGTTCCTCGGCGGGCAGGCGGCAGGAATCGACCTCGACGACGTCGCCGAAATCTCCGGCGCATATGCCGAGAACCCGAGCGGAGAGAACCCGGTCGTCACCAACCCGCTGGGCGCCGAGGTGCTCAACGCGCTGGACGTGGACCTCGGCGACTCGCTGCAGCTGCTGGGCGACAACGGGCTGATCCAGCTCGGGGCCGTCAACCAGTACGGCGAGGCGCAGGACGGAGGCGACGCGCGCGCCGCCTCCGGCGCCGTCAGCGACCAGGGCGCGATCTCCGTCGGGGGCTCCGAGCAGTTCCCGTCCGACGCCAGCATCACCCTGACGCCGCTGCTGTCCGGGCTCGGAGCTGACGGTCTCGTCAGCGACCTGAGCCTGGAGCTGGGCGCCGTCTCCTCGAGCATCGAGCAGATCGAGGGCGGCGAGCCGACGTCGAACTACGACGTCGCCGGCGCGACGCTGAACTTCGAGAGCCCGGCAGTCGGCGGGGTCTACGACGAGCTGCTGACGACCGTCGACGGCGTGCAGGGCACGCTGGACGGGCTGAGCGGCTCGATCTCCGACGCGCTGGACGCGTCAATCAACCTCGGCATCGCAGGTGTGGAGACCAACGTGGACTTCACTCCGCCGGACCTGACGCAGACGCTGCCGGACAGCGTCGTCGGTGAGAGCAGCGGCGTGACCGTGGACCTGACCAGCGGTGCGGTGACCGTCGACCTGGAGAGTCTCCTGGCGGCGAACCCGGACCTGCCGAACCTGAACGAGATGCCGGCGAACTCCGAGCTGCTCAGCGGCCCGGTCGTCGCGGCCGTCTCCGACGGGATCACCCAGGCCATCACCGACGCCGTCACCGAGGTCGTCCAGAACCTGCGGGACACGGTCTCGGCGACGGATCTCGCGGTGACGACCACGATCGATGCGACGATCGCCGGCAGCGTCACGGTGACTCTGGACGGCACGCTGGGCGAGGTGCTCGAGGGCAGCAACCCGGACCTCGTCACCGTGGACAGCACGGGCGCCATCCGCACCATCCTGAGCGCTCTGGGGCTGGACAGCGTCGACGAGCTGGGCACGCTGGTGCTCAACACCGTCGGCGGCCTGCTCGGCGACTCGCTGACGTTCCTCACCGATGACTTGGAGAGCACCGTCGATGGCATCACCTGCAACCTCTCCGAGGACGTCGTCGGACCGGTGCTGGACATCGTGAACCAGGTCGTGACCGTCCTGGTCAACGTCCAGCCGGAGACCGGCGACCTGGGCGAGGGCTCCTCCACGGTGCGCGCCGTGCAGGTGTCGCTGCTGCCGAGCCAGCCGCTGGCCACGGTCGACCTGGCCTCCTCGACCGTGCGTGGCACGCTCGTCGCGCCGGTCAGCCCGGAGATCACGGTGGACCCGTCGGAGGTGCCTGCTGGTGACGCGACCACGGTGGACGGCACCGGATTCACCCCGGACAGCACGGCGACGCTGCAGCTGCAGGACGCCGAGGGCAATCCGGTGGGCGACCCGATCGAGGACGTGGCCACCGATGCTGACGGCATGCTCACCTCGACGGACCTGACGGTTCCCGAGGGCACCACCCCGGGTGACTACACGATCGTCGCTACCGACGACACCTCCTCTCAGACGGCTGAGGCTGCTCTGACGGTCACCGGGGCTGACTCGGCGATCGATCCGGCAGTGACGGTGGACCCGACTGAGGTGCCGGCTGGTGACTCGACCACGGTCGAGGGCACGGGCTACACCCCGGACAACACCGCCACGGTTCAGCTTGAGGATGCCGACGGCAACCCGGTGGGCGAGTCCATCACCGTCGACACCGACGGTGAGGGCAACTTCACTGAGGAGCTGCCGGTGCCGGAGGGCACGGAGCCGGGTGACTACACGGTCGTCGTCACCGACGACGAGACCGGTGAGTCGGCTCAGACGCCGCTGACGGTGACTGACGGTTCCGGCACGGAGACCGACGGCACGGAGACCGACGGCACGGAGACCGACGGCACGGAGACCGACGGCACGGAGACCGACGGCACGGAGACCGACGGCACCGAGACCGACAGTTCGGATGAGGACGCGACGGACGAGCCGTCCGTCACGGTCAACCCGGACACGGCGGCTCCCGGTGACGACGTCACCGTCGGCGGTGAGAACTTCGACCCGGACACCACGGTGACGGTCGAGATCACCGACGAGAACGGCGACATCGTCGACACCATCGAGGGCGTCGAGGTCGAGGAGGACGGCAGCTTCACCGAGGAGTGGACGGTGCCCGAGGGCACTGACCCGGGTGAGCTGACCGTCACCGCCACGGATGACCAGGACCCGAGCGTCTCCGAGTCCGCCACCCTCACGGTGACGGAGTCGAGCGGTCTGGGCACTGACAGTGACGGCACCGTCGATCCGGGCGCCGGCTCTGACGGCGGCTCAGACGATGGTCTGGCCGTCACCGGTCCGACCGGAGCTATCGGCCTCGGCCTGATGGCGCTGCTCTTCCTGGTGGTGGGCGTCGGCATCGTCGGCTACGCCAAGGAACGGCGCATGAGCTGACCATATGGTGAGCTGAATCGATGACCGCTGGCGACGTCATCTCCCGGTAGGGTGATGGCGTCGCCAGCGGTCGTCTCAAGAGACGGTCCCTGCCAGATTCCCCATCGATCAAGGCCTCCCAGAGACTATGAACCTGCACGCACCTGATGACCGAGCGGCGGCGCCGCCTGCAGCGGGACCTGAATCCGGTTCCCGAGCCCCGCGCATCGCCCGCGTGGTCATGTGGCCGCTTCTCGCCGTCGTCCTGGCCCATACGCTGATCATCGGTCTCTGGGTGGCGCCCAGCACCGCCTTCCGCGACGCCGTCGGCTACGACCGGGTTCGTGAATACGTCCATCCCTGGTTCCAGCAGGGATGGTCCCTCTTCGCACCGACTCCCAAGCGCGGCGACATGGTGTTCGAGGCCCGTGCCTTCGTCGTCGACTCCGAGACCGGGGAGGGCGAGCCTACCGAGTGAGCCCGCGTCACAGATATCGAGAATGCCCTCGTCCAGGGTGACCCGGCGCCTCCGCGCACCAGGAAGGTCTCCCGCCGGACGGCGAGCTATCTCCACAGTGCTCGCAGCGATCTGAGCAGCGAGCAGCGTGACCTGCTGACGGCGAACTTCTTCGAGACCCCGATCGACGAGCTGCGCACCATGCTCGAGGAGGAAGGAGGCGGCGAATCCGGCGCCGTCGACCGCTACATGCGGGCTGATGCGACCGCCACGCTCATCGCGACCGCCTACTCCGACGTCACCTGGGGCGACCAGGGAGAGATCGTCCGCGTGCAGTATCGGACCGGAAGCCGTCGCGTCCCGCCCTATCAGCTCGATCAGGACGAGACTCTGGAGGACCAGGACATCACCTACCGCGACTACGGTTGGCGGCACCATCAGGAGCTGACCGATCAGCAGCTCGAGCTCTTCGCTCAGTACGCGACCACGGAGGTGGACTGAGATGGACCTGCTGCGTCTCCATGTCCTGGCCCCGGTCCTCTCCTGGATCCGTGCCCTGGAGCACTGGATGCTGAGCGAGCGTCGCGCACTGAGGGGACTCGCCGCGACCCGCGTCCTGGTCGGCATCGGAGCGCTGGGGATCCTGCTGAGCAGCTTCCCGGCGCGCCACGTCGTCTGGGGCCCCGGTTCGTTCTGGGTCGAACCTATGCGGGAGACCGGCGACTTCGACGTTCTGACCGGACTCTTCGCGACAGACTCGCCGCTGGTCTTCACTTTGGAGTACCTCGCCCTGATCGCTGTCGCCGTGGCCTTCGTGCTGGGCTGGCGCACGCGGGTGATGAACGTGCTGCTGGTGCTGGGGATGACCGGTCTGGTCGAGCGCGCCCCGACTGATCGGGAATCAGGGTGACAACATCATGCGCATCGGCCTGACCCTGCTGATCTTCATGAGCATCTCCGAGCACTGGTCCCTCGATGCGCGCCGTCGGGCGCGCGGCCGGAGAATCGAACGAACCGGGGGCCGGCTGTCCGTGCTCCGGCGCCTGCACTATGGTCTGCCGGTGCTCCCGCGGTGGTGGACCGCCGCAATTCACAACAGCGCACTCATCGCCCTGGCCTGCCAGATCTTCATCCTCTACACCGCCTCGGCGCTGTACAAGGTCCAGGGAGATCTCTGGCAGTCCGGGACCGGACTCTACTATCCGCTGAGCCTGCCCGAATTCAGCGTCCTCCCGGCCGTCAACGAGCTGGTCACGGCCGATCCATACCTGCTGACCGTGATGACCTACTTCTCGGTCTTCGTCCAGCTCTTCTTCGCCGTGGGGCTGCTGCACCCGGTCACCCGCCGGCTCTTCCTGCTCGGGGTCATCGCCCTGCACGGCGGCATCGCGGTGCTGATGGGGCTCCCGTGGTTCTCCCTGGCGATGCTGGCCTACGACGCGATCTTCGTGACCGATCGCAGCTGGCGGGCCGTCGAACGTGCCGTTCGGGGCGGCGTCCGCCGGGTCAGGAGACGCAGCCCGTCGGCCGCCTCCGACGACGATGAGGACCTTTCTCCGCCGCTCGACGGACGGCCGGAGGGCCAGCCACTCCGTCGCCGAGAGACCATCGCGGAGCGACGCGCGGGACAGCCGGCCCGCTGACTCTCGGCTGGTCGACGTCGGTCTCTGCGGGCCTCAGGCGCAGCTGGGCACCAGCCCGAGGGTGACGGTGAAGTCCGCCGTCTGCGACGGCTCCGAGGTCCACTGGCCCGGACCGAGCGTGCGGATGGTGATCGAGTACCGCGTGGAGACGTCCAGCAGGTCCTCGAGCACCTCGAGCAGGCCCGCGCTCAGCGAGACCTGCGTCGTCTCCGGGCCATAGGTCTCCGAGCTGATCAGGCCTTCGGGGGAGAGGACGCCGCGACGGCGGATCTCGACGGCGTAGCCCTCCGGGGCCGGTCCGCTCGTCGGCGGGGTCCAGACGATGCGCGGCCGCTGCAGCACGCGCGGACGGCACTCCACCGGGGAGGGCGGATTCATCGTCGCGGCGGTCAGCGTGTCGGCCCGGGCGTGGGCGCCGGTCGTCCACTGGGCGGCGGTGGCCTCCACCGGCGGTCGGACCGTCGTCGGCTCCGTCGGCGGCTGCGGTGCGCCGACCGTCGTCAGCATCACCAGCGCCCCGGCCACGGCGACGCCGACTCGCAGGCGTCGCAGACGGGGCCGTGC
Organism: Nesterenkonia sp. F; assembly: GCF_000220985.1. Taxonomy (GTDB): domain Bacteria; phylum Actinomycetota; class Actinomycetes; order Actinomycetales; family Micrococcaceae; genus Nesterenkonia. The sequence goes on from NZ_AFRW01000114.1 coordinate 15,874, forward strand.
TCCGCGGTGCTGCGTCATATCCGCCTCCTGTCGCCGGCCTCGTCCGTCGCGGCCCGTCGTGTCCGCACCATCATCAGCAGTCGCCCGAGCCCGAGGGACAGCATCCCGGCGGCGGCGACGACCAGCAGCGGGGCACCAGTGGTGGCCAGCCGGCCGTCGTCGGGAGCCGGCGTGGGGGAGGGGGCGTCGTCCGGGGCGACGGAGAGGGACTCGCCCTCGCCCGCCACGTGGACCCGCAGCCGCGAGGTCAGGCTCGGGGCAGTGTCTCCGGCGCCTTCGGGCAGCGAGACCTGCAAGCGCAGCCAGCGCTGCTCCTCGGCAGCGTGCTCGGCGAGACGTCGCCGGTCCTCGCCGTCGGGGGAGAGCGTCGTCCCCTCCAGCAGCGTCCGCCGGCCGCTCGTGCAGGAGGTCGCCTCGGCGGCCGCCGAACGTACCGGCTCGACGACGCGCGGCGTGCCGCCCCACGGTTCGTCGCAGGACTCAACGACGACGTGCAGGGGCACCTGACCGCTGAGGCTCAGCCCGGTGCGCACGGCCCCCGGAGACGGCGCCTCGGCCGAGATGCCGAGCTCCCACACGGCGGCGTCCCCCGGGGCCAGCTGCTGCGCGGCGTTCGGCGGCAGCACCGAGACCAGCTCGAGATGCTCGCCGGTGATGATCTCGACCCCGGCGTCAGCGCGGTTCGACGGCGCGATCGCCGCCTCGGCGGGCTCGGCCGCCGTCGCCGGCGTCATGAGGCCGAGGACGCCGATCATCACGACGACCGCCTGGGGGCGGCATGCCGTGGGCGGGCGAGCTGGACGGTGGAGCGCGGCGGCGCGCCGACGTCGTGCTGCTGGTCTCCATCGCTCTCGTCGTCGTCCGGACCGTCGGAGTCGTCCGGGCGCCGGGGCCAGAAGGCCCATCCGACCAGCAGCGCCGCGCCGACCGTCACCGTCCCCATCACCCACGGATCGGAGAGCCGGTGGATCGGCTCGGCCATCCCCGGCGCGGACCAGAGCACCTGACGCACCTCGGTGACGGTGTAGGGCTCCGGATCCTCCGCGGCGTTGGCGTCGCCCTGCATGGTGATGATCCGCTCCTGGGGCTCCTCACCGTCGTCCACCGAGGTCACACGGTGGGTCACCGGCAGCCGGCCGGCGCGGTCGACGGTCACCACGTCGCCGACGGCGACCTCGGACGCCGGGATCTCCTGCACCAGGGATGCCGCGCCCTGCGGAATGGCAGGTTCCATCGACCCGGTGCGGAAGAGGATCAGCGAGAGCCCGAAGGCGTGGGCGCAGATCACCAGCACCATCGCGGTCAGCCCGGCCAGAGCCGCGCCCCAGAGCAGCAGCTCGACCATCAGCCGGCGAAGCCGGCGCAGGGAAGTCCGCATGGAGGGCCTCATCCGCCTGAGGTGGTGCCGACGACGTGCCAGACCGGTGTCGCTGACTCGCCCTGGACCTCGTTCGGGGCCTCGGCCGAGAGCGTCAGTTCCAGACAGTAGTTCACCGCCGAGCCGCTGTCGGCCTCCACTGACTGCGCGGTCTGCGCATCGGCACTCACCGCAGTGCCGCGGGTGACGACCTCGGTGCCGGAGGAGAAGGACGCGGCGTCGCAGGCGGTGCCCGAGACGGTCCGCACGGCGTAGGTCAGCGCATCGGGCAGTGCGCCGACGTTGCCGTCGTCGCCCTGGACCTGCAGCTCGCCGCCGGCCGAGCCGGCAGCGGTGCGCACGCTGAAGAAGGCGTAGCTCTGCGCGCCGGGAATCAGCGCGTCGGCGGCGGAGAAGCTCACCGCATGCGGTGAGTCCGTCGTCGACGTCGAGTACGAGGACCCGTCGGTCGATCCCTCCAGAGTGAAGTGCCCGGCGGTGACGGTGCCGCCGAGGTGCTCGGAGTCATTCCAGGCCGCCAGAGTCGTCGACGCTCCCACGCCGAGCACCAGCCCACCGGCCAGCAGCGCCCGGACCTTCGTCGAAGCACGGCGGCGTGAGCGCGGAGTCTCATGCCGGGCGCGCGCCGCCCGGCCGATCACGAATTGTCGACCGAGGTCGCGAGGACCTCCCAGGTGACCTCGGTGGTGTCACCCTGGGCGAACTCCTCTTCGGCCGCGGTGACGGCGAAGCAGAGCTGCACCGGCGTTCCCGCCGCGTCCTCGCCGGCGGTGAGGTCGATGGTCGAGGTGCTGCCGGAGCCGGTGTTCAGGTCCGCGCCGGAGGCCACCGAGGTGCCGGTGGCCGCGCCGGCGGCGTCGCAGGAGTCCGGATCCGCGGTGACCTCGTAGGAGAGGTTCGCGGTGTTCGTGCCGCTGGATTCGGTGATGCCGATGCCGTCGGCGGCCTCGATGGTGCCGTCCACAGTGGTGTCGGCGTCCAGCCGGACCCAGAACGGGGTGTGGACCGTCTGCCCCGGGGTCATGTTGTCCGCGGAGAAGTCCAGCGTCGCCGCCGCATCGGCGGAGGCGTGGTCGGTGTAGGAGGTGCCGTCCGTGGAGCCCTCGAGGTTGAAGGCCGCGGAGCCGAAGATGCCGTCGGCGAACTCCGAGTCGTTCCAGGAGGCCAGCGTCACCGCGGCGCCGACGCCGAGGACCAGGCCTCCGGCGAGCACCGCTTGGACGCGGCGGCGGGCGGTGGTCTTTCCGGACGCAGAAGCGGCGTCGGTCATGAGAGATCCCCTCGTCACTCGATGGAAGCCCGGCGGATCGTCCGCGGGCAGTCGCCGGACGTCGACCAGCGCATGATTCCGACGCGCCGCAGGCTCGACATCCTGCTCATCGCAATCTAGTCGTCAGCATCATACCCGGCAAGAGTCGGCGGAGTCGGCGGAGCAGGAGTAATCGGGCGATGCGGGCTCGTTCGGGGTGCGGCGGGATGAGACGTCTCTCGTGGTCGAACGCGCTCGCCGGGACCCGTCGTTCAGTCCTGGCAGGCGGCTCGGACGGCCCGGGCATCCGCCGCCAGATTCTGCGGAAGTCCCGATGACGGCACTCCGAGGCCTGTCAGCACGTTGAGCATCAGCACCTCAGTCGTGGCGCGGGCCAGGACGGCGAGCTGGGCGGGAGAGTGCGACTCGTCTCCGTGGGTGAGCGAGTTGCGGGCTCGGGCCGCCTGTTCGGCCCAGTCGGCGACGGGTGAGTTCGACGTGCCGTCCGCGATGATGACGCGGTCGGCCAGATGCCGCAGCTTCATGCGCAGCGTGGTGTCCTTCCTCCGCCGCGGGGAATCGTCGACCGAGCTGGCGAAGAACGCCTCGGCCGCTGCGACGAGGGCCAACAGGTGCATCTGCGGGGTGCGGTGGGGCGTGTGGAGCTCGTCCAGCAGCAGGTCCAGCGCCGTACGGTGCTCCTGACGCATCCGCTGCCACGCCGGAAGCACGTCGGCGAGCGGTGTGCGCTCACTCTGCGACGAGGCGGGCCGCGTGTCGAGGTCCGCGACGCCGTCGCCCGGAGCCACCTGCCGCCAGCACCACTCGACCGGTCCGGCGTGATGAGCGGGCCCGTCGGCGACCGGGTCGGCCAGTACCCAGAGCGGCGTCGGAGGAGTCTGCGTCATGAGGGAGGCCAGCTCCTGCACCGCGCACAGCTGCATCCGTGCCTCGGCCAGTGTGATGCCGTCGACGGCAGTGACGGTGGCGCGCACCTGGGTGACGGGTCTCCCGTCGACGTCGACGGCGACCACCGGCTCGGTCACGATCTCGATCCGGCGCCGGTGCGGGGCCAGACCGTCTCCGGCCGGCCCGATCCTCGGTTCTGGTCCCTGCGTCGTCCGCTCCTCAGCGCCCGCGGCCGCGTCGTCGACCGTGAGCTGCGCAGCGTCGCGGCCCCAGCCGTGGGGCCCGGACGGTTGGCGTGCCATCCAGACGGCGAGCTCAGGGATGACCGCAGAGGCGCTGTGGACCCGGAGCGTCTCCGGGGTGCCCGCGCCGATGCCCAGCAGGACCTCTCGAGCGACGACCTCACGCGTGGGCGGATCGGAGCGGTCGGTCCACGTTCCGGAGGAGCCGCGCATCGTGCAGCCCAACAGGGTGACCGGCCGGGAGCGGGCGACGCCGACCAATGTCTCGTCGCGGCAGTCGGGCGGCGGTGCGGGGGTCTCCTCGGAGGAGAACGGCCGGGAGAGGACGACGAGCCGGCCGCCGTCGGATCCGTCGACGGTCAGCGCCCCATGCCACCGGCGGTCGGGAGCAGCAGGGCGCCACCAGACGCCGCTGAGGTGTTCAGCCTGCTGCTTCATCTCCGCCCCTTCGTCGGCGCGGTCGACGCCGACCCGTGGGCCTGATGGGCCAGCATCGATCTCTTCTCACATCATCCTCCGAAATCTTCTTCCAGGCAACGATGCGGAGCCTATGGAATGTGCGTCGAAACGTCGTGAATCGATGCATTCACGAGCGACGTTTCGCGTTCTCTGTCGTTCAGTGTGTCGGCACGAAGTTCCGCTCCATAAAGGGATATCGAGATGGCCTGGGGGTGCCCTCCGGGGGACATGAGCTGCTGTCCGGACAGAAGTGTCCGGAGTGTCAGGGGTAAATTATTGATTGATCTATAAACATTCGGCCGCGGTCAATGTCTTCGCATGATGCCTGGAGAAAGCGTCGTCTTCATCCGCTGAGAAAGCTGGTCTTGTCGTGGGGTCGAATCGAGGCCTATTCTGATGCTGATCACAGTGCAGCCACGGGGCATCCGTGGCGACGCAGCGCACTGGACCATCGCACTCCAGAACGGGGCATCCGAACTGGGTCCCTCCGCCGGTCCATCCACGGTCGGCGGACCACACCTGTTCGGATGAGAGGACCAGTGCAATGCGTACTGCATGGAGAAATCATGCACTCCCAGCCGCCGTCATCGTCGGGATGGCCGGAGTGACGTTGACCGCTTCCGCCGCCCTGGGGGTCAGCACGGTCTCGTCGCAGCCTCAGGGCGCGGCCACGACGCAATGCCAGGAGGCAGGCTTCGACTGGGGCGTCAAGCTCGACACCGGCGCCGCGGGCACCTACACCTACCCCGGCGACGGGCCCTGGGAGCCGACCGACGCGGATCTGATGCTCACCGTGACCCTGGACGAGGGCGAAGGAGACGACTCCGAGGACGTCGGAGTCTTCACCTTCACCAGTGCCCCGGACACGGCCGGGATCCTGGTCAAAGCCGGCCCCGGCACCACTGTGCACTCCGGAGGAGCCTCAGGGTCGATCGACGTCGGAGCACCGCCGGCGATCAGCAATATCGTCTTCTGCTATGACGCTCCTCCTTCGGAGACCCCCTCCGAGACCCCCTCCGAGACCCCCTCCGAGACCCCCTCCGAGACCCCCTCCGAGACCCCCGTCGACGACCCCGTCGAGACCCCGTCGACGACCCCGTCGACGACCCCGTCGACG
>NZ_AFRW01000113.1 GCF_000220985.1 Nesterenkonia sp. F
GGCTGCTGATCCACCTCGGCGTCGCCGTGGGCGCTCTGCTGCCGGCGGCCCTGGCCGCGGCGTGCGCCCTGGCCGGACTGGCGGTCGGCGCGTCGCTGGCCGGCGTCGTGGCGGAACGGCGGGGGAGCGCCTCGTGCTGCTGACCGCCGCGCTGGTGCACGTGCCCGTACTCCTGGTGCTGCTCTCGGCCGTGGACCGGCTGGCGGCCGCCCACGCCGCCGTCGGCACGGACCTCGCCGAGCAGCCGGTGGGTCGGCTGCTGCTCGTCGGGGCGCTGGCGCTGCTGGCGGGGGCGAGCTGCCCGGCCGTTCCCACGCTGGCCCGTCTGCGACGCCGGCGCGCGAGCGCCGACGGCGCCGGGTCCTCATCGCGCGCGGACGCGGCGGCACACCTGGAGTCGGGGCTGCGCCGCGAGGCGCGCCGGGACGAGGGGGCGCTGATCCTGGCTCCGGTGCTGCTCGGCGTGCTGGCGCCGATGCTCGGCTCATCGGCCGGGCCGCTGGCCGGAGTGCTGGCCGCCGCCCTGGTGGTGCCGCTGCAGGCGATGGATCCGCGGGCCGTGACGCCGTCGCGCGACGCAGAAGCCGTCGACGCCGTCGAGGCGCGCGATGACCGGCTCCAGGAGATGGTCGACGCG
>NZ_AFRW01000112.1 GCF_000220985.1 Nesterenkonia sp. F
AGCATGTGGCCGATGCGCCAGCCGCCGTGCAGGCAGCCCAGCCCCACGCAGCAGGGCGAAGGCCAGCAGGATCGGCAGCAGCCAGGGCTGCAGGTCGAGGCCGGCGCTCTGCGAGGCGAGCAGGAGCACGAAGATGTAGCGCTGGCCCTGCTGCACTCCGGTGCCGAAGCTCGTCACGCCCGCGCAGACCGCCTGCGCGGCGCGGCTGGTGCTGTGGACGGCGTCGGGATCCCGGCCCTGGGCCGCACGGACCGCCAGGAAGACCAGCAGATAGGCGGCGCCGAAGGCGACCAGCGGGGTGACCAGCAGATTCAGCACCGGCGAATGCCAGGGGAGGGCGAGGACCTCGGTGGAGTCGGCGCCCTCGAGCAGCATCGTGGCCAGCGCGCCTCCGATCAGCCCGGCCAGCAGCCCGTGCGTGGTCGACGTCGGCACGCCGCGCAGGTAGGTGGTGATGTTCCAGCTCAGCAGGCCGATCAGCGCGCCGGCGACGACCAGCAGCACCAGTTCGGTGTCCATCTCGGGGAAGGTGAACCAGCTGAACAGCTGGTTGCCGAGCGGATAGGTCATCACGACGCCGGCGGCGTTGGCGCCGGCGGCCAGGCGGGTCGCCGCCCGGGGGCTCAGCGCCCGGGTGCGCGTGGGGATGGCGATGGCGTTGGGGACGTCGTGCAGCCCGGTGACGATCAGATTGGGCACCAGCAGCACGGCGACGGCGACGAGCAGGACGATCTCCACGTCGGGTCAGGACTCCCGCACGATGATCGAGCCGGCCGCGGTGGCGACCTCGCGCAGGCTCTCCACCGCCATCATCATGGTCACCGACAGCTGCGTCTGCTGGTGCGCCAGGTTCGGCTGGAAGGCGCCGTCGGAGGCGGTCAGCCAGGCGCGGTGGGTGCGCTGGGCCTGTTTGGTGAGCCGCTGTATCTGGCCCCAGTACTCCTCGAGGAAGTCGAAGTCGTCCAGCCGGGCCATCGCCTCCACGGTGAGGTCCGCCTGGCGGCCGAGGATCTCCAGCTGGTCCGAGGTGTGCCGGGTCAGCCGCTGCTGGCCGCGGGCGATGAACAGATCCCCGACGCTGACCACGTGCTCCAGCGAACGGTTCAGCATCTGGGAGAGCGCGTAGATGTCCTCGCGGGGCAGCGGCGTGAGGAAGACGCTGCGGATGGAGGTCATCAGACGGGCGTGGAGGTCCATGGTCGTGCCCTCCAGGCCGACCAGGTCCTGGTGCAGCGACTCGCGCTCGGTCTCGGGGGTGCCGATGACCTCGGAGAGCAGGTTGATGCCGTGGCGGAGCTCGCGGGCGATCTCCACCAGAAGATCCACGACCTGGGAACGTCCCGGGGTGCGGCGTGCGGTCATCAGTCTGGTACCTCGGGGTGGAAGGGCGGGTGCAACGGATTCGCCGGCCTGCTGCCGGAGGGGATCGGGCGCGCCGCAGGGGGCGACGGGCCCGGGCGGCCGGACGCCGTCGTCCGGTGGAGAAGTCTATACGCCTCGCGTTAACCGCATGGTACGCCGTGTGCCGGCCTCGGAGGTTCCCTCGCGTCGAGGTGTCGTCGACGCCGGGCGACGAGGGCCCGGTGAGCGGCCGGGCGGCCTCGGGCGGGCGGGAAGCCGCCCGGCGGGCATGAGCAGAGCCCCGGGAGTCCAGAGACTGCGGCCGGGGCTCATGCCGATGACGTTGAGGTGTGCCGGGCTGGGAACGCCTCACGGCGCGTGGCCGCTCGAAGCGGCTTGTGATTGGAGCCCGGGGGTTACCTGCAGCCCGGCACGTCTCCAGTGTCCACCGGCGCGGGGCGGGCGGTCAACTGTGTGCGGGGACGGCGGATGTGAGTCCCCTCGCACCCGCCGGCATCGTCCGGCCGACGCGATGGCCGGAGGTGAGGCTGCTCGCGTCGACGGCGGCGCCGAGCGGGCGGGCGGTTCAGGCATAGGACGTCTGTTCGTTATATGATGTTCAGATGACGTATGGGTGGATGACGCGTATCCGGCGGTGGCCGTACACCTTCGCCGTGTGCCTGTCCCTCGTGGTCGGGGTGACTGCGATGGTGGCCTCGGCCCATGTCGGCGTGCCGCTGAAGGACCCCGACGGCTTCCTCGGGCCGGCCTACGTCCGTCTGCCCCTGCTGGCGCTGCTGATCTTCGCGGCCGGGATCATCCCCGCCGCTCTGCGCCGCCGCAGCTGGCGGGAGCTGCCGCAGGGCGTCATCGACGTGGTCCGCTATGAGTGGAGCCTGTACCGGGTGTTCGCCATCGGCGTCGGGCTGCTGGCCTTCTACTGCTGCTACGTCGGTTATCGGAATCTGAAGAACGTCCTGCCGATCTATCGCGACGGCGTGCTCTTCGACGAGCAGCTGCTGACCTTCGATCGCTGGCTGGGCGGCGGAGTGGATCCGGCCGTGCTGCTCCACACGATCCTGGGCACCGGCCTGACGGCGGACTTCCTCTCCTTCATCTACCTGGCCTACCTGCCGCTGGTGCCCCTCAGCCTGGGCTTCTTCCTGGTCTGCAGCCGGAGGATCTCGGTGGGGGCCTGGTATGCGACCGCACTGAGCCTGAACTGGGTGCTGGGCGTGGTCAGCTATTACCTGATCCCCTCGCTGGGGCCGATCTTCGCTCGCCCGGACCTGTTCCGCGTGCTGCCGGAGACCGGAGTCAGCGACCTGCAGGGTTCGCTGCTCTACAACCGGCTGGACTTTCTGGCCGATCCGACGATGAGCGAGAAGATCCACGGCATCGCCGGCTTCGCCTCGCTGCACGTCTCGGTCACCTTCACCGCCGCGCTGTTCATGCACTACACCGGCCAGCGTCTGCTGATGCGCGTGTGCGCGTGGACCTTCTTCGGTCTGACCATGGTGGCGACCCTCTACTTCGGCTGGCACTACATCCCGGACGACATCGCCGGCATGGCCATCGGCTGGGCCTCCGTGGCGATCGGCGCCTGGGCGACCGGCAACACCCGACGGCGTCGGCGCTCCGTCGACGAGGCCGTGCTCGACGCCGAGCTGGCCGACCGGGACGACGACGCGGCGGTCGCCCGCCCCGTGGGTGCCGGTGCGGCCGCGACGCCCGAGTCCCCGGTGGTCGCCGAGGCCGAGTCCGCGCTGCGCGACCGGCGCTGAGCGGCGCCGCGCCGACAGTCCCGGATGCACGAAGACCCCCGCTCAGGAAGTCCTGGTCGGGGGTCTCTCGTCGTGGGCCCTGCGGGGATCGAACCCGCGACCTGCGGATTAAAAGTCCGATGCTCTGCCAGCTGAGCTAAAGGCCCGTGATGCGGCCGGAGGGCGCGCCCGGCCAGCATCCATCCTAGCCCATGGAATCGGTGTCCGTCCGGTCCGCCGGAGGACTTCGGAGTGCCCGCGCCGCGTCCCGGGAGCTGAACGTCCCGGCGGCGACGGCGACCTCGACGCCGCCTGTGGAGAACGGATCGCGCCGTCGTGCCGCGTCTGCGACCCTGGTGGTCAGACCCGCTGCGCGGCATAATCGTCCCCACCGGAAGGAGGCGTGATGAGCACCACACCCCGTCATCGCCGACCCAAGATGACCGAGCCTGCGGTCTTCGACAACCAGGAGGGCGGTGCGGATCCCGCCGCGATCTCCCAGGCGGCGCACGACACCGCTCATGCTCTCGTCCACCACGGCCGGGACTCCGACGATCCGGAGATCACCGAGCGCTTCATCCGGCTGGCCGAGACGGAGGGGATCGAGGCCATCGCCGAGCTGTGGTCCGACTCTCCGGCGCATTCCCTGGCGGGCAGCCTGTGGCGGATCTACGCCATCCGGGCCGCCGTGCAGGCGGATCCCGATCGGATGGCCGCCTATTACCGGGCCGGCCGCAGCGCCTCGACGCCGGAGGTGATCGCCGGAGTCCCCGAGCCGCCGACCGCCGAGGAGATGACGAAGCTCGCGGACATGGTGCTGGCGGGGATGTACAGCGGCGACATCGACGTCGCCTTCGACCGCGCGGCGGCGTTCTGCCGCATCATCGCCCGCGGTCAGGCTCACTCGGCCGACGATCAGAGGTCCGGCACGCACCAGGAAGCGGCGCGACTGACGTCGCAGGCCGGACAGCTGGTGCGCACGGCTGAGGAGCTGGAGAGCTCCGCACGGGCGCAGCGGGCCGGTACGCTCGACTAGATCCCCCCCCCCCCCGCCGGCGGCGATGCGCCGATCCGTCGTGGGTGACGACGTCGCCGCGGCGACGCAGACGGCGCGCGCAACGAGAAGAGGATGGACGGCCGTCACGGACGGTCGACGAGACGAGGGGAACACCACGATGAGCGGGTTCACACCACCGGGCTCCCGGCCCGACGACGAGCACGGCCGACCGGGATGGCAGCCGCCGGCCGACGATGCCCGCGGGCCGCAGGACGAGCAGAACATGCCGACGCAGCCCCAGGAGCCCGGGCATCCGGGGTCCTGGGGAGCGGCCGGCGCGCCGGGCGAGTCGGGTCAGCCGGGACCGTCCGGCCAGCCGGGACCGCCGCCCCAGCAGCCGCCGCACCCCGGCCCCTACGGCCAGCCGCCCCAGCCCGGAGAGCCCGGCCAGCCGGGCCCGGGGGGCCAGCCGCCGGTCTACGGCGCCCAGCCCCCGGGCGGCGCCGCCGGCGGACCGGGAGGCCCCGGAGGGCCCTACGGCCCCGGTGACGGCCCGGTCGGCGCCGGCGGATCCGGCGGCAGCGGCCCCGGCAAGGGCGTCATCCTGGGCATCATCGGCGGCGTGGTCGGCCTGGTCATCATCGTCGTGGTCGTCCTGGTGCTGCTCATCGGTCAGGGCGGCGACGAGTCCGAGGACGGCGAGAACGCCGAGGCCGTGGACGACGCCGCGTCCGCACCCGACAGCGCCGTGGAGGCATACCTGACCGCCCTTGCCGAGGGCGACGCCGAGACGGCTCTGAGTCTGATCGAGAGGCCCTCGGACACCACCTATCTCACCGACGAGGTGCTGGCCGCCTCGCTCGAGTCCGCGCCGATCAGCGGCATCGAGGTCACGCCCGTCGAGACCGACGAGTTCGACGTCATGAAGGAGGTCACCGCCTCTTTCACCGTCGGGGAAGAAGATGTCACGCAGCGCTTCCAGGTCGGCAACCAGGACGGCACCTGGAGTGTGGAGGGCACGACCGACCTGCGCCTGCCGGACGCCGGCGATCTGCCGCTGACCGTCAACGGCGTCGAGGCGAGCGCCGACGACGCCTACGTCTTCATGGGTGCCGCCTACACCATGGGCATCGACCATGAGAACTTCACGCTGGAGGGCGGCGAGCAGCTGCTGGCCGACGGGACCAGCATGTTCTCGATGGACACGGAGGTGACGCTGAGCGAGTCCGGCCTGAGCTCCTGGCGACAGGTGGTCGGCGACGCCGTCGACGAGTGCCTGTCCTCACCCCAGCGCGAACCGGGCTGCGGCCTCGACTCCCCCAGCGGATCGACGTCTACGGCGAGGGCTATGACATCGTCTCGGACAGCATCGAGCGCTCGATGGACTCCAGCGCCGAGCAGGAGCTGCAGTCGATCGAGCCGCAGCTGGACAGGTCCAGCCCCAATCTGGCGAGCAGCTACATCTCGGGCAGCGTCGAGGCAGTCATGGACGTTCGGGCCGGCGGCGGTCGTGAGCAGGTGGAGACGACTCAGTCCTTCGCCGATCCAGTGGTCGACATGACCGCCGAGGAGCTCACCGTCGAATGGGAGTGAGTCCCGGATGACCGGCTGAGCCCGCGCAGCGAACACCGTGACCTCCGGCTCCGCCCCGGCGCGTGACGTGCCGGGGCGGGGCCGGACGCGTCTGGTCTACACTTCCCGCGTGCCGCAGAACACCACAGCCTCCGTCGACGACCCCCGCCCTACCGGTGAGGAGATAGTCCAGACCCTGCCCTGGCGCTGGAACACCCAGGGCCGCATCTTTCTCATCGGCGGCCTGGGCTTCATGTTCGACGCCTGGGACGTCTCGCTCAACGGCGTGCTCATCCCGCTGCTCAGCGAGGAATGGGACCTCACCGCCGCCCAGGCCGGGCTCATCGGCACCGCCAACCTCATCGGCATGGCCGTCGGCGCGGTGCTGTGGGGGACCATCGCCGACCGCATCGGCCGGCGTCGGGCCTTCGCCTGGACGCTGCTGGTGTTCTCGCTGTTCACCCTCGCCGGGGTGCTGACCACCGACATCACCTGGTTCGTCGCCTTCCGCTTCCTCGCCGGCGTGGGCCTCGGCGGCTGTGTGCCGGTGGACTACGCCCTGGTCGGCGAATTCACTCCGGCGAAGCATCGCGGACGCGTGCTCACCGCCATGGACGGCTGGTGGCCGATCGGCGCGACGCTGGCCGGCGTCGTCTCCGCCTGGCTGGTCGGCACCTGGGGCGACTGGCGGCTGCCGCTGCTGGCGATGATCCTGCCGGCGATGCTGATCTTCTCCGTGCGGCTGGGCATGCCCGAATCCCCGCTCTTCCTGATCCGGCAGGGTCGCCTCGACGAGGCGCGGCGGATCATCGACCGGCTCGTCGAGCGGACCGGAGCGACGCCGCGGGACTACGTGCTGCATGCCGGCGTGCCGGCGCAGCGTCTCGGCCTCGGCGGCATCGTCACCCAGCTGCGCCGCGTCTGGGAGCACAGCTGGCGCATCACGCTGGTCGCCTGGCTGCTCTTCCTGGCGGTGATGACCGTCTACTACATCGCCCTGCAGTGGATGCCGCAGGTGCTCATCGAGGCCGGCTACGAGCAGTCGCGGGCCTTCATCACCTCCGCCGGGATGGCCGGCGTCGGGCTGCTCGGCGTGATCGTCTCCACCCTGCTGGTCGAGCTCCTCGGCCGGCGGCTGCTGCTGGCGGTCACCGCGCCGGCGGCCACGGCGCTGCTGGTCGGCCTCGGCGGCGTGCTCCACCTGCCAGACGCCGTGCTGACGATGGTGCTGGGCTACGGGCTGCTCATCCAGGTGGCCATCCCGGTGCTCTACACCTACGTCTCCGAGCTGTATCCGACGGCGCTGCGCGGATCGGGCTTCGGCTGGGCCTCGACGATCTCGCGCATCGGCGCCGGCGTCGGACCGCTGCTCTTCATGGGGCAGCTGGAGCCGGCTCTGGGGCTCTCCGGAGCGTTCGCAGTCTGCCTGGCCGGCGTCGTCGTCGCCGTGGCGGTGATGCTGGTGCTCGCCCCGGACACCACCCGCCGGCGGCTGGACTGAACCGCTTCGACGCAGCCGTGTCCCCGTCCTCCCGCCGGGGTGCGGCGGGCGGACGGGGACACGTGCGGGGTCGGGGTGGGGCCGGGGCGGGGTCGATCAGGAGCCGGTGCCGACCTCCTGCCGGCTCTGCGGGTAGCGGATCTCCTCGACCATCTCCTGCACGTGCCGGCTCGGCGGCGCGGTGAGGTTCGAGACCACGATGGTCACCGCCGCGTTGACCACGGCACCGATGGCGCCGATGCCCTCCGGGCTGATGCCGAAGATGTGGTCGTTGGCGCCGGTGCCGAAGATCTCCAGCGTGTAGATCATGTACCCGCCGGTGAACAGCAGGCCGGCCAGCATGCCGGAGGTGGCGCCGGGTCCGTTCGCCCGCTTCCAGAAGATGCCCAGGATGATCGCGGGGAAGAACGTCGCCGCCGCGAGTCCGAAGGCGAACGCCACCACCTGGGCCACGAACGCCGGCGGATTCACGCCGGCGATGATCGCGACGACGATCGCTCCGGCCATGGCCAGTCGCCCGACCAGCATCTGTTCCTTCTCCGAGGCGCCGGAGTTCCGGCGGAAGACCCGGAAGAACAGGTCGTGCGAGGCCGCCGAGGAGATGACCAGCAGCAGTCCGGCCGCCGTGGACATCGCCGCGGCCATGCCGCCGGCGGCCATCAGACCGATGATCGGAGCCGGCAGGCCGCCGATCTCCGGGCTGGCGAGCACCAGGATGTCGTTGTTGACGATCAGGTCGGCCCCGGAGGCGGCGTTGTTCGACACCGTCTCGATGGTGTCGACGCCGTCGGCCACCTGGACCAGTCCCGTCTGCCCCCAGGTGTCGATCCAGCTGGGCAGCTCGTCGGCCGAGGCGCCCTGCACGCCCTGCAGCAGGTTCAGCTTGGTGAACGCGCCGACCGCCGGAGCGGTCAGGTACAGCAGCGAGATGAAGAACAGCGCCCAGAAGACCGAATAGCGGGCTCCGCGGACCGTCTTGGTGGTGTAGAAGCGGATGATCACATGGGGCAGGCCCGCGGTGCCGAGCATCAGCGAGGCGGTGACCAGGAAGACGTCGAGCTGGCCGCCGTCGCGTCCGACGAAGGCCTCGCTGAAGGCGTGCAGACCGAACTCCCGGCCCAGTGCGTCCAGCTCGGCCAGGATCTGCCCGTAGGAGATCTGCGGGATCGGCAGGCCGGTGGTCTGCTGGGCCACCGCCACCGCCGGGATCAGGTAGGCGATGATCAGCACCGTGTACTGCGCGACCTGGGTGTAGGTGATGCCCTTCATGCCGCCCAGGACCGTGTAGATGAAGATGATCGCCGCGGCGACGATCACGCCCCAGGTCAGGTTCAGGTTCAGGAAGCGGCTGAAGACGATGCCGCCGCCGTTCATCTGGCCGACCACGTAGGTGAACGACACCAGGATGGCGGTGATGGCCGCGACGACGCGCACGCCCTCGGAGTACCGGTCGCCGACGAACTCCGGGACGGTGTACTTGCCCCATTTGCGCAGGTACGGCGCCAGCAGCAGCGCCAGCAGCACGAAGCCGCCGGTCCAGCCCATCAGGTAGACCGAGCCGTCGGAGCCCAGGAAGGCGATGAGTCCGGCCATGCCGATGAACGAGGCCGCGGACATCCAGTCGGCGGCGACGGCGGCGCCGTTGGCGAAGGCCGGCACGTCCTGCGAGGCGACGTAGAAGTCCTTGGTCTCCTTGACCCTCGAGCGCCAGGCGATGGTGATGTAGATGCCGAAGGTCAGGATGACGAAGACGAAGGTCCAGATCTGGATGTCGGTCATCGCCGCTCACCGTCCTCTCCGCGCTCGGAGACCCCGAACTCGTCGTCGATGCGGTCCATCCGCAGCGCGTAGATGAGGATCAGGATGACGAAGGTGATGATCGAGCCCTGCTGGGCGAACCACAGCCCCAGCGGGAAGCCGAGGATCTCGATGGTGTTCAGCGGCTCGATGAGCAGGATGCCGAATCCGTAGGACACGACGAACCAGACCGCCAGCAGCGAGACCATCAGGCGCAGGTTCTTCTTCCAGTAGCGCTTCCGCCAGTCGTCCTGGTCGGTCACGCCCCCGGAGGTGCTCTCATGCGGTGCATCAGCCATGGGAGCCTCCCTTCTGTCCGGTGCGAGCGCCCGGACCTGGAGTCCGGGACGTCGGAGCGGGTGATCATGCGTCGCCGGCGGCGGCGCACGCGGTGCACACCGACAGCACACGGCACTGTGAGTCCCATCACAAGCGCCGCGCCGCCGGAGGGCGGTGCGTCTTCGCCGGCGGTCGCCGGGCGTCGTCGAACGGTCGCTCGGGGGTCGCGCGGCCGTCCGCGGCCTCGCGCCGACCACTCGTGGCGCTGAATGCGCCGTTCGTCGAGCCGTCCGGCCTGCGACGACGTCTGTGAGAGGCATCACTCCTAGACTGGACGCATGTCCAGAGCCACCAGCACGACGACGGCGCCGCAGGGGATCTTCGGCGGCATCAGCGCGCGCCTGAAGGAGGGCAGGGCCACCGGCTGGGGCGTCTTCCACGGCGGCAGCCGGGCGATGATCATCGGCGGGCTGATGCTGATCGTCTCGGCCTTCCTGCCCTGGGTGGTCATCCCGATCGCCGAGCAGAGCTTCAGCCTGCGCGGCACCGACGGCCCGGGCATCGTCACGCTGGCGGTGGGCTTCCTGGCCTTCGCCGGCGCCTTCGTCCCGCGGCCGATGCTGGCCGTCGCCCATGCGCTGATCCCCGGAGTGCTCGTCGCGCTGATCACCGGCGCCCAGATCGTCCGGATCGTCCAGCTCTCGGCCACCACCGGCTCCTGGGGCGGACTGCTGCCCGGGATGGGTCTGGTGCTGGCCGTCGGCGGGGCGATCGTGCTGCTGCGAGCCGGGGTGCGGATGTGGCGCACCCGGCCGACGGCGGCATGATCCCGCGGATCGGCGCGCACGCCGACGCGGCGTGACCGGCGGCATACACTGGCCTCATGCGCCCACCGGAGCCTGAGGACCTCGGCGACGTCGCCGGGACCGAAGTGCGCGACACGCCCGCCGAGGTCGACGCCGTCTTCCGCACGCAGCGGCGCATCGCGGTGACCTACTTCCTGCTCTTCCTGCTCCTCGTCGCCGCCTTCCCGGTGCTGACGCTGGTCTCCGACTGGTGGCTGGAGGCCCGGCTGATCGGCGACCTCAGCCCCGGGTTCCTCACGGTCGCCGTCGGGCTCTACGTGCTCTTCGCCGCCATCGGCATCGCCGCGGCCACGCTGAGCTCCTCGGTGGAGTCGCGGATGCTGGGCACCGACTCGCACGCCGACTCGTCCGCCGACTCCACGTCTGCCGCCGACGCCGACGGGCGCGCGGACGCGCCGGCCGACCGGCGGGAGGGCCCCGGATGAGCGCGGTGTCGGTGGTGACCCTCGCGGGGGTCTTCGTCGTCGTGCTGGGCGTCTCCTTCCTCACCCGTCCGCGCCGCTCGTCGACGGTGGACTTCTACCTGGCCGGCCAGCGGGTCGGGGTGCTGACCAACTCCTGGGCCATCTGCGGCGACTACCTCTCGGCGGCCTCCTTCCTGGGCGTGGCCGCCGCCGTCTACGTCTCCGGCCTCGACGGCGCCTGGTACGCGGTCGGCTTCGCCGCCGGCTTCGTGCCGGTGCTGCTGCTCGTCGCCGCGCCGCTGCGACGCTTCGGCGAGTTCTCGTTGGCCGACTTCCTCGGCCGACGTCTGGGCTCGGAGGGGGTGCGGCTCTCGGCGGTCGGCGTCGTGCAGCTGGTCATCCTCTGCTACCTGGTTCCGCAGTCGGTCGGCGGCGGCATCACCTGGGAGCTGCTGGTCGGCCACGGGGTCCTCGGACTGAGCCCGTACGCCACCGGGGTGCTGGTCTGCACCGCGGTGATCGCCGTCGTCGTCTCGTTCGGCGGGATGCGCGG
The DNA here is from genome assembly GCF_000220985.1 of Nesterenkonia sp. F. Taxonomy (GTDB): domain Bacteria; phylum Actinomycetota; class Actinomycetes; order Actinomycetales; family Micrococcaceae; genus Nesterenkonia. Next base: position 11,074 of record NZ_AFRW01000112.1, read on the forward strand.
GACCACCTGGAACCAGGCGGTGCAGTTCCTGCTGCTCTTCGGCGCGCTGGTCTGGCTGGCCTCCTCGGTCACCGGCGACGGCTTCCGCTACGGCGAGCAGGTCGCCGAGCTCAGCGCCGAGTCGCTGAGCAATCCGGAGCCGACCGGCGACGGCGGCTGGGCGCTGGTCGAGCAGCAGAACCACATCGACGGCGACGAGCCGGCGGTCTTCGGCCAGCCCGGCGCACGCTACGGGCAGCTGGGCCAGGTCGCGCTGGTGGTCACCCTGGGGCTGGGCACCGCGGGGCTGCCGCATGTGATGAACCGCTGCTTCACCGCCCCGACGGGACGCGCGGCGCGGACGACGACCGTGTGGGTGCTGCTGTTCATCGGGGCCTTCTACGCGCTGGCGGTCATGCTCGGCACCTCCGCGCGCGGGGCGATCCCCGAGGCCGCCGCGACCCGCCCCTGGCTGCAGCGGCTGACCGTCGACGGCGTGCTGCGCGTGCCCGAGCACGCCCTGCCGGTGCTCGGCCGCATCCATGGCGGCGAGACCGGGCTGGGGCTGGTGGCCGCCGCCGCCCTGATCGCGGCGATGTCGACGGTGGCCGGACTGCTGCTGGCCTCGGCGGCGACCTGGGGACATGACGTCTACGAGCGGCACATCAACCCGCGGGCGACGCAGAAGCAGGCCGTCCGCGCCGGACGGATGGTCACGCTGCTGGCCGCCGGCGCCGCGGCCGCGCTGGCCATCGCGCTGCGTCCGGAGGCCTTCACCCCGGCGGTGCCCTCGTTGGTGGCCACCATGGTCACCTGGGCCTTCGCCGTGGCCGGCTCGGCGCTGACCCCGGTGCTGGTGCTCAGCATCTGGTGGCGCCGCACGACGGCGGCCGGCGGCGTGGCCGGCATGCTCACCGGCGTTGCACTGGCGGTGGGGATGTTCTCGCTGGGCGGCATCCTCGAGGCGCCCGCGGCCGTCGGCGAGCTGCTGGCCACCCCCACGCTGGTCGCCGCTCCGGCGGCCGCGCTGGTCACCGTGCTGGTCTCGCGGCGCACCGCGCCCCCGACGACGTCGAGGCCAGCTGGGTGCGGATGCACGGCACCGCGGCCGACCGCGCCGCCGAGCGGCTGGCCGCCCTGACGATCGCCGATCGACGCGGGGGAGGAGGCCGCGTGCGCGGTAGCGTCATCCTGGCCGTCGCCGTGGCGGTCATCTGGGCCGTGGTGCTGCTCGTCACCCAGGGACTGGTGCGTCCCGCGCTGGGCACAGTGCCGACGGTGCTGGTCGGCTGTGCGCTGAGCGTGGCGGTGGTGCTGGGGTATCCCTC
>NZ_AFRW01000111.1 GCF_000220985.1 Nesterenkonia sp. F
GGCCTGGCGGGGGTGCGGCTCAGCCGCACCCGCCTGGCGCTGTCGGTGGGAGCCAGCCAGGCGCTGCTGCACGGGCTGTTCGTCCTTCCGGCGCCGCCGACGGCGATGCGCGGCGTCGCCGACGTCGAGCACGCGGCCCACGCGGGTCACGCCGCCGATGCCGCGCAGCATGCGTCGGGGCATATGCTCCCGGCCCATGTGCTCGCCGCGCTGGGCACCTATCTGCTGCTGCGCCGGGGCGAGGTGCTGCTGGCCGCGCTGGTCGATCTGCTCACGCTGCGTCCGGCGCGTATCCTGATGAGGGCCGCCGGCGGACTCCAGACCGCCGCGCGTCGGGTCCTCCTCCCGCGGACCGCGCGTCGTCCGATGCTCCTGAGGGTCGACGTCGAGCCCGGGACCGTGCGTGGTCCGCCGCCGCATCCGTCGTTCCCGACCTGACCCGGCAGGCCCCCGCCCGAGGCGGGAGGCCGGCGCATGCACCTGCAGACGAAGGACGCTCCACGATGGACCACCACACCCCTGACACGACCCCCCGGCGCCGCGGTCCGCGGCGCGCCGCGCTCGCCGGCCTCGCCGGCGCCTCGGCCCTGGCCCTGGGCACGGTGACCGCCGCCCCGGCCTGGGCGCACGACGAGCTGATCTCCGCGACCCCGGAGTCCGGCCAGATCCTCACCGAGATCCCCGACGCCGTGGAGCTGGAGTTCAGCGGCGACGGGCTCACCACCGGCGAGGGCATCACCAACGAGATCCGGCTGACCGGCCCGGAGGGAGAGCGCTGGGACGGCGAGACGACCGTCGACGGCGCCACGATGACCACCGAGGTCGACGACGAGCTGCCCGCCGGCCAGTACGAGGTCCGCTACCGCGCGGTCTACTCGGACGGCCACCAGGAGGAGGACACCTACACCTTCGCCATCGAGGACGGCGCGGCCGGCGCCGCCTCGCCCGACGCGGACAGCACTGAGGACAATACCGAGGAGCCCTCCGCCGACGAGTCCGCCTCCGAGACCACCGACGAGACCACCGACGAGTCGACCGACGAGGCGACCGACGAGGCGACCGGCGAGGCGACCGGCGACGCGGTCGAGGGCCAGCAGGCCGCCGACGGCGAGGCGTCGCCCGAGGCGGCGGAGTCCGCCGCCGAGGAGACCTCGACGCCGGCCTGGCTGCCGGTGGCCTTCGGTGCCGGCGCGCTGGCCGTGGTGATCGTCGCGGTGGTGCTCGTCCGGCGCAGGATCACCCAGGTCGACCGGTGGAAGCGTGATTCGGGCCGGGACTCCGGCACGGACTCCGGCGACCGCGGCTGACCCGACCGACTCCGACCGACTCCGACCGACTCCGACCGACACCGGCCGATTCCGACCGATCCCGAGACCGAGGACGCCCGCATGACTCCCGCCTCCGGCAGCCCCCGAGACGCCCGCGTCGACCCCGAAGCCGACGTCGCCGTGCGCGCGGTCGGGCTGCCGGCGGCGGGTGCGGCCCTGTGCCTCGGACTGATCGCCGTGGCCGTCGCCGGGCTGCTCACCGGCCTGTCGACGCCCGGCGAGATCGTCGACCCCGGTGCGCTGACCCGCTGGGGCCTGCCGATCGCCCGGTTCGTCCACCACCTGGCCATGGCGACCGCCATCTCGGCGGTGCTGCTGGCCGCCGCGGCGATCCCGGCGCGCGTCGGGCCCCGCGGCCGACGGCGGCGCGGCCAGGACGGCGCCGAGCACCCGGTCTTCGCCGCCGTGCTGCGCATCGCCGCCACGGCCTCGGTGGTCTGGACGGTCGCCGCGATCGCAGTGCTGGTGCTGACCTTCTCCGACATCTCCGGTCAGCCGGTCTCGGGGGAGAACTCCTTCAACGAGGGCCTCCTCGGATACATCGAGTCCATCGCCACCGGTCAGGCCTGGGCGACGGTGGCGGCGATCGCGGCGCTGTTCACCATGCTGATCTTCGCCGTGCGCTCCACGCCGGGACTCTTCGTGCTCTCCGCGCTCGGGCTGGCCGGCATCGTGCCGATCGCGCTGGTCGGACATTCCTCCTCCGGCGACGACCACATCGCGGCGGTGAACTCGCTGGGGCTGCACCTGCTCGGCGTCGTCGTCTGGGTCGGCGGGCTGGCGGTGCTGCTGCTCCTCGCCCCGGTGCTGCGCGACCAGGCGAGGCGGCTCTCCGCCCGCGACCAGGGCGGCCCGGAGCTGGTCGGCACGCTGCTGCGCCGCTACTCGACGATCGCCGGGATCGCGATCGTGCTGGTCGCGGCCTCCGGAGTGGTCAACGCCGAGCTGCGCATCTTCGCCTGGGGCCAGCTGATCACCACCCCCTACGGGCTGATGATCGCGTTGAAGGCCGCCGCGGTGCTGGCGCTGGCCGGCATCGGCTGGATGCACCGCAGCTGGATCATCCCGCGGCTGGTCGGCGCCCACGCCGGACCGGCCGCCCGCCGCGGCGTCGGGTCGACCGACGACGGCGCGAGGCCCGACCAGCGCGGCGTCACCGGGCTGCTCTGGCAGCTGGTCGCCGTCGAGGTCGCCATCATGTCTGCCGTCGTCGGGGTCTCCACGGTGCTGGGCCGCACCGCCCCGCCGGTCTCCGAGGACCTGCCGCCGGGGGCCTCGCCGGCGCGCATCATCACCGGCTACGACCTGCCCCCGGCCCCGGAGCTCGCGAACTACTTCACGCTCTGGCGGCTGGACTGGCTGTGGGTCTTCCTCGCCGTCGGCCTGGCGGTCTGGTACTGGGCCTCAGTGGTGCGGCTGCGCCGCCGCGGCGACTCCTGGTCGATCGTCCGCGGCGTCAGCTTCGTCGTCGGGCTGCTGACGCTGGTCTGGGTCACCTCCGGCGGGCCGTCGATCTACGGGCTGGTGCTCTTCTCCGGGCACATGATCCAGCACATGACGCTGACCATGGTGGTGCCGATCTTCCTGGTGATGGGCTCGCCGGTCACTCTGGCGCTGCGCGTGCTGCCCGCGCGCGCCGACGGCACCCGCGGCACTCGGGAATGGATCCTGTGGCTGGTGCACTCGCGGTTCTCGCGGATCGTGACCCATCCGGTGGTCGCGGCGGCGAACTTCGCCGGCTCGCTGGTGATCTTCTACTACACCGCCTTCTTCGGCTTCGCCCTGGAGTACCACCTGGGGCACCTGATCATGACGGTGCACTTCCTGCTCACCGGCTACATCTTCGCGCTGGTGATGGTCGGCCAGGATCCGCTGCCGAAGCGGCCGCCGCATCCGCTGCGTCTGCTGATGCTGCTGGCCACGATGGCCTTCCACGCCTTCCTGGCGGTGGCGCTCTCCGGCTCGGAGTCGCTGCTGCAGGCCGGCTGGTTCGGGAACATGGGCTACGACTGGGGCTTCTCCGCGCTGGAGGACCAGCAGCGCGGCGGCGAGCTGATGTGGGGGATCGGCGAGATCCCGACCATGCTGCTGGCCGTGATCGCCGCGATCCAGTGGTCCCGCGACGACGACCGGCAGATGCGCCGCGAGGACCGCGAGGCCGAGCGCACCGACGACGCCGCGCTGCGCGAGTACAACGAGATGTTCGTCCGCATGGCCGAGAACGACCCGCACCAGCCCCAGGGGCCGCGCGGATGAGCCGCCGGAACATCCTGGGCGAGGGGCCGCGCGGCCGCCGCGGCGCCGTCGTCGTGCCGCTGCTGGCCGGCGCGATGCTGCTGGCCGGCTGCGGGGCCGGCGCCGACGACCCCGCGGACGGCGGCTCCTCCTCCGGCGAGGACAGCCCGAGGTCCGGCTCCGAGCGGCAGCTCGCCGCGGCCGAGGCGGCGATGGATCGGGCGGCGAGCTTCGGCTTCGACCAGGCCGGCTACGCCACCGTCGAGGCGGTCGAGCAGTTTCGTGAGCAGACCGACGAGACCTTGGCCGGCGACGCCGCCGAGGAGGTCGACCCCGCCGCCTGCGCCGATCCGCTCGCCGCGGTCGACTGGGCGCCGCTGCTGCTCGACGCCGACGTCGCCCGGGTGGACTTGGGCTCCGAGACCTTCACCGGCACCGGCTCGCTGGAGATCGCCGAGGTTCCCGGGGACGCCGACGCCGCCGCCGGCGAGCGCGTGGCCGAGCATGTCGAGCGCGTCGAGCAGCTGCTGGAGTCCTGCCGGGAGGTCACCTACACCCAGTCAGAGCAGGACTTCACCCTGGAGTTCGGGGACGTCGACGCCGCCGTCGAGCCGGTGGAGTCCGCAGCTCCGGAGACGACGGCGGCCTACCGCTGGAGCCGAGAGTTCGCCGACTCCGCCGAGGACGGCGCCGACGCCGACGGAACAACCGCGGCGCAGATCCTGTTGATCCGCAGAGGCGAGGACGTGGTGATGGTGTCCTTCATCGGCGAGCCGGCCGCCGGCTCCGCGGAGTTCACCACGATGGCCGAGGCCCTCGCCGCCGAGACCCTGGACGGGCTGGCCGACTGAGTCGGAGCTGCTCCGGCGCGAGCCGGCCCGCCCCTCACGACCCGTTGCACGCATCGCGCGCACCGCGCGCTTCACACGAAGGAGCACCAGCATGACGGAGACGATCCGCCGCACCGATCGGGTGCGGGCCTCCGAGCTCGTCGGCCGCGGATGGCTGAACACCGGCGGAGAGGAGGTCACCCTCGCCGACCTGCGCGGCAAGATCGTCATCCTCGACTTCTGGACCTTCTGCTGCATCAACTGCCTGCACGTGCTCGACGAGATGCGCCCGCTGGAGGAGCGCTTCTCCGATGTGCTGGTCACCGTCGGCGTGCATTCGCCGAAGTTCGACCACGAGGCCGACCCGGACGCGCTGGCCGCCGCCGTCGAGCGTTACGAGATCGCCCGACCGGTGCTCGACGACCCGAACCTGACCACCTGGCAGGCCTACTCGGCCCGCGCCTGGCCGACGCTGGTCGTCATCGACCCCGAGGGCTACATCGCCGCGCATCTGGCCGGCGAGGGTCACGTGGCCGGTCTCGACTCGCTGGTCGAGGAGCTCGTCGCCGAGCATGAGGCCAAGGGCACTCTGCACCGCGGCGACGGCCCCTATGTGCCGCCGGAGCCGGTCTCGCGCACGCTGCGCTTCCCGGGCACCGCGGTGCCGGTGACCCGCCCGCTGGGTGCCGACGACGACGCCGCGGCCGCCGGTCGCTTCCTGGTCGCCGACACCGGTCACCACCGCATCGTCGAGCTCGACGCCGACCTGGAGACCGTCGTCCGCTCCTGGGGCGGCGGTCCCGAGGGTGGAGAGAAGGGCCACCGCGACGGCACCGCCGCCGAGGCGCTGTTCACCGAGCCGCAGGGCGTGGCGATCCTGCCGGCCGAGGTCGCCGCGCAGGTCGGCTACGACCTCGTCGTCGCCGACACCGTCAACCACCGGCTGCGCGGCATCGACGTCTCCGGCGACCGGGTGCTCACCGTGGCCGGCAACGGCGTGCAGCGGCTGATCGACTCCGACCGGGTGGCCCAGGAGCAGGCCGCAGGCGTCGGCAGCCTGGGCACCGAGCCGCTGGAGGTCTCGCTGTCCTCGCCGTGGGACGTGCTGTGGTCCGAGGCCGCCGGCACGCTGATCGTCGCGATGGCCGGCACCCATCAGATCTTCGAGTTCGTCCCGACCACCGGCGAGCTGCGCGTGCTGGCCGGCACCGGGCTGGAGGGCCTGACCGACGGCTCGGCCGACGAGGCCTGGTTCGCCCAGACCTCCGGGCTGGCCGCGGACGCGGCCGGCGACGTCTGGATCGCCGACTCGGAGACCTCCTCGCTGCGCGTGCTGCGCACCGCCGAGGACCCGAAGGCGCCGCGCGTGGAGACGATCGTCGGCGAGGGGATGTTCGACTTCGGCTTCCGCGACGGCGACCCGGCCCAGGCACGACTGCAGCACCCGCTGGGCGTGGCCGCGCTGCCCGACGGCTCGGTGCTGGTCGCCGACACCTACAACGGCGCGATCCGCCGCTACCGCGGCGAGCACCTGGCCGCCGACGGCACCACGGTGCCCGCCGAGGTCTCCACCGTCGCCCGCGGGCTGAAGGAACCCTCCGACGTGCTGCTCGACGCCGACGGCTCCACGCTGCTGGTGGTCGAGACCAACGCCCACGAGCTGGTGCGCGTGGCCATCCCGGAGGAGTTCCTGACCGTCGACGAGGGCGCGATGCAGTCGCACCGGCCCAGCACCGACGTCGCGCCGGGCGAGCTGACGCTGACCGTCGGCTTCTCCGCGCCCACCGGCCAGAAGCTCGACGACCGCTTCGGCGACCCGACGCAGCTGAAGATCTCCTCCTCGCCGGATGAGCTGATCGTCTCCGGCGCGGGCAGCTCCGAGGGGCTGACGCGCACGCTGCAGCTGGACCCCACCGTCGGCGAGGGCGTGCTGCACATCACCGCCCGGGCTGCGGCCTGCGACGGCGCCCCGGGTGAGGAGATCCCGATGCACGCGGCCTGCCACCTCTACCAGCAGGACTGGGGCATCCCGGTGAACCTGGTCGAGGGCGCGGGCGACACCCTGCAGCTGGATCTGCGCGGCGTGAAGTGAGCGCCGCGCTGGACTGAGCCTCTCGCCGCCTCGCGTGCGGCCCGGCGAGCGCCTGCGGGCCGGGGTTCTCCCCGGCCCGCAGGCGCATCCTCGCTCCGGGTCGGCGCGACGTCGGTGCCGCCCCGGCGCATCCCCGTCATCTCGTGTCACATGTGTCACATGTGTCACACTGTCGTCCGCCCCTGTTGCCGAGACGGGGATCGACGGTGATCCCGGACGGTCCCCGGGGAGTGATGACGCATGGCCGACGAGCCGCAGACGACCTCTGCCGCCGACCCTTCCGGCTCCTCCGGGGAGCCGCCCCGCCGATCCCCGTGGGGGCGCTATCTGGACTTCCCGTTGATCTGGAAGCTCGCCGTCGCGCTGGTCCTCGGCGTCGTCGCCGGACTGGCGGTGGGCGAGCCGATCACGGTCATCGAGCCGCTCGGCGACATCTTCCTGCGGCTGCTGTCCATGCTGGTCATGCCGCTGATCCTGCTGACCCTCGTCTCCGGGGTCGCCTCCGTCTCGCCCACGACGCTCGGGCGCATCGGCGGCAAGGCGTTCATCTACTACCTGGTGACCACCGCCTTCGCGATGACTGCGGGCATCGGCCTGGCCCTGTTAATCTCGCCCGGCGCCGGACTGACCCTGGACGGCACTGAGGAGGTCGAGGAGCAGTCCGCCCCGGCTCTGTCGCAGGTGCTCACCGACATCGTCCCGGAGAACATCTTCTCCGCCCTCGCCGACGGGCGCGTCCTCGCGGTGATGTTCTTCGCGCTCGTGGCCGGCGTCGCCCTGGCCTTCCTGCAGGACAGCGAGGAGGAGCGCCTCTCCTCGCTCGCCGCAGATCTGCGGCGGTTCGTCGACGGCGGCGTCGAGCTGGTCTTCCTCATCATCCGCGGCGTGCTGCAGTACTCGCCGATCGGCGTCTTCGCGCTGATCGCCGTGGTGGTCGGCGAGACCGGGGCCGATGCGCTGCTGCCGCTGGCCAAGCTCACCGGCGTCGTCTACGGCGGCATCGCCGTCCAGATCGTGGTCTACACGGTGATCCTGCTGCTCTTCCGCGCTCCGATCGGCCGGTTCTTCCGCGCGGCCAAGGAGCCGATGCTCACCGGTTTCGTCACCCGCTCCTCCAGCGGCACGCTGCCGGTCACCAGCCAGGCGGCCGAGAAGCTGGGCGTGGGCAAAGGCGTCTACTCCTTCACCCTGCCGCTGGGCGCGACGATCAACATGGACGGCACCGCGATCTACGTCGGTGCGGCCACCGTCTTCGTCGCCGACGTCACCGGAGCCCAGCTCACCCTCGCGCAGCTGGCCACTGTCGCCGCCGTCGGGGTGCTGGCCTCAGTGGGCACCGCCGGAGTCCCCGGCGCGGGGCTGATCATGCTCACCATGGCGGTGACCTCGGCGGGGCTGCCGATGGGCCCGGTCGCCCTGGTCGCCGGCATCGATGCGATCCTCGACATGGGGAGGACGGTCTGTAACGTCACCGGCGACCTGACCGGCACCCGCGTCATCGCGAAGTCCGAGAAAGGTATGCTCGCCGAAGACGCCGGAAGAGCCCGACCGGACTCGGCCGTCGAGCGGGAGGAGGCGCCTGGGAGGCCGCGGATTCGATAGGCTCGTCTCCAGACGCACAAGCGCTGGCGAAAGGCGGAGGACCCCATGACCACACTGGTCGTCACGGCGAGCAAGCACGGCTCGACGGCGGAGATCGGCGAGCGCATCGCCACCACGCTGAGCGCCCGCGGCGTCGCCGCCCATGCCAAGGACGTCTCAGCGGCCGGGCGGTGGCTCTACGAGGCCGACAACGTCGTCGTCGGCATGCCGGTGTACCGCCAGAAGCTGCACGGGGCGGGAACGATGTTCCTGGACAGCAACCGCACCGAACTCTCCGGCAAGCCGCTGTTCCTCTTCGCCGTCGGCGGCGGTCCGGTGCTGGACGCCTCGATGGAGGCGCGGCTGAAGCAGCATCCCCACCGCGAGGTGGTCTACTTCCGCGGGGCGATCGACGCGTCGACGCTCAGCCTCGTCGAGAAGCTGCAGCTGAAGGTCGCCCAGGCGCCGACCGACGCCGACCTGCGCGACTGGCCGGCGATCGACGACTGGGCGAACTCGCTGCTCGCCTACGGCGTGAGCTGAGCGCAGCCCGCCGGCTCAGTCCCCGACTGCCGATGCTATGACGGCCCTGGGCTCGGGCCTGAGATTCCACCGATCACGGAGGGAAGCTCAGGCCCGAGCCCAGGGTCGTTCTTGTGTGCGAGGCAGGCGTCGTCGAACCTCCAGGTGATCGGGCTGCTCTGCCCATCTGAGGGGAACCGATCAGAATCCTCCTCTGAGTAGGGTGAACACATGTGCTTGACGTATGTGCGGAACGTCGTAGCATAGTCGTCGTGATTCGCGTCATGAGGTGCGGGTCACTGTAGTCACTGTCGACTGACCGGCATCACCTGAGGAGAATCCATGAGTGCCACGCCCGAGACCCGAACCGATGAGAACGTCCCATCCGCCGCAT
>NZ_AFRW01000110.1 GCF_000220985.1 Nesterenkonia sp. F
AGCTGAGCTCCCGCCCCGACGCATCGANCGGGGGATCCGCTGCCGCTGTCGGCGCCGATCCGGCGCCCAGCGGCAGCGGATCCCCCGCTCGACGTGTGTGGACCGGGGCTCAGCGGCCCCGGTGGTCCTCCGGGGCGAGCTTCGGGCCGCGCCGCTGGTGCGCGAAGCCGCTGAGCCCGATCAGCCGCACCACGCGTTGCCGATGCCCGCGCCAGGGCTCGAGCAGCGCGAGCATGCCGGCATCGTCGGTGCGCCGTCCGGTCAGCGCCTCGCCGAGGCGATGGGCCAGGTGATAGTCGCCGACGGTGACCAGGTCCGCCGCGCCGTGGCTGCGCTGCAGCGTCTCCGCCGCCGTCCACGCGCCGATCCCGCGGATCGCCGTCAGCCGCTCGGCCAGCTCGGCGGTCGCCGGGACGTCGCCGGGCTCGACGGCGCCCAGCCGCCGCAGCGCGCTCGCCCGCTCGGCCACCCGGCAGCAGGGTCGCCGCCAGCGGCGGCTGCACCCCCATCCGGTGCCAGTCCCAGGAGGGGATGCCGCGCAGCTGCGCCGGCGTCGGCGGCAGCAGCATCCCGCGCGGAGCAGGTCCCGGCGGGCGCTCGCCGACGGCGCGCAGCAGTTCGCGCCAGGAGCGTCGTGCCTCGTCATGGGTGATCTTCTGCTCCAGCACCACGGTGATCAGCTGCTCGATCAGCCGCCCGGTCGCCGGCAGTCGCACGCCGGGATGTCGGCGTCGCACCCGCGCCAGCGCCTCGGACTGCTCGTCGCCCAGGGCGTCGAGCAGCATCTCGAGCGCGGTCCAGTCGTCCGCGGCGCCCAGCAGCGTCGCCGCGTCCGAGGCGGCCGCCTCGGCGATCGCGCCGTCGTCGTCCGAGGCAGAGGTCCAGGCGCGGACCCGTACGCGTGCGGCATCGAGCTGGTCGAGGCGCAGCAGCGTCGGGACAGGGGCCGCGCCGGTCGGGCCGGATGCATCGGTCTGCTGGCGGGGCTCCTGCCGGAAGGCCAGCCAGGCCCCCGCCCCCGGCGTCCCGGCCGGGCCGCCGACGGTGCCGCCGCCGAGCGGTCCGCCGTCGATCTGCAGCGCCGGATCCGCCCGACCGCGCTGCAGCACGCCCAGCGTGCGGGGCAGATCCAGCACCTCGCCGAGGTCGATCACCTGCTCGGCGGAGGGCGGAGCAGCGGGGGAGAAGGTCACCGGTCCATCCCACCACATCGCCCCGGACCCGGGCCTGCGTCCAGGGCGGCGCCCGGACTGGGGCCGGCGTCGTGGACGCGGTCTCGGGGCGTCCGCTCCTGGCCCTGGGCGGATCTGTTTCTCCATGAGTCCGCCGCGGGCCATGGCCCCGGGGGCCGCGCGGGGCCCGGCGGTAGCCTGGGAGCATGAAATATGCCCAGTCCGTAGTCGACCTGATCGGCGGCACCCCGCTGGTGAAGCTGAACCGGGTGACGGAAGGAATCTCCGCGACCATCCTGGTCAAGCTGGAGTATCTGAACCCCGGCGCATCCATCAAGGACCGCATCGCGCTGAAGATGATCGAGGAGGCCGAGGCCGACGGCCGGCTTCAGCCCGGCGGCGTCGTCGTCGAGCCGACCTCCGGCAACACCGGCGTCGGCCTGGCGCTGGTGGCCCAGCAGAAGGGCTACCGCAGCGTCTTCGTCACCGTGCCGAAGGTGGCCCAGGAGAAGCGCGACGTGCTGCGCGCCTACGGCGCCGACGTCGTCGTCGGCCCCAGCGGCGTCTCCGCGGAGTCGGAGCTGTCCTACTACGGGATCTCCGACCAGCTGGCCGCCGGGATCGCCGGCGGCTTCAAGCCCGACCAGTTCTCCAACCCGGCCGCGCCGCACTCCCACTACGAGACCACCGGTCCGGAGATCTGGGAGGACACCGACGGGACGGTCACCCACCTGGTCGTCGGCGCCGGCACCGGCGGAACCGTCACCGGCACCGGCCGCTACCTCAAGGAGGTCTCCGCCGACCGCGCGTCCGGACCGGTGCGCGTGGTCGTCGCCGACCCCGACGGCTCGGTCTACTCCGGCGGGGAGGGGCGCCCGTACTTCGTCGAGGGCGTCGGCGAGGACATCTGGGTGAAGAACTACGACCCGTCGGTGCCCGACGAGGAGCACGCGATCACCGACGCCGAGTCCTTCGCCATGGCCCGCCGGCTGGCCACCGAGGAGGGGCTGCTGGTCGGCGGCTCCTCCGGCACCGCAGTCGCCGCGGCGCTGAAGGTCGCCGAAGGCCTGGGCGAGGACGACGTCGTGGTCGCCGTGCTGCCCGACTCCGGCCGCGGCTACCTGGGCAAGATCTTCAACGACCAGTGGATGATCGACCACGGCTTCGGCGAGGTCGTCTCCACCTCCACCGGTTCCGAGCTGGCGGTGACCAGCACGGAGGAGATCTCCGCGGCCGTGCGCGACGGCCGCCTCGGCGGCGTCGCCGAGCCGGCCCCGGGCACCGGGGCGCGCGATCCGCGCGCGACGACGGCGGCCGACCTGCTGGCCGCCAAGCGCGACGCCGTCTCCGAGGCGCTGCCGGAGGTCATCGCGATTCCGCGCTCGACGACCCTGCGCGAGGCGATCTCGGTGATGAACCGCTACGGCGTCGACATCGTGCCGGTCATCGACGAGCCGGGCCGGGTCGCCCGCATCGGCGAGGTCTACGGGACCGTCGACGTCGAGCGACTCTCCGACGCGCTCATCCTGGGCGAGGTGGACCCGCGGGCTCCGGTGTCCGAGCATCTCTCCGACGCGCTGCCGCTGGTCGGGATCACCGAGACGGTGCCGCAGATCCTCGAGAAGCTGCGCACCGCCCCCACTCTGCTGGTGGCGAAGGACGGCGACATCGTCGGCGTGCTGACCCGCAACGATCTGCTGGTCCGGATGACCGGACTCGACGAGGAGGCCTGACCATGACCCACCACCACGCCGAGAGCCCGCTGGGCTTCTCCACCGCCGCAGTCCACGCCGGCCAGGATTTCGACCCGACCACCGGCGCGGTGGTCCCGCCGGTGCACTTCTCCTCCACCTATGCCCAGGACGGCATCGGCGGGCTGCGCGGCGGCTATGAGTACGGCCGGGCGGCCAACCCGACCCGCAGCTCGCTGCAGACCCAGCTCGCCGCGGCCGAGGGCGGGGGCCACGCCTTCTCCTTCGCCTCCGGACTGGCGGCCGAGGACGCGCTGATCCGCGGGGTGATGCGCCCCGGCCAGCGCATCGTGATGGGGAACGACGCCTACGGCGGCAGCTACCGGCTCATCGACCGCATCCACGGGAACTGGGGCATCGCCAACACGCCGCTGGACCTGTCCGACCACGACGCCGTCGCCGCGGCCCTGGACGCCGACGACGCCACCGTGCTGTGGGTGGAGACGCCGTCGAACCCGCTGATGGCGATCACCGACATCGCCGCGCTGGCCGAGATCGCCCACAGCCGCTCGGCGCTGCTCGTCGTCGACAACACCTTCGCGACGCCGTATCTGCAGCGGCCGCTGAGCCTCGGCGCCGACGCCGTGGTCCACTCGACCACCAAGTACATCGGCGGCCACTCCGACGTCGTCGGCGGCGCCGTGGTGCTGGGCTCCGACGCCGCCGCCGACGATCTCGCCGAGCAGGTCGGCTTCCAGCAGTTCGCCGTCGGGGCGGTCTCCGGGCCGCTGGACGCCTACCTGACCACGCGCGGGCTTAAGACCCTGGGCGTGCGGATGGACCGGCACTGCAGCAACGCGCAGGCGATCGCCGAGCACCTGGTCGACCACCCCGCCGTCGATCGGGTGCTCTACCCGGGGCTGTCCGACCACCCCGGCCACGAGCTGGCGAAGGCCCAGATGCGCGGCTTCGGCGGCATGGTCTCGGTGCAGCTGCGCGGCGGGAACCCGCGGCGCGGAAGGTCGCCGAGGGCACCCGGCTGTTCCAGCTGGCCGAGTCGCTGGGCGGCATCGAGTCGCTGATGAACCACCCGCACCACATGACCCACGCCTCCGTGCAGGGCACCGAGCTGGCGGTGCCGGAGAACCTGCTGCGGCTGTCGGTGGGCATCGAGGACGTCGCCGACCTGATCGAGGACCTGGACGAGGCGCTCGCCGGCCTCTGAGCGGGACCGCCCGCGGGAGGTCCCCTGCAGGATGACTCCGTGGGACGTGTGGGAATACGCGCTCTTTCCCGCACGTCCCACGGAGTCACCCCGTTCAGCGGGGCGCTTAGACTGGCGCCATGAGTGACGCCTCGCCGACCTGCCTGCTCGCCGCCGCCGACCGACTCGGCCTGACCGGCACAGTGGAGGCCGTCTGCGTGGTCGACCAGCTCGTCCGCGACGACGCCGGCAAGGTCGGGGTCACCGCCATCGACAAGCGGCCGACCGACGCGCCGGTCATGGTCCGCACCTTCGGCCTGCACGGCGACGTCCAGGCAGATCGCAAGAATCACGGCGGCGAGGAGAAAGCGGTCTACGCCTATGCCGACGACGACGCCGCCTGGTGGGCCGATCAGCTCGGCCGGGACGTTCCGGCCGGGGCCTTCGGCGAGAACCTGCGGCTCGCCGGCCTCGACGTCGACGGCGCCCACCCGGGGGAGCGGTGGCGGATCGGCGAGCGACTGGTCCTCGAGGCCACCCGCCCGCGCATCCCCTGCGCGACCTTCGGCCGGTGGATGGACGAGCCCGGCTGGGTGAAGCGCTTCCTGCAGGCCGGCCGCCCGGGCACCTACTTCCGCGTGGTCACCCCCGGGGAGGTCCGCGCCGGCGACCCGGTCGAGGTGGTCTCCGTCGCCGAGGCGCCCGAGGCCACCATCCGCGAGATCGCGATGACGAAGGGTCCGGCGGCGGCCCGGCCGGCGGAGTGAACTGAGCTGCCCGACATGGCAAAGGATGTGTCATGTGCTGCCCCACGTGGAAAATTTTCGTGATTTTCTTTCCATGTCGAGGGTGACGTGGAAAGATCGGAGCCATGTCTTCCGCCTCTGAGTCCTTCTGGGATCCGAACCGCCCGTATCAGGAGCTTCCTCCTCTGCCGCCTGCCCAGGACGTGGAGCCTCCTGACGTGCTGCGGCAGGTCGTCGAAGCACGAGCCGTGCTGGCGAAGATGGACGAAGCTGCGCGGAGGCTTCCCAACCCCGAGGTGCTGCTGAGCGCATTGACCGTCCTCGAGGCGCAGGCCAGCTCCGAGATCGAGAACGTCGTCACCACGACTGACGAGCTGTTCAGCTATATGGACCATCTCGATGAGGCGTCCCCCGACGTCAAGGAGGCCCTGCGGTATCGAGACGGCCTCTTCCGCGGTGTGGAGATCGTCGAGGAGCGGGGCACGCTCACCCGTGCGACAGCTGAGGCCATCTGCAGCGAGATCAACGGGCGGTCCATGACTCTCCGCAGGAATCCGGGGACGATCATCGCCAGCGCGCTGACCGGGGCCCCGGTGTACACCCCGCCCGAGGGATTCGAAGTGATCGATCGGAAGATGGGGGAGTGGGAGAACTATGTGAACTCTCCCGGCGCTCATGATCCGCTCGTCCGCATGGCGTTGAGCCATTATCAGTTCGAAGCGATCCACCCGTTCGACGACGGGAATGGGCGCACCGGTCGGATCCTCGCCATTCTGCAGCTCATCAATGAGGGAATGCTCTCCCGCCCCACGCTGTATCTGTCGCGGTACATCATCGCGCATAAGCGCCAGTACTACAGCTTGCTGCGGCGAGTCACCGAGGAAGGGGATTTCGTCGAATGGATCAGGTTCATCCTGGACGCAGTACAGAGCACGGCTCGTTCCACAGTGCGGCTCATCGATGAGTTGCAGGCGATCGAGGAGGAGCTGAAGCGTGTGGCCGCCGAGGCCTTGCCCTCCGGAGGGAACCTCTGGTTCGTCGAGACGTTGATGATGCGTCCCTACACGCGCATGGCGGCAGTGGAGCAACGATGCGGCGTCTCGCGTCCGACGGCGCGCAAATGGCTCGGTGCCATGGTGGAGGCCGGAGTGCTGCGTCGCCTGGAGAGAGGGCGGGAGGTGTTGTTCGTCCACGACGGGTACCTGGAAGTTCTGGCGAACGCGTGACCGCTGGCCTCCAGCACGCAGCCGGGATCAGGCCAGCTCGGCCCGATGGATGGCCAGGGCGATCTTCACCCGGTTGTCGGCCTCCAGCTTCTGCATGATCCGACTGATGTGCGTCTTGACCGTCGGCAGGCTGACGAACTGTGCCTCGGCGATCTGCTGATTCGTCATCCCCTCGGCGACCGCGCGGGCGATCTCCATCTCCCGCCCGGTGAGGGACGCGATCAGATCACGGGCCGCTCGGCGCCCGGCGTCCTCGCACGGGGCGGTGGCCCGGGAGATCACCTGCCGAGCGACCGACGGCGAGAGCACCGGGGCGCCCTCGGCGGCCTGCCGCACGGAGCGGACGAGCTCGGTGGGCGGTGTGTCCTTCAGCAGGAATCCGGCGACGCCGAGCTCCAGGGCCCGCAGCACGGTCTCGTCGGCGTCGAAGGTGGTCAGCACCAGCACAGTTCGGGCGGGGTCGTCGGCCAGCAGCTGCTCGGCGCAGGCGAAACCGTCCATGCCCGGCATGCGCAGGTCGAGTAGCACGACGTCGGGATCGAGCGCGGCGGCGAGCTCGACGGCTCGGCTCCCGTCGGCGGCCTCGCCGGCGATGCGCAGCCCCTCGGCGCCGTCGAGCAGCAGCCGCAGACCGGCGCGGATGAGCTCCTCGTCGTCGACGACCAGCAGGCTCAGCTCGGCCATGGCACCCACGCTCTCACGATGAACTCGTCCTCTCCGGCCTCCGTGACGAGCTGCCCGCCCGCCAGCTCGGCGCGCTCCCGGGCGCCGACCAGACCGAGCCCTCCGCCGACGGCGACCGGCGCATCCTTCGGCGTCCTGCGGTTCCGGGGATTGGTGACGGTCAATTCCAGCCGATCGTCCGGGCGACCGTCGAGGGTGATCTCCACCGAAGCTCCCGGGGCATGGCGCAGCGCGTTGGTCAGCGCTTCCTGCACGATGCGGTGGACATGGCGGGCCGACGAGGACGGGAGCTCGGCCAGCGGCGCCGGGGCCCGGACTTCGGTGGGGGAGCCGGCGTCGTCGGCCTCCTGGGCGAGGTGCCGGATGCGCGTCTCCAGGTCGAGGCCCGGGTCAGGATCCTCCGGGCGATGGCGGGATTCGTCGTCGCGCAGCACCTGCAGCGTTCGGCGCACCTCGCCCATCGCCTGATGAGCGCTGGAGCGGATCACCCCGGCCTCGTGCTGGACCTGCTCGGCGGTGAGCCCCTCGCGGTACTCCATCGCCCCGGCATGGAGGGCGATGAGCGAGAGCCGGTGGCCGACCTCGTCGTGGATCTCCCGCGAGATCCGGACACGCTCCTCGGTGCGGGCCTGCTCGCCGGCGACGCGGCGTTCGGCCTCGGCGGCGCGTGCTTCGTTGCGCAGACTCTCGACCAGGGCCCGTCGGGCGCCGACGATCCACCCGGTGAGGATCGGCGGGGCGAAGACGACCACGCCGGTGAGTGCCAACGCCACGACCAGCCAGGGGCCGTCGAACGGCATGTCGCCCAGGTGCAGGGGCCTTATGAGCTCGACGAGTACCGTCGACGCGATAGAGGTGGCCAGCATGAGCGCCACCAGACGTAGGCTGCGGCGCGTGCTCAGCGAGACGACGGCGAGCAGCCACGGCCCCAGGGCGAAGACGGAGAAGCCTGTGGCCGCACAGATGAGCAGGGTGATGGTCACGGGGGCGCGATCCCGCAGGCCGACCAGGACCATCGAGGCGATGCCGAGGACGAGGTCGAGCAGGAGCAGCATCGGCGAGATGTCGGGGTCGACTGTGATGACGTCCACCCAGACGACGACGCCGGACGTCAGGCTGATCAGCGCCGCCAGGGGCAGCTGCCAGAGGTGCCGTCGGAGTCGTCCACGAGCAGTCACGACGCTCAGCCTACCCACCGGGCCGGCCGCGCGCGTCGACCGGAAGGATGACGCTGATCTGGTCCTTTCGGCGGCCGACCATCTGCTGAGTGATCGATGCGCACGGGGTCGGGCCGGCGAAGGATGGACGCATGCCTTCTTCGACGAGTACGGATGTCACGACCCCGCCGAGCCCCATGCAGACTCCCGTCGACGCACCGGTGCCGCCGCTGGCCCACCACCGGCTGGCTCGCAGCTGGCCGCAGTACCGTTGGTGGAAGCCGTTGCTGGGCCTGGTGCTCAGCGCGGTGATCTATGCCGTCGGCGGTTTCGTCCTCATTCTTGCCGTGCTGCTGCCGCAGCTGATCCAGGATCCCGACGCGGAGTTCCCTGCGGAGCTGGATTTCTATGACCCCTGGGGATTCACCCTGAGCTTCGGCACCATCGCGCTGATGCTTCCGGCGGTGCTGCTCGGATTCCGACTGGCGGGATGTCGGCCGATCGGGCTGCTGTTGTCGGTGGCCGGACGGCTCCGGTGGACGCTGATGGGGCGCTGCCTGGTGCCGGCCGTCGTCGTCACCGCCGGCATGGCCGCCGTCTCGACCTGGACGCAGCTCGGCGTCGGCGGTGCGCGGGAGGTGGGGCTGCAGGTCCCGTGGCCGATGCTGCTGCTCGCCCTCGTGCTCGTCCCGATGCAGGCGGCCGCCGAGGAGTACGTCTTCCGCGGGGCGCTGATGCAGACCCTCGGGGCCTGGCTGAAGCATCCGGGGTGGGCGATCCTGCTGCCGGTGCCGTTCTTCCTCCTCGGCCATGACTACGACCTGCCCGGCCAGGTCGGCATCGGGGTGTTCGCCGTCGCGACCGCCTGGATCACCTGGCGTACCGGCGGGCTCGAAGCGGCGATCGTGCTGCATGGGGTCAACAATCTGGGTGTCTGTCTCCTCGGGTTCTGCGGGATCGGCGATCTGGCGGCGATGGAGGTCAGCTGGCCCGTGGCGCTGGCCGATGCCGCGGCGGTGGTGACCTTCGTGCTCTGGGTCGACGGGCGTCGCCGGACAGGGCGTCTCCGCGCGTCGACTCTGCGATCGTCGTGACCTTCGTCTCCCGAGTCGGCATTCGGCCTCGCGATGCCGTAGACTCATAGGGCATTCTCCGGAAGGCCCCGTCTTCTCCTGCTGCTCCAGGCAAGCGTCGATGCATTCGACGCCTGTGATGCCTGTCGAGGTTCATGTGTGTTTCACGGGTCGACTCCGGAGCCGACCAGCGGTCGCAGAGTCCCCGTCACCCCAGCTCTCATCAGAGCATGTGCACCCTGCCCTGCCCTTGACGTATGTCGAGCAGAGGTGGTCGACGCACGTGTGCAGAAGAGCTGTGCTGTCGAGGACCGGCCGTGCCGATCCGAGAAGGAGCACCGCCCATGAGCACCCCCACCCTCGCCCCGGACGCCGACGAGCGTCAGGAGACCGCCGAGCCGGCCTCGACGGAGGAGCAGAACCCGCAGACCGAGCAGACGACGGAGCAGATGGAGGAGTCCGTGTCGTCCGAGACGCCGGCGAAGACCGAGTCCGCCGAGCCCGCCTTCCACACCCTCGGCCTGGACCACCGCGTGATGGCCGTCGTCGACCGGATGGGGTACGCGACCCCCACGGCGATCCAGGCGCGGACCATCCCGCTGCTGAACCAGGGCCGCGACGTCGTCGGCCTGGCCCAGACCGGCACCGGCAAGACGGCGGCCTTCGCGCTGCCGACGCTGAGCAGCCTGGCCGCCGAGCACGACGCCGGCCAGCTGACCCGCACGCCCAAGGCGCTGGTGCTCGCCCCGACGCGTGAGCTGGCGCTGCAGGTGGCCGACGCGTTCTCCACCTACGCGGCCGACGTCGACGGCGTCACCGTGCTGCCGATCTACGGCGGCGCCCCCTACGGCCCGCAGCTGGACGGTCTGCGCCGCGGTGCGCAGGTCGTCGTCGGCACTCCGGGGCGCGTCATCGACCACATGCAGCGCGGTTCGCTGGACCTCTCGGGCATCGAGCACCTCGTCCTCGACGAGGCCGACGAGATGCTGCGCATGGGCTTCGCCGAGGAGGTCGACCAGATTCTGGCCAAGACTCCGGCCTCGAAGCAGGTCGCGCTGTTCTCGGCCACCATGCCGAAGGCCATCCGCCGGATCTCCGCCGACTACCTGAACGACCCGGTGGAGGTCTCGGTCAAGGAGGCGACCTCGACGTCGTCGACGATCAGCCAGCGCTACGTCCAGGTCAAGCACCACGCCAAGGGCGACGCCCTGGTGCGGATCATGGAGACCGAGACGCAGGACGGCGCGATCGTGTTCGTCCGCACCCGTGCGGCCACCGAGGAGGTCGCCGAGAAGCTGACCGCCCGCGGATTCCGCGCGGCGGCCATCAACGGCGACGTCCCGCAGAAGCTGCGCGAGAAGACGGTGGAGAACCTGCGCGCCGGCCGGGTCGACGTGCTGGTGGCCACCGACGTCGCCGCCCGCGGGCTCGACGTCGAGCGGATCAGCCACGTCTACAACTACGACATCCCCATGGACACCGAGTCCTATGTGCACCGGATCGGCCGCACCGGCCGCGCCGGACGCTCCGGGGAGGCCGTGCTCTTCGTGACCCCGCGCGAGCGGCGGATGCTGCGCTCGATCGAGAAGGCCACGCGCCAGAAGGTCGAACAGATGGCGATGCCGACCATCGCCGACGTCAACGCCGCCCGGTCGCGGCGCTTCGCCGAGCGGATCACCGCCGCCCGACAGGACGGCCAGATCGACCAGTACCGTGAGGTCGTCAGCTCCTACCTCGCCGAGCACGACGTCACCGGCGAGGAGGTCGCCGCCGCCCTGGTGGCGATGCTCCACGAGGGGCGTCCGCTGTTCGACCGCGAGTCCGGCCACGACGATCTGGTCCGCGAGGCCTCCCGCGAGCCCTCGGAGAAGCCGGAGCGCGGCGGTCGTGACCGCGGCCCGAAGGGTCCGGCCCGGGAGGCCGGCCCCGGCAAGGCGATGTATCGCATCGCCGTGGGCCGCCGGAACGGAGTGAACCCCGGCCACATCGTCGGGGCCATCGCCAACGAGGCCGACCTGCCGGCCAAGGACATCGGCGGCATCGACATCCGCAACACCCACGCGCTGGTCGAGCTGCCCGAGCAGCTGTCCTCCTCGCAGTGGGATGCGCTGGCGAAGACGCGGATCGGCGGCGAGCTGATCGAGCTGAAGAAGGATGCTGGCGGCGCGCCCGGCGGCCCCTCCGGCGGCCGTGGGGGCGGCGCCCCGCGCGGCGGCGGGCGTCGCGACGCCAAGTCCGGCGGCTTCGGCTCCACGAAGCGCAAGCCCCGCTGGAGCTGAGTCAGCACGACGACGGCGCGGTCTCGGCCATCCGGTCGGGTCCGCGCCGTCGTCGTGTCGGCGGCCCCCGGTCGTGGCGGGGTCGTCACGACGTCGTCGCCGGCCGGATCTCCTCGTAGGCTGGGATGACAGTCTTCGCGCAGGGTGGCGCCCCTGCGTGTGTCGTCCAGGAGGGGAGAGGCACGATGGCGCATCGTCTGCGCACGATCTGGATCGCAGTCCTCGCACCGTTGCTGCTCGGCGTGCTCTATCCGCTGGTCCGGATGGTTCGGCTCCGGGCGCGGGACGGCGACGCCACCTTCCCGGATGAGCAGAACTGGCTGGAACGCCTGGTCGATCCGGCCGGGTATGTGGTCCTCGAGTACTTCGGGCTGGGTCTCGTCCTCGCCGCGCTGGCCTGGGCCGTGGTCACCTCAACCTCGCGGTGGAATTCTCGGCGTCCGCTGGGCGTGCTGTGGATCGGCCTGCCGGTCGCTCTCCTCGGCCTGCTGATCGCCTACCTGGTCGCACAGCTCGCTGTCGGGGCGGAGAGCATGTTCCTGATCGGTGGGGCGCTGCTGCCGCTGAGTCTGTTGCTCGGTCTGCAGGTGATGCTCTCGGCTCTGCCCGGGCGTCTGATGATCCCGGACCGAAGGCGCCGGGACCCTGCGCAGGACGGCGATCCCGCGGTGTGATGGAGGCCACTTCAGCTCGATTTCACTCGCTCTGAGGGTGCTGGTAGACTTTCATGCCGTTGCCCCAATAGCTCAGAGGTAGAGCGCCATCTTGGTAAGGTGGAGGTCGCGGGATCGATTCCCGCTTGGGGCTCGGAGTGAGAGCCCGCGCAGCGCAGAGCGTTCCATCCCTCCGGGGATGGGCGCCACTGCACGGCGCGGGCGCTTCTCATTCTGTGGCGGTGTAGCTCAGTTGGTTAGAGCGCACGACTCATAATCGTGAGGTCGCGGGATCGAGCCCCGCCACCGCTACGGACCCGGAACCCCGGAACCACACGCTGGTTCCGGGGTTTTCTCATGCCCGATGCTCGGCCAGAAGGAGGACGCACGGTGAGTGCCACGATTCGTCTCCTGTCCGTCGAGGACGTCGAGGAGGCCACGACGCTGCTCCAGCAGAACCGTGACTTCCTGGCCCCGTGGGAGCCGATCCGGGACGACGACTACTTCCGCGCCGAGAAGCAGCTCGAGCTCGCGAGGCGGAGCCTCGACGAGTACGCACAGGGCAGGACGTACCCGGCCGTGATCCTCGACGGCGGCGCGATCGTCGGGAGGCTGACACTCAGCGGGATCACCCGAGGAGCCTTCCAGTCGGCCGCCATGGGGTACTGGGTGAGTGAGCGGGCGAACGGACGCGGGATCGCGACGAGGGCGGTGTCCGAAGCGGTCGGGGTGGCCTTCGACGAGCTGGGTCTGCACCGGATCCAGGCCGAGACGCTGTTCTCGAACACTGCGTCGCAGCGCGTGCTCGCCAAGAACGGATTCCGACCTTATGGAGTCGCGCCGGAGTATCTCCGGATCGATGGACGCTGGCGGGATCATCTCCTCTTCCAGCTGATCGCCGACGACGACGGTGCCGCATGTGCCGAGCCGACCCCGGGCAGAAGAGGACCCCCGGGCCGGGCGGCGTGAGGGGGACGCATCAGAAAGCCCGACCCGAGGGCCCTCGGATCACTCGCACCTCGATGAGGTGTCTCCGACACTACGGCCTACCTCTTGGGATGGGCCTGACATGGGCTGGATCTCAGCTGTGGATCTGGGCGCCCTCAGTCGGCGGCCGCTGACACGAGCCCGGCCGGCTCGCGGACGACACGGGCGGCGACGGTGACATGCGCCGCGCACGACGATCTGCGCCGGATAGTCTGCGACACGAGGATCCCGCGGGAGGCTCCGCGGTGATTCCAAGCACGTTGACCAACCTGAGGAGGGACGATGACGTCCACTGCTGATCTCTACGACGAGCACGGAGAGGACCTGCAGTCGCTGGCGCTGCCGCTGCGCGACTACGGCGGCGCGGCGGCCTTCGCCGGGCAGATCCGCACGGTGAAGTGCTACGAGGACAACGCGCTGCTCAAGCAGGTGCTCGCCGAGCCGGGGGAGGGCGCGGTCCTCGTCGTCGACGCGGCCGGCTCCCTCGACCGCGCGGTGCTGGGCGACATGATCGCGGCGATGGCCGCCGAGAACGGCTGGTCCGGGGTGGTCGTCCACGGCGCGGTCCGCGACGTCGCCGTGCTCCGGACGGTGGACCTCGGGATCAAGGCCCTGGGGTCGAATCCGCGCAAGTCCACCAAGACCGCTCAGGGAGTCGTCGACGACGTCGTCGACTTCGGCGGCGTGACCTTCCGTCCCGGCTGGCGCCTCGTCGCCGACGAGGACGGCGTCCTCGTCGAGCGCTGAGCCGGCCGCCGACGTTCACATCGGCGTGACCTCGCAGGTCTAGGCTGGAGGGCAGCACCGTCCCCGGCATCCGGCGAGAGAGGACCCACCCGATGAGCCGAGCAGCGCTGGCCGCGATCTCCCACGGCACCTCGGATCCGGCCGGCCAGGCCGTCGTCGCCCGCCTGGCCGCCGACGTCGCCGCGGAGGCCGCCCGCCGCGGCCAGGTCGAGGAGGTCCGCCTGGGCCATGTCGACGTGCAGGATCCCGACGTCGCCGCCACGCTCGACGCGCTGCCCGAGGGGATCCCCGCCGTGGTCGTGCCGGTGCTGCTCTCGGCCGGCTACCACGTCAACGTCGACCTGGCCCGCGAGACCGCCGACGTCGGCCGCGAGGTCACGATCAGCGGCGCACTGGGCCCCGACGACCGGCTCGTCGAGCTGCTGGCCGAGCGACTGGAGGCCGTCGGCGCCGATCCGCGGGCCGACGCCATCATCCTCGGCGCGGCCGGCTCCTCCGACCCCGCCGCCGTCGACGACTGCCGCGACATGGGCCGCCGGCTCGCCGCACGCCTCGACGCCGACGTCGAGGTCGCCTTCCTCTCGGCGGCCGAGCCGCGGGTGCGCGACGCCGTCGCCGCCGCCCGTCGGCAGCGGCCGGAGGGTCGCGTCGTCGTCGCCAGCTATCTGTTGGCGCCGGGCTACTTCCAGGACCTGCTGGCCGCGGCCGAGGCGGACGTCACCGCCGCGCCGCTGCTCTCCGGGCCTCAGGATTCGGGAGATGCTCCGGCCTCGCCGCGGCAGCTGGTCGAGGTCATGCTCGATCGCTTCGCCGCGGGGGAGCGGGCGCTCACCGCCCGTGCGGACGACGGCGCCTGAGCGGCGCGAGCGCGGCGGCCTGCGGTACCGTGGACTCCGGCCGCGCCGCCGCCCGCACCGACGACATCCAGGAGCGCCCATGAGCAGCCCCTCGCGCCCGCCGGGCTCCGCCCCGGATCCCTGGGCCGGCGGATCCACCGCCTACCGGGCGACGCTGGTCGCCGGGATGCTGCTGCTCGCCGCCGGCGTGGTCGCGGCGATCCTGACGGCCGCCGGCGCGGTCGACGCCGTCGCCCCGGTCGTCGTGCTGCTGGGGCTGGGCATCCTGCTGCACCTGATCAGCATCGGCGTGCGGATGCGCGACGCCCGCATCGCGATCGCCGCCGAGCGCACCCGACCGTCGACGTCGACCGAGAAGGACACCGACACGTGAGCATCGATCCCGCCCTCGAGGGCCGCGAGTATCCGCCCGCCAAGCCGTTCCAGGTCAGCCGCGAGGCGGTGCGCGAGTTCGCGACCGCCGTGCAGGCCGCGCACCCGGCCCACCACGACGTCGACGCCGCCCGCGCGCTGGGCCGCCGCGACCTCGTCGCCCCGCCGACCTTCGCGGTGATCGTCGCCCAGCGCGCCGAGGCCGCCGTCGTCGCCGACGAGGAGGTCGGCATCGACTTCTCCCGCGTGGTGCACGCCGACGAGCGCTTCACCCACCACAGTCCGATCCTGGCCGGCGACACCCTGCACGCGAGCGTCCGGCTGGAGCGGATCCGCGTGATGGGCGCCGGCGCGATGGTCACCACCGTCGTCGAGATCGCCGCCGAGGACGGGACTGCGCGCAGCACGGTGGCCTCGTCGCTGCTGGTCCGCGCCGACGACGCCGAGGAGGACGCATGAGCACGACACACAGCACCCCGCAGAACACCGCACAGACCCCCGACATCGCCGCGGTGGAGAAGGGCCAGGAGGTCGGCCGCCGCACCGTCGCGCTCTCCCGGGCGGACCTGATCCGCTACGCCGCCGCCTCCGGCGACCACAACCCGATCCACTGGAACGAGCGCTTCGCCCGCGAGGTCGGCCTCGACGGCGTCATCGCCCACGGCATGCTCACCATGGGCGCGGCGGTCGACCTGGTCACCGAGTGGGTCGGCGACCCAGGCCGGGTCGTCGACTACCAGGCCCGCTTCACCAAGCCGGTTCCGGTGCCCGACGTCGTCTCCGGGGCCCCGGACGCGACGACGGCCGAGCTGAGCATCGTCGGCACGGTCGGGATGGTCGACGCCGAGGCGGCCACCGTCCGCGTGGACCTCGCCGTCACTCTCGAGGGCACCAAGGTCCTGGCGAAGTCCCAGGTCGTCGTCCAGCTCTGAGCCGTCCCGCGCCGGGCCGACTCCGCGGCCCAGCGCGTCGACGACGCGCCGACCCGGCCGCGACGCGCCGCCCCACGGGCGGGGCCTCGCGGCCGTCGCCGTATAATCGCCTGCACACGGATCACCGTCCATCGTCGGAGGAAGCATCATGCCCAGCACCACGATCGAGACCTTCCGGGAGCCCCGCTTCCGCATCCCGCGCCGTGCCGCCGCCCTCGGCACGCTGAGCGTCGCCGCGCTGGCGCTCACGGCCTGCGGCGACGACGACTCCTCCGGCGGGTCCGGCGGGTCCGGCGGCTCCGGCGGGGACACCGCGGCGAGCACCGACATCCAGACCGAGCTGGACATCAGCATCGACGACGTCGAGCTCGCCTCCGAGGGGACGCTCTCGGTCTGCTCCGACGTGCCCTACCCGCCCTTCGAATACCACGACGACGAGGGGAACGTGGTCGGTTTCGACATGGACATCGCCCAGGGCCTCGCCGACGCCTTCGGCGCGGAGCTGGAGGTCGTGCAGACCGGCTTCGAGGGCATCCAGTCCGGCGTCGCGCTCAACGCCGACAGCTGCGACCTGGCGATCTCAGGGATGAGCATCACCGAGGAGCGGGCCGGGAACATGCTCTTCTCCCAACCGTACCTGGACGACAACCTGGGGCTGCTGGCCGCCGAGGAGAGCGGCGTCGAGTCCGTCGACGACCTCGACGACTCGATCACCGTCGGCGTGCAGGCCGACACCACCGGCGCGACCTATGCGACCGAGCAGGGCTACACCACCCGCGAGTACCCGGACTCCGGGCTGCTCATCCAGGGGCTGGAGGCCGGCCAGGTCGAGGCGGCGATGGGCAACATCTCCATCCTCGGCTACCAGGCCGGCGAGGACGCCAGCGTGACCTTCGTCGAGGAGATCGAGACCGGCGAGCAGCTGGGCATCGCCGCCCAGGAGGGCGACCAGCAGCTCATCGACGCCGTCGACGAGGTGCTGGCCGAGATGGAGTCCTCCGGCTACATGGACGAGGTGAAGACCAAGTGGTTCGAGAGCGGCGAGACGCCCGAGGAGGGCTCTGAGGAGTCCGGCGATGAGTCGGACGATGAGTCCGCCGGGGAGTCCGAGGAGTCGGCGGAGGACTCCTCGGCCGAGGATGACGGCTGAGCCGCATGGCGATGACCACCCGTGAGCGCGCCCGGCTGAGCCTGGGGATCCAGGCCGGCCTGTTCGTCGTCGCCGTGGCGGTGCTCGCCGTCGTCATGGACTGGCAGGCGATCGCCACCAGCTTCTTCGACGTCGAGCGGATCGGCCCGATGTTCCCGGACATCCTCGTCGTGGGGCTGAAGAACACCCTGGCCTACACCGCCGTGGGCTTTCTGCTCGGCCTGCTCGGCGGGCTGGTGCTGGCGCTGATGAAGCTCTCCAGCTTCCCGGTCTACCGCTGGCTGGCCACCGGCTACATCGAGTTCTTCCGCGGCATCCCGGCGATCCTGGTGTTCCTGGCGCTGGGCTTCGGCGTCTCCATCGCCTTCGGCTGGAACCTCGACTCGCTGCAGATCGCCGGCGTCTCGCTGGGACTGGTCGGCGCGGCCTACATCGCCGAGACGCTGCGCGCCGGGCTGCAGGCGGTGCCCAAGGGGCAGATCGAGGCCGCCCGGGCGCTGGGCATGCCGGCCTGGCGGGCGATGGTCACCATCCAGATCCCGCAGGCGGTGCGCATCGTGCTGCCGCCGCTGACCAACGAGGCGATCCTGCTGACCAAGGACTCCTCGCTGATCTTCGTGGTCGGGCTGACCGCCGGAGCCGCGGAGCTGACCAAGTTCGGCCGCGACGGCATCAACATCTACCAGGCGGGGCTCACTCCGCTGGTGGCCGCAGGCGTCTGCTACCTGCTGATCACCGTGCCGCTGTCCATCCTCGCCCGCCGCATGGAGCGGCGGACGTCGACGAAGAAGTAGGAGGCCCGGCATGGCCGAGTCCACCCCCGCCCCCGACGCCGCCGTCGTCGGCGAGCAGGCGCCGGCCGGCGTCGTGATCTCCGAGCTGCACAAGGCCTACGGACGCAACGAGGTCCTCAAGGGCATCTCGATGACCGTCGACCCCGGCGAGGTCGTCTGCCTGGTCGGCGCCTCCGGTTCCGGCAAGTCGACGCTGCTGCGCTGCGTGAACCGTCTGGAGGAGCCCGACGCCGGCACCATCACCGTCGCAGACCACGTCGCCTCGGACCCCGACGTCGACCTCGACGCGATGCGCCGCGAGATCGGCATGGTCTTCCAGCAGTTCAACCTCTTCCCGCATCTGAGCGTGCTGGAGAACTGCACGATCACCCCGCGCCGGGTGCTCAAGCAGTCCAAGGCCGACGCCGACGCCGAGGCGATGGCCCAGCTGCAGCGCGTCGGCCTCGAGGAGCTCGCCGATCGCCGCCCCGACCAGCTCTCCGGCGGCCAGCAGCAGCGCGTGGCGATCGCCCGGGCGCTGACCATGCGTCCGCGGCTGATGCTCTTCGACGAGCCGACCTCGGCGCTGGATCCGGAGACCGTCGGCGACGTGCTGGCGATCATGCGCCAGCTGGCCGAGGCCGGGATGACGATGATCGTGGTCACCCATGAGATGACCTTCGCCCGCGAGGTCGCCGACCGGGTGGTCTTCATGGACCAGGGCCATGTGGTCGAGGCCGGTCCGGCCGCGCAGGTCATCGGGAATCCGCAGCAGCCGCGCACGCAGGACTTCCTGCGCCGCGTGCTCGATCCGACCCATGTCGACCTCGACGACTGAGCCGCGCCGGGTAGGGTGAGCCGCGTGAACTCTCTGCAGACCTCCTCCGCACAGTCCGTCGCCGTCTCCGACGGGCCCCGTCATCTGGCCGAGCACACCACCGCCCGGGTCGGCGGCCCGGCCGGGGACTGGATCGTCGCCGAGACCGAGGAGCAGGCGCTGGAGGTGCTCGCCGCGCATCCGCTGCCCGACGACGAGACCCGCGCCGCCGGAGAGGACAGCCTGCTGGTGCTCGGCGGGGGATCGAACCTGCTGGTCTCCGACGCCGGCTTCGGCGGCACAGTGCTGCAGCTGGCCTTCGACGGCATCGCCGAGGAGGCCGACGAGGCGAGCAGCGACGACGCCGGCTCGCGCCTCGTCCGGATCGCCGCCGGCCACCGCTGGGACGACGTCGTCGCCTGGACCGTCCGGCACCGGCTGGCGGGCCTGGAGGCGCTCTCCGGGATCCCCGGCGCGGCCGGGGCGACGCCGGTGCAGAACGTCGGGGCCTACGGCGCGGAGATCGCCCAGACCCTGGTGGACCTGCGCGCCTGGGACCGGGCGGCCGGCGAGCTCGTCACCCTCGACGCGGAGGCCCTGGCCTTCGGCTACCGGGAGTCGGTGCTCAAGCGCACCACGCTGCACGGGTCGCCGCGCTATGTGGTGCTCTCGCTGCGTCTGCGGCTCGCCCACGACGGCGAGGACACGCTCTCGGCCCCGATCCGCTATGCCGAGCTGGCCCGCACCCTGGGACTGGATCCCGCGCTGGAGGAGGATCGGCGGCGCGCGCCGCTGGACCAGGTGCGCGAGCAGGTGCTGGCGCTGCGGGCGTCCAAGGGCATGGTGCTCGACGCCGACGACCACGACACCTGGTCCACCGGGTCCTTCTTCACCAACCCGATCGTGCCGGCGGACATGGCCGCCGGCCTGCCGGAGGAGGCCCCGCGCTTCCCCCTGGACGACTGGCGGGTCAAGCTCTCGGCGGCCTGGCTGATCGACCACGCCGGCTGCGGCCGCGGCTTCGGGGCCGAGCTGACCGACGGCCGAGCCTCGCTGTCGACGAAGCACACGCTGGCGATCACCAACCGCGGGCCGGCCGGCACCGGCGACCTGCTCGCCGTCGCCGGCGCCGTCCGCGAGAAGGTCCACGCGCGCTTCGGCCTCGACCTGCATCCCGAACCGGTGATCATCGGCGCCGCGGTGGCCGCTCCCGGCTCGCGCTGAGCGACTCGGGCCGACGACGCCGCCTGCGGCAGAGGACGAGCCCTGCGGATCCGTCGGGTGATGGATCGGCAGGGCTCGTCCGTCGTCGCAGGGGCCGGCGTCAGATCATCGGACGACCCTCGTCGCGGGCGCGGCGCGCGTCGCGGGCGAAGCCGCCGGCGATGACCACCAGCACGCCCAGCACGAGGGCGGGCCACATCAGGACGTAGACGCTGAGCAGCAGGTCCATGATCACTCCTTCGGTCCGGTGGGGGCGGTCTCGGCGGGGCGCGAGCCGGCGTCGTCGGGACGGGCCGCGTCGGTCGAGTCGACCGGCGCGTCCGGGCCGCCCGACGCGCGGCCGGCGTCGTCCGTGGTCTCGGCGCTGTCGAAGTTGCCGACGCGGGCATGGATGGTGCTGAAGTCGAACTCCTGTCCGCTGCGCATCGACATCAGCACGCAGACCAGGGTGCTGACCGAGTAGGCGACCAGGGACCCCGAGAGCACCGTGTAGTCGTGGAGCGTGCCCAGAGCCCAGGGGGAGGCGCCGACGACGGCCAGCACGGCGGCGACGCAGCCGACGCGGAGGCCGAAGAACCCGAAGGCCATCAGCCCGATGATCACACCGATCCCCAGCACGCCGAGCACGTCGACGGCCACGCCCAGCAGGGCCCCGAGGGCCCCGTCGACGGGCAGCCACTCGAAGCGCACCGGCAGGAAGACCGCCAGGGCGGCGAGCACGGCGGTGACGAAGGCCCGATTGGTGACCCGGCCCCAGTAGAAGCTGGAGATCACCGGGAAGACGAGGGCGCCCCAGAGCGCGCCGACGAAGACGAGCATGTCCAGGATGTCCAGCCGGAAGCTCGCGATGAGCACGCCGGCGGTCGTCGCCAGGACCATCGTCACCCGGCCGACCAGGAGCATGCGCTTCGGGTCGACGGTGCCGCGGCGCGCGACGTTCTGGCCGTAGATGTCGGCCATCATGATCGAGGACAGCGCCGAGAGGTCGGAGTCGGCGGTCGAGGAGAGCGCGCCGACGATGACCACCAGGAAGAGCCCCAGCGCCACGGTGGGCAGGTGCTCGGCGGCCATCTGCGGGACGATGTTGTTGGCGTCGCCCTCATAGGGCGTGAGGCCGAGGTACAGCGCCAGCACGCCGAGCATGCCGATGCCGATGACCATGGCCCCGTAGCCGATCGTGGCGGTCACGAAGGTGCGCTTGATGAGGTCCTCGCGCACGGCGAAGAGGCGCTGGGCGATGGTCTGGTTGCCGATGGCGTAGGCGAGCACCGCCGCGATGTAGGGCGCGCCCTGGCTGAGGAAGGCCTCCGAGGAGAAGAAGTTCGACTGCTCGGCGGACAGGTTCTCCGCGCCCGTCTGGAAGCTGGAGGGGAAATCGGCGGCGAAGAAGATGATCGGGATGATCACGCCGATCAGGGCGAACATCGCCACCAGCTGCATGAAGTCGGTCAGCGACGAGGCGCGGAATCCCGACCACAGGGTGTAGATCAGCACGCCGCCTGCGACGAAGAGTACGCCCTGGGCGAAGGTGAAGGGGGAGAACAGCGAGATGATCGCCCCGCCGGCGACGAAGTTCGTCGTCAGGCTGATGATGCTGCCGATCACATTGGAGCTCGCCAGCAGCAGCTGGCTGGAGCTGCCGTGGCGTGCCCGCATGATCTCGGCCAGCGTGTGGGCATTCGGGGCGATGCTGCGGATGCGCCGACCGAACGGGTAGATGAACAGGATCATCAGGGCGCCCCAGAGTCCGTAATGGATCGGCCCGGAGATCCCGTAGGTGTATCCGGAGGTGGCGGAGGCGTAGAGCGAGGAGGCCCAGATCCAGGTGGAGGTCATGCTGGCCGCCGCGATGCCGAAGCCGACGTTGTTGCCGGCCGTCATGTACGCGTCGGCGTTCTCCTTCTTCCGGCGGATCTTCAGGGCCATGTAGAGCGTGGCCCCATAGAACGCGGCGAGGATCACCAGCACAGTGGTCGAGCTGAGGAATGTCGATCCCGGTTCCCCCATAGGGTCCTTCCTGTCGGCGGCAGAGGGTCGGCGCACAGCGCGCGGACCTCCCTCGCGGACGAAGGACGGCGTGCGGCGCGGCTGCGCGCATACCGGATCAGGCTACAGAGGTGCCGGAGGGGCGATTCCGCGGGGCCCCGCCGTCGCGGGCTCCGGATCGATGCCTCTTAGGGCGCGGCGGCGGCGGTCGGCGACCGGACGCGCGCAGGACGCTGCTTCGGCCTGACGAGCGCGGTCGGGCGTGCGGCGTGCGCCGTCGGCGAGGGCTTCCGAGTCGGCATGGAGAGGGCGTCCAGCCGGCTGTCAGTCGGCATCGGGAAGCTCCGGACAGAGTGATGAAGATCACGTCGATCTGTGAGGAGGATCACCGGATCGTCGTCGGGCCTGCCGCGCACGACGAGGCCCCGACGTCGATCCTGCGACGTCGGGGCCAAGTCGGAGGGCCGGCGGACCGGCCGGGATGCGGCGGTCGGCTCAGAGCTTGCCGACGGCGATGAGCAGCATGCGGCGCAGCGGCTCGGCCGCGCCCCAGAGCAGCTGGTCGCCGACGGTGAAGGCCGAGATGTACTCGCCGCCCATGGCCATCGGCCGGATGCGGCCGACCGGGATCGTCAGATCGCCGGTGGCGGCCACCGGGGTCAGGTCCCGCATGGTGGCGTCCTTCTCGTTCGGGACGACCTTCGCCCAGTCGGTGCCGGAGGCGATGATCGACTCGATCTCGGAGACCGGCAGCTCCTCG
The DNA here is from genome assembly GCF_000220985.1 of Nesterenkonia sp. F. GTDB lineage: Bacteria > Actinomycetota > Actinomycetes > Actinomycetales > Micrococcaceae > Nesterenkonia. The sequence goes on from NZ_AFRW01000110.1 coordinate 22,491, forward strand.
CGCAGCTTCAGGGTCAGCGCCTGCGAGTGCGATCGCAGCGCGCCGACGCGCACGCAGAGCGAGTCGAAGGGGATCGCGTCGCCGCGCCGGTCGACGCCGGGGGCGAGGTCGTCGCCGCGGCCGAGGATCTTGTTGGTCTCCACGCCGGCCTTCCACTCCTCCTTGGCGACGCCGTTCCCGAGGTCGGCGTCGATCCAGGGGATGAGCGAGCCGGCCAGCGGGACGCCGAACTGGGCGGCGTCCAGGCCCTCGCGCTGGGTCTCGAGGACCTTGCGGTCGATGTCCAGGATGGCCGAGGCCGGGTCGGCCAGCTCCTCGGAGACCGCGCCGTGGATGTCGCCGAACTGGGTGACCAGCTCGCGCATGTGCTTCGCGCCGCCGCCGGAGGCCGCCTGGTAGGTCATCGCGGTGCCCCACTCGACCAGGCCCTCGGTGAAGAGGCCGCCGAGGCCCATCAGCATGCAGGAGACGGTGCAGTTGCCCCCGATGAACTCCTTCACCCCGGCCTCGAGGCCCGCGTCGATGACGTCGCGGTTGATCGGGTCCAGCGCGATGATCGAGCTGTCGGCCATGCGCAGCGTCGAGGCGGCGTCGATCCAGATGCCGTCCCAGCCGGCCTCGCGCAGCTTCGGGTAGACCGCCTTGGTGTAGTCGCCGCCCTGCGCGGTGACGATGATCGGCAGCTTCTTCAGCGTCTCGATGTCGTGCGCGTCCTGCAGCGTCGGCTCGGACGGGGCGACGCCGTCGAAGGACGGGGCGTCGCCGCCGGCGTTGGAGGTGGAGAAGAACACCGGGTCGAGGTGCTCGAAGTCCCCCTCGTCGAGCATGCGACGGACCAGCACGGAGCCGACCATGCCGCGCCAGCCGACGAGACCGATCGAGGGGGTCTCGGCGGTGGAGAGGGCGGAGACTGCGGGCGATGTCATAGAAGCCATGCCCTCCAGGGTAACGAACCCCGGTGCGCGCCGGCATGTCGGTCGTCACGGACGGGCGTCGCCCCGGACGGGTGGGACGCGCGACGACGGCGCCCGCGCCCGGGGCAGCTCGCGATCGGACCGCGAGCCCGGCTCAGCGACGCACGTGCGTCTCGAAGCGGTGGCGCAGCCCGTTCTCCGCGATGTGCCAGTCGCCGTCGGGAGGGTCGGCGGACTCCAGCCGCCAGTCCTCCTCCGGCAGCCGCGGGGCGCGGGTGTCGCCGTCGACGGCCAGGTCGATGACGGTCACCACGGCGGCGTCGGCCAGGCCGTGCTCCACCGCCTCGGCGTAGATCGCGCCGCCTCCGAGGATCCAGATCCGCTCCGGGGGCCCGTGCGAGTCGTGCGAGCCGTCTGAGCTGGAGGAGGCGCCCGTCGACGTCGGCGCCGCGGCGACCTGCAGTCCGGTCGCCAGCGAGTCGACGGCCTCGGCGCCGGCGCCCTCGATCTCCGCCGCGCGGGAGGCGTCGCCGGTGACGACGATGTTCCGCCGGCCGGGCAGCGGGCGGACGGCCTCGGGCAGCGACTCCCAGGTCCGACGGCCCATGACCACCGGACAGCCGCGGGTCATCGCCCGGAAATGGGCGAAGTCCTCGGGAAGATGCCACGGCATGTCGCCGTCGTCGCCGATGACCCGGTCCCGGGCCTGGGCCCAGATCATCCCGACCCACGGGTGCTCGCGCTCGGTGTGCGTCGGCACGGCGGCCGGCCGCTCGCTCCTCGGGCTCACACCGCCACCGGAGCCTTGATGGCCGGATGGTGCTGGTAGTCGACCACCACGAAGTCCTCGTAGGCGTAGTCGAAGATCGACGCCGGCGTGCGGGCGAACTCCAGCCGCGGGGCGGGCAGCGGCTCGCGGCTCAGCTGCTCGCGCACCTGCTCGCGGTGGTTGTCGTAGATGTGGCAGTCGCCGCCGGTCCAGATGAACTCCCCGGGCTCGAGGCTGACCTGCTGGGCGACCATCCGCGTCAGCAGGGCGTAGGAGGCGATGTTGAACGGCACCCCGAGGAACAGATCGGCGCTGCGCTGGTAGAGCTGGCAGGACAGCTTCCCGTCGGCGACGTGGAACTGGAACATCACGTGGCAGGGCGGCAGCGCCATGCGCTCGACGTCGGCCGGGTTCCAGGCGGTGACCAGGTGGCGGCGCGAGTCGGGGTTCGTGCGCAGCGACTCGACGACCTGGGCGATCTGGTCGATCTGGCCGCCGTCGGGCGTGGGCCAGCTGCGCCACTGCACGCCGTAGACCGGGCCGAGCTCGCCGTCGGCGTCGGCCCACTCGTTCCAGATGCGCACGCCGTGCTCCTGCAGCCAGCGCACGTTGGAGTCGCCGCGGAGGAACCACAGCAGCTCGTGCGCGACGGACTTGAAGTGCACCCGCTTGGTGGTGATCAGCGGGAACGACACGCTCAGGTCGAAGCGCAGCTGGCGGCCGAAGACGCTGCGCGTGCCGGTGCCGGTGCGGTCGGACTTGGCCGTGCCGTGCTCCAGCACCTCGGCCAGCAGGTCCTCGTACGGGGTGGGGATCGTCTCGCTCACGGCACCAGCGTACCGGTCCGGGGATCGCCGGCGACGATGCGGTCCGGGTGGTATCCGGTTCGCGGTTCAGCTCACGGGCGCCTGGAAGCGTCGGTACTCGGGGTGCCGACGCAGATAGTCGTCGATGTAGCTGCATTCGGAGAGGAAGTGGGCGTCCTGCTCGGCCAGGTGGTCCAGCAGCAGCGTGACCAGACTGCGGGCGTAGCCCTTCCGGCCGTGGGCTGGGCCGATGATCGTGTGCTGCAGGCGCGTGACCTGCTGTCCGCCGATCGTCTCCTCGGCGAAGCCGACGAACCCGATGAACGTGTCGACGCCGTCGAGCGTGTCCCACAGCTCGGCCCGGCCCCGGTCGGCGTCGAGGTGCATCCGCGCAGTCGGGTGGACGTTCTTCTTCTGCTCCATGGTGGGGAGACTACCGTCACCGTCGGCACCTGTCAGCGGTCGGCGGCGCGGGATCCGCCGTCGCGGACCCGACCGACTCGGCCCAGCCGTCATGGAGACGTCGGCTCAGTCGTCGAACGGGTCGTGGACCTCGATCGCGACGATCATGCCCGAGCCGTCCACGGCCTGCTGGGCGACGAGCACCGCGCCCGGGCGCAGATACGGGTCCTCGGACGGCAGCGCCTCGAGCAGCACGGGATCGCGGATCCAGCCGCGCAGCTCCTCGAGCACCATCGGCAGCACGGGCCGATGGGTGCACATCAGCACCGGCTGCAGCGCCTCCAGCGACTTGCGGGTGCGGTTCCGCGGCTTCTGCGGCTTCTCCTGCGCCCGCTTCTCGGTGAGCGAGTCCCGGTACTTCAGCCGGTGGCGGTGGCGTTTCACGTAGGGAGCGACGGTCTCCACGCAGCGCTTCCACGGGCTGGACTCCAGCATCCGGGGCCGCCAGGCGGTCAGCAGCCGCTCGACGGCCTTGGCCTGGCGCTTGCCGGTGGCCGCCAGCGGACGCTTGCCCTCGGCCTTGGACCAGGAGGCGCGCGGCTTGGCCTTGGCATGGCGCAGCACGATGAACGGGGAGGTGCGCAGCCGCATCTCCTCGTGGAGCCGCTCCAGCTCGTCCAGCGGCTCACGGTCGGTGTCGTTGCTCAGCATCTCGCGGGCCTGCGGGACGGCGACCCAGCGGACCTCGTCGGTCTCCTCGGCGTCGGGCTCGGGCTTGCCCTCGGTGACCTGGGCCGCCCAGTACCAGACCTCCTTGGACTTCACCTTGCCGTTCTTGCCGACGTCGTAGCGGGTGATCGGCAGCGGCATGCCCAGGCGGACCTTCAGCCCGATCTCCTCCTGGACCTCGCGGACCGCGCACTCCGGCAGCGTCTCGCCGGGGTCGAGCTTCCCCTTGGGGAAGGACCAGTCGTCGTAGCGCGGCCGGTGGATCAGCAGGACTTCGAGCGCGCCGCGGTTCAGCCGCCAGCACAGCGCGCCGGCGGCGAGCACCTCGGCGTCGTGGCCGTCGTCGGCGCAGGTCGTCGTGCGTCGGCGCGGCACGCGGGTCATCGGCCGCGTCGGCTCGGCCGGCGTCGCACCGGTCCCGTTCGTCGAGGGGGCGGCGACGGCGTGCTGCGCGGGCGCGCCGAGGCGTCCGCGCCGTCGGCGATGTCGGGGGCGGTGTCGTCGACGCTGCGGTCTGTGGTGTTCACGTCGGTGATGATCCTCGGGAGCTGCTCGGCGGTGCGGCGTGCGGGGTCTGGGGATCTCCGGGAGGGGGTCCCGGCGAGGGTCAGGAGGCGGCGTCGGCGTCGTCGGCGGGGGCGTACATGGTGTCGACGTCCCAGCGGGCGAAGCCCAGCGCGGTGTAGAGCTGCACCGCCGGAGTGTTGTCGGCGTCGGTGTAGAGCATGATCGCCCCCAGCCCGCGGGAGCGCAGATGTTCGACGCCGGCCAGCGTCAGCACGCGGCCCAGCCCGCGGCCGCGGGCCTCGGGGACCACGCCGACGACGTAGACCTCGCCGACTGGCTCGTGCCGGCCCTCGGCGGGGTCGGCGGGGTGGACCTTGGTCCAGTGGAAGCCCAGGAGCCTCCCGTCCTCCTCGGCGAGCAGGAAGCCGGCGGGATCGAACCAGTCCTCGGCCATCCGGGCCTCGAGGTCCTGGCGGGTCAGCCGGCCCTGCTCGGGGTGGTCGGCGAAGGCCGCCGCGTTGGCGCGGAGCCAGGCCTCCTCGTCGCGGCCGGGCTCGAAGGCGCGGATCTGCACGCCCGCCGGAGGTTCCGGCGCGGCGATCTCCTGCGGCGCGGTCAGCCGCATCCGCCACAGCTCGCGCACCGGGCGCCAGGCGAAGCGGGAGGCCAGCCGCACGGCGGCCTCGTGCTCGCCGTGCGCCCAGGCTCGGCGCGTCCGGCCCGGAGCCGGGGCGAGGGCGTCGGCGGCGAGCGCGTCGGCCAGCCGACCGCCGACGCCGTGCTGGCGACAGTTCGGCCGGACGACCATCTCCAGCACGTCGGGAGTCTCCGCGTCGCCGCGGACGACGACGCCCGCGCCGGCCAGCAGCGGGGCCTGCTGCCGCCGTCGGCCGTCTCGTCGCCG
>NZ_AFRW01000109.1 GCF_000220985.1 Nesterenkonia sp. F
GCTCGAGACGGCGGCGCCGGGCTCGGGATGGGCCGTCGGACAGCAGTGGGGCCCATGCCTCCGATCGAAAGCATGGGCCCCACAGATCATCCGGGTGAGCGACGGGATTCGAACCCGCGACCCTCGCGACCACAACGCGATGCTCTACCGACTGAGCTACGCCCACCACGACTGCGGACTATTCCGCATTCGTCGTGCTCTCCGCAGGTCCCGGTGTTGCCCCGGGCTGTCGAACAGCAGATGACAGTCTACACACATCCGGCCGGCGATGAGACATCGAGACCCGCCCGGAGCGGGTGTGACGTCCGCCTCATCGCCTCCGGGCAGGTGTCAGTCCCGGCGGAAGATCGTCGCCCGGTAGTGCCTCAGCTCCTCGATCGAGTCGCGGATGTCGCCCAGCGCGCGATGATTGCCGGTCTTCTCCGGCGCGTCCCCGCGGGCCTGCGGGTACCAGCGCGAGGCCAGCTCCTTGATCGTGGAGACGTCGATGATCCTGTAGTGCAGATGGTCGACCAGGTCCGGCATGGCCAGGCGCAGGAAGGCCTTGTCCGCGTGGACCGAGTTGCCGGCCAGGGGAGCGACGCCGGCCTCCGGGACCCAGGCGCGCACGTAGTCGAGCACGCGGCGCTGGGCCTCGTCGACGGTCAGGCCGGAGTCCAGCTCATCCAGCAGGCCCGAGGAGTCGTGCATCCGCCGCACGAAGTCGCCCATCGACTCGAGGGCGCCGTCCTCGGGGCGGATCACGACGTCGACGCCGTCGCCGAGGATGTTCAGCTCCGTGTCGGTCACCAGGGCGGCCACCTCCAGCAGCACGTCGGAGTCGGGATCGAGCCCGGTCATCTCGCAGTCGATCCAGACCATGCGCCCGGTCCAGTCGCCGGCGGCGCTGGAGCCGGAGGGCCGGGTGCCGGGAGCTGCTCCGGAGGCGGTCTCGATCGCAGCGGCGGTCGTCGCGGAGGGAGTCGTCGGTGTCGTCTCTGAGGAAGTCACGGGTCGAGTCTATCGAGGAGCCCGCTCCGGAGGCACCGGACCGTCGGCCGCCGTCGGACCGTCGACTCGAACCCCGCCAGCACGCGGATCCGCGCCCGCAGGGCACCCCGGCGGCGCGAACCTCCGGTGGTATCTTCGGGGGGATGACCGAGCAGGCCGCCGCCGACGATCCCGCTTCCCGGACGCCGAGACCCGGCGGTCGGTTCCACGAGGTGCTCTCCCGCATCCAGGAGTTCGGCCGCACCGAGCACCGCCCGCGCAGTCCCCGCGGACCGATCGTGGAGGGGATGCTGGGTTCGCTGCTGGTGCTGCTGGGCTCCCTCGGCGTCGGCTGGCTGGTCGCGATCTCTGCGGTCGCCCGGCTGGACTGGGTGATCCTGCTCCGCACCGAGCCGGTCGGTGTGATCACCTCGACGGTGGCGCTCACCCTGGGCTGCTGGGTGATGTTCCGCGCCTGGCTGCGTCTCGGGCGAGCGCTGGAGGGCTTCGGCGGGAGAAGCCTGCGCACCGTCACGGTGGCCGCGGGACTCTGGTCGCTTCCCCAGCTGGTCGCCGCCCCGATCTTCTCCCGCGACGTCTTCGCCTATCTGGGCCAGGGGAGGCTGGTGCTCGCCGGGCGCGACCCCTATGAGACCGGCGTCTCCTCGGTGGCGAACTGGTTCCAGCTGGGCACCGACATCCTCTGGGCGGAGTCCGAGACGCCCTATGGCCCGATCTTCCTGTGGCTGGAGGCCGCAGTGATGCGGCTGACCGGCGACGACGTCGACCTGGCCATCCTGCTCTTCCGTGCCGCCTGTGTGCTCGGCGTCGTGCTGATCATGGTGTGCGTGCCGCCGTTGGCCCGGATGCACGGCGTCGACCCGGCGCGGGCCCAGTGGATCACCGTCGCGAACCCGCTGCTGATCGTCAGCTTCATCTCCTCGGCGCACAACGACGCGCTGATGGTCGGCCTCGCCCTCGCGGGGGTCTGGGCCGCCGCCCGCGGCCGCGGCGTCGTCGCCACGCTGCTGGTGGTGCTCTCGATCGGGATCAAGCCCATCACCATGGTGCTGCTGCCGTTCATCGGGCTGCTCTGGGCCGGTCCGGGCGCCTCCTGGCCGCGGCGCCTGGGGTACTGGACGATGACCGCCGGGCTGGCCGCCGCCGTGCTCGTCGCCGTCGGGTTCGTGCAGGGCTCGGGCTTCGGCTGGGTGACGGTGCTGGCCGGCACCGGCACCGGCAGCGTGTTCTGGTCGCCGATCGGCATCCTCGACACCGCGCTGAGCACCGTGCTGGATTCGCTGGGCCTGACCTCGTACTGGACGCTGGACACGCTGAAGCTCCTGGGCCGGCTGGTCTCGGTGGCGATCGTGATCGTGCTGATGATCCGCGGCTCGGAGCAGCACATCGTCCAGCGGATGATGTGGGCGCTGACCGCGCTGGTGGTCCTCTCGCCGATCATCCAGCCCTGGTATCTGCTGTGGCTGCTGCCGCTCTTCGCCGTCACCGGCATCCGCGGCGACTGGCAGTTCAAATGGGTGGTCTTCACCGTGGCCTTCTTCCTGGCCTTCGGCGCGATGGACCAGCTCTCCATCTGGAATTTCCTGCAGATGGACGGTCGGATGGCGGCGTTGTCGCTGACCATCTCGTGGTTCTGCATCGCCTGGATGGCGCTCGTCGACCGCGGCACCCGCTGGGTGCTGTTCCAGGGCTGGCGCAGCCGAGTACCGACGACGCAGCACGCGGCGGCGCCCGCGGCGGCGCGGCCGGCACAGACCGAGCGCCCCGAGAACTCCGCGGATTCCGGGGATTCCGGGGATGCTCATGCGTGAGTCCCGTCTCGGCCGTCTCGTGGTGGCCCTGCGCGAGCTGCTCGGCCGCCTGCCGGTGACGTCCTGGCTCATCGGCGGCGAGGAGGCGGCGGTCTCGCACACGCTGCGTCAGGGGCTGCTGGCGGCGCTGCTGATCATGGTCGGTTCCTGGGGCGTGGGCTGGCTGCCCATCACCCCGGATTCGCTGCTGGCGACCAGTCCGATGCTGCTGCCGCTGCGCACCACCACCGCCGGGGTGGTCACCTGCACCGTGCTGCTGGTGCTGGGCACGTTGCTGCTGGTGCGCTCCTGGCTGCGCCTGTCGCGCCGGGTGGGCGGCTGGACTCCGGAGGCCACCTCGACAGTGCGCACGGCGGTGTGGATGTGGTCGGCCCCGCTGCTGCTGACGCTGCCGATCATCTCCCGCGACGTCTATTCCTATCTGGCCCAGGGGCGAGTGCTGCAGAGCGGGATGAACCCCTACGAGACCGGCGTCTCGGAGCTGCCCGGCTGGTTCATGGAGGGCGCCGACGGCGTCTGGGCGCAGTCGCCTTCGCCCTACGGGCCGCTGTTCCTGCTCATCGCGCGCGGCATCTGGGTCCTCTCCGGCGGGATCCCGGAGATCGGCATCCTGTGCTTCCGGCTGCTGAGCCTCGCCGGAGTGCTGCTGATGGTCCATGTCATCCCGCGGCTGGCCCGCGCGATGGGCTCGCAGCCGGCCTGGGCGCTGTGGCTGTGCCTGCTGAACCCGCTGAGCCTGCTGGTGCTGCTGCCGGCGGCGCACAACGACGCGCCGATGATGGGGCTGGTCCTGCTGGGGCTGTGGTGGTCTCTGCGCCGCCGGAGGCTGGCGGCCATCGTGGTGCTCACCGCCGCAGTGGCGATCAAGCCCATCGCCGTGGTCGTGCTGCCCTTCGCGATGCTGCTGACTCTGCGGCGCACCGACTCCTACGCCCTGCGACTGCGTGAGTGGCTCGTCGCGGGGGCGGTCGCCGTCGCGCTGCTGCTGGCGGCCGGTCAGGCCCTCGGCGTCGGCCTGGGATGGGTGACCGCGGCGCTGACCGCCGGGTCGGCGATCACCCAGGCCGCACCGGTGGGGCTGCTCGGCGGCGCCGTCGGCTGGGCCGTCGCCGAGGCCGGCGGTCCCGAGGCCGACGCCGTCGCCTCGACGATCCACCTGGGCTTCCGCGTGCTCTCGGTGCTGCTGGTCGCGATGATGCTGCTCAGGCCGCGCCTCGGCAACCCGGTGCTCTGGGCGGGATACGCCGTCGCCCTGGTGGTGGCCTGCTCGTCGATCATCCAGCCCTGGTACCTGCTGTGGGTGCTGCCGCTGGTCGCCGTCGTCCACGTCCACCGGGGACGGCTGCTGATGCTGGTGACTCTGGTGCTCACCGTGGCGGTGCTGCTCTCGCTGGTCGGACAGCTCTCGGTCGCCCAGTGGATCGACACCGCCGCGGTGCAGACCATCGCCGTGCTCGTCGCACTGGCCTATCTGGGCTTCCTGGTGCTCATCGATCCCGGCACCGGCGAGCACTTCGACCTCTCCCGTCCCGCCCAGCGGTGGAACCTCGCCGAGGGCTGGACCTCGCTGCGCGCGCCGACGGTCCGCAGCCGCTCCTGGTCGAGGCAGGAGCTGGTGCCCGGAACAGTGCCCGGCACCGGTACCGGGACCGAGTCCGCCCGAGGATCGCCCCGCGACGGGCCGAGAGATCCGACCGGCCGCCCCCATCCCGCCGATCGCCCCAGCACGGAGGACACCAGGTGAGACGACCGTCCCAGAACCCCGCCGAGCACTCGTCCGAGGACGACCGCGGGCAGAGCCTCGGGGGCTCCGACCGCGCGACCGGCCCGGGACCGCTTCGGCTGCCCGGCGGCCGCCGCCTGCTGGCGCTGCTGCTGGCCGCCACCGTCGTCGGCGCCGCACTCTCGGTGCTGGCGGTGCAATGGTGCCGGATCAACGGCTGGGCCAGCCCCGACCAGCACGTGCACATGTGCTACTCCGACTTCTCGCTGCTGTTCACCGAGCGGGGGCTGGCCTCGGGGAACTTCCCGTTCGTCGACCCGGCGCCCGAAGGCCAGGTGATGGAGTATCCGGTGCTCATCGGCGTGGTCGCCGGCACGCTGGCCTCGCTGGTGCCGGGCACCGGCGAGGGCGCGGACCGGGTGCTGGCCTTCTACGACCTCAACCACGCCGCCGTCGTGCTCTGCTGGCTCGGCACTGTGCTGGCCACCGCCGCCTCGGCCGGACGCCGGCGCGGCGACGCGCTGCTGGTCGCACTGGCTCCCGGGATCATCCTGACGCTGTCGGTGAACTGGGACATGTGGGCGGTGTTCCTCGGGGCCCTGGCGCTGCTGCTCTTCGGCCGCTCGCGGCCGGTCTGGGCCGGGGTGCTGCTGGGACTGGGCACGGCGATGAAGCTGTATCCGCTGTTCTTCCTCGGCGCGATCCTGGTGCTGTGCCTGCGCACCGGGCGGCTGCGCTCGCTGGCGGCGGTCGTCGTCGGGGCCGCGAGCTCCTGGCTGGTGGTCAACCTGCCGTTCATGCTCACCGCCTTCGAGCAGTGGTCGACCTTCTACCGGTTCTCCTCCGAGCGCGAGGTCTCGTTCTCCTCGATGTGGCTGGCCTTCACCTGGCTGCCGCTGGACGGCGCGGGCTTCTCGCTGCTCTCCAACGGGCTGTTCCTGCTCTGCTGTCTGGGCATCGCCTGGCTGGGCCTCGCCGCGCCGACGCGTCCGCGCCTCGCGCAGTTGTGCTTCCTGATCGTCGCCTGCTTCATCCTGCTGGGCAAGGTCTATTCGCCGCAGTTCGTGATGTGGCTGATCCCGCTGGCGGTGCTCGCCCGCCCGAGGCTGCGCGGACTGCTGGCCTGGCAGGCCGTCGAGGTCTTCCACTGGGCGGCGGTGTGGCTGATGAGCGCGAAGATCACCTCCGGCGGTCAGTTCGGCGCCGGCCATCACCTCATCGAGATCGCCTACGGGCTGGGCATCATGCTGCACATGGCGGCGGTGATCCACCTGGTGGTCCAGGTGGTCTGTGAGATCCTGGAGCCGCAGCGCGACGTCGTCCGCGCCGGCGAGCCGCCGGAGTTCGACCCGCTGGCCGGCACCACCGCCGGCCGCGACGATCGGTTCACGCTGCCGGGGCGAGGAGCGCCGCTGCGCACGGGGCTGCGTTGGTGAGCGCCTCCGAGCACACGAGGACGACGGAGAGGGAGGCGGTGCGAGCATGTGCGGTCGATACGTGATGGCCCTGCGGGCCGGCGACCTGGTCGACGCGCTCTCGGCGGCCGGGCTCGACGATGTCGAGGTCCCGGCGCCGACGGCGATCCAGCAGTCCTGGAACATCGCCCCGACGGCGACGGTGCCGATCCTCGTCGAGCGGCTGGTCGAGGTCGACGACGCCGACGACGTCGAGGATGCCGGCGCTGACGGTTCGGCCGCCCCGGCGGCGACCCTCCGGGAGATCCACACCGCCCGCTGGGGACTGCTGCCGGGCTGGGCGGACTCGCTCTCCTTCAGCTCGAAGACCTTCAACGCCCGCTCGGAGACGGCGGCGAGCAAGCCCAGCTTCCGTTCGGCGGTGCGTCGGCGGCGCTGCGCCGTGCCGGCCCAGGGCTACTACGAGTGGCGGTCCTCCGTCGACGAGACCACCGGCAAGGTGGTCCGCACCCCGCACTACATCCGCCCGGCCGACGGCTCGGTGCTGCTCTTCGCCGGTCTCTACGAGTGGTGGCAGGACCCCGGGCTGGCCGCCGCCGGCGCCGACTCCTGGCTGCTGTCGACGACGATCCTCACCGGCCCTTCGCCCGAGCCCGGCGCCGACGACGTGGACGGCGACTCCGGTGACGGGGCCCAGACGCTGCGGACGCTGGCCGATCTGCACGAGCGGATCCCGCTGGCCATGGACGCCGAGACCGCCGCCGCCTGGATCGTCCCCGGCGAGCGGAGTCGGGAGGCGGCGACCGCCGACGTCGAACGACTGCGGGCCCGGGCCCACGACGTCGCCGCCGGCTGGACGGTCCACGAGGTCGGCCGCGCCGTCGGCGACGTCCGCCACGACTCCCCGGAGCTGGTCGAGCCGCCCGCCAGCCTGTTCTAGGGCGTGTCGTCTAGGGCGTGTTGATCACGACTCTTCAGCTGCGTGAGGCCAAGCGGCCCACCGTCCGGAGAGGCTCCGGAGGGTGGGAGCTGCGGCTCTGAGACGGTGAGAGGGGATGTGTCGTGCCCGCGATCGGCCCGATCTCGCGCCGTCAGGGTAGGCGAGCTCGTACGCGACCCAGGAGCGGAATCCGCGGTCGATGGTCTCTCGGTACTGTCCGGTGACGACTGCGAGCACCTGCTGTTCCAGTTCATCGGCTTCCGCGTCCCACGTGGAATCGCATGCGTCACACCCGCATGCCGGGTGGAGGAAGTCGTGGAGCAGACCGGCGCATCGAGCGGCGGCCGCACATAGGAGCTCATCTCCTCATCCTCCCGCAGCGGCGCAGAGCCGTCATCTCGTCCGAGATCTCCTGACGCGTCATGCCCGCCAGCCTGTTCTAGGATGGTCGGATGCTCGAGATGCTGACGACGATCGCACCGATGTTCATCGTGCTCGCCGTCGGGTTCCTGGCGGGCTTCGCCGCGCGCTTCCGTCAGGCCCAGTCCGGGCTCAACGCATTCGTCTTCTACTTCGGCCTGCCCTCCTTCGTCTTCTCGGCCGTGCTGGCCGCCCCACAGGCACAGGGCGTGCCGGTCGCCGCGATCCCGCTGGCGGCAGGAGTGACGCTGCTGCTCTCGCTGATCACCTATGCCGTGACGCGGAGCATGGGACCGCGGGCGGCCCCCGGCGCGGCGCCGACGTCGTTGGCGGCGACCTTCGGCAACGTGGGCTACTTCGGCATCCCCATCACGCTCAGCACCGTCGGGCCGGAGGCCGCCCTGGCCGCCGGAGTGCTGCACCTGACGCACAACATGATCTACATGACCGGGTACCCGGTGGTGCGCACGGCGGCGACCGGGGCGGCGGGGCCGGACGGATTCCGCGCGGCCTGGCGCCGTCAGCTCTGGCCGATCGTGCGCAAGGCGGTGCTGCTGAACCCGGTCGCGCTGTCCATGGCCGCGGCGCTGGCGGTGGTGCTCACCCCGCTGTCCGTGCCGGAGATGCTCTCCGAGAGCGTGGCGATGGTCGGCGACACCGCAGTCCCTGTGGCGCTGTTCGCCGTCGGACTGGCCATGCACCCAGCCCTGGAGGGCGTGCGCTCGGGCGGAGTGTCCAAGCGTGCCATCACGTTGGGCACCTCGGTGAAGATCCTCGTGCTGCCGCTGGCCACCTGGCTGGCGGTGCTGCCGCTGACCGACCATCTCGGACCCGTCTGGGCCGCGGCCCTGGTGCTGATGGCCGCGATGCCCTCGTCGACGACGGTGTTCGTCTTCTCCGAGGAGTACGACGGCGACGGGCGGCTCGCCGCGGCGATCCTGGTGGCGGGCACGCTGGCCTCGATCGTCACGATCCCGCTGGCGGCCGAATTCCTGCTGCCCTGATGTGCGCCGCCGCTTCCCGGGGCCGGCCTCAGGACAGTCGCTGCGCCAGCATCACCAGGATGTCGCTCGGGCCGCGGAGATACGTCAGCCGGAAGAGGTCCTGGTAGGTGGCGACCCCGCGCAGCGGGCGGCATCCGTGGCGGGCGGCGATCTCCAGGGCCTCGTCCAGGTCGTCGACGGAGAAGGCCACCCGGTGCATGCCGATCTGGTGGGGCCGGACCGGCGCCGCCTCGATCGCCGGGGGATGGATCTGCTCCATGAGCTCCAGCCGGCCCGTCTCGTCGGGCGTCTGCAGCATCGCGATCCGGGCATGGTTGCCGTCGAGACCCACGGCGGTGTCCGCCCAGGCGCCGTGGACGGTGTCCCGGCCGATCACGGTGAGGCCGAGGTCGGTGAAGAAGGCGACGGCGGCGTCGAGATCAGCGACGGCGATGCCGACGTTCTCCAGTGCGATGGCCATGGGCGGCAGGCTACTGGGACGTGCCGCAGAGGGCCAGGGTCGATCCGCCGACGCGGCCTCCGGCTCAGCTCGCCCGCACTGTCCGGGCCGTCTCGTCCAGCACGGCGCGCAGCGGCCCGTCGGCGGCACGCTCGCCGATGAGCCGGTGCGTCGCAGTGTCCGGATGCAGCGCATCGGGCAGCGGATGGGTATTCGCATCCTCGGCGCCGTAGAGCGCGGGGCCCTCGACCAGGTGCAGATGCGGGTCTTCGGCGGCGCGTTCGGCGGCGATGCGGGCGAGCTCCTCGCGGATGATCGTCAGCGTCAGCCGTCCGGCGGCCACCTCCGCCGGATGGCCGGTCGCCCGGGCGAGGGACCGCGGCCCGCCGCCGTCGTCGACCTGCTCGATATCCACCGGGCCGGGGGTGTGCTCATGGATGCCGCACCAGATCGGCGTCATCAGCAGCAGCGGCGTCTCCGGGTGGCCGTCGCGGATCGTGTCGAGGAACCCGTGGACGGCCGGGGCGAAGCTGCGCAGCCGGAAGGTGTCGCCGTTGACGATGTTGATGCCCAGCTTCACCGAGAGCAGATCCGCCGGAAGGTCCCGGATGGCACGGGCAGTGTACTGGTCCATCATCGCCTGTCCGGCGAAGCCCAGATTCACCAGATCCAGCCCGGCGCGGCGGGCGGCGACGGCGGGCCAGGCATGCGCCGCCCCGACGGCGACGGCGCCGTGGCTGATCGAGCTGCCGTGGTGGACCCAGCGCAGTCCGTCCTCGGGCGCCGGCTCCACGGGCGCGTCGCTGTGCACCGCGATGAGCTCGGTGGGCTCCTCGGCGGGCAGCCAGACCTCGACGAGCCGTTCGCCGTCGAGCAGCCGCCCGCTGGGGCAGGCCGCCGCGACGTCGACGAGCCAGTCCTGCGCCGCGCCGGCCCTCGCCGGCTCGGCGACCGGCTGGGCGATCAGCTCGCCGTCGGCCAGGACGTCATAGACCTGGGCGGGGCGCAGCGGGTCCTCATGGACAGTCCGGTCCAGCGGCATCACCTGCAGCAGCAGCCGGTCGGCGGCGGTGCGCATCCGCAGCCGCACGCCGGAGGGGTCGGCGACGACCTTCGCGGCGCCGTCGTCGTGGATCTGCCGGCGGGCTCGCTCGGGCAGCCGCCACGGGCGCAGCCCGCGCTCGCCGGCCGTCAGCTCGACCGCTCCATGGACCAGATCCGCCGTGACGGGGAAGGACTGCAGCGAGGTGTCGTCGAGCATGTCACGCATGCGCTCCACTCTACGGCGGAGCACCCCGGTGCGAGCCCTGCACCACAGCAGATGTTCACCCCTCGTTCACCCGATGCGGGCAGGATCGACGCCGATGCCATCTCCTCCCGTCGACGCCGCGAGTCCGCCCCGACCGCCCGGCCGCGCCCTCGACGTGCTGCTGGTCTTCCTGCGCCTGGGCCTGACCTCCTTCGGCGGACCCGTGGCGCATCTGGCCTACTTCCGCGAGGCCTTCGTGGTCCGCCGCGGCTGGCTCTCCGAGCGCGCCTACGCCGATCTCGTCGCCCTCTGCCAGTTCCTGCCGGGCCCGGCCTCCAGCCAGGTCGGGATGGCCCTGGGCCTGCAGCGGGCCGGATTCCGCGGCATGGTCGCCGCCTGGGCGGCCTTCACGCTGCCCTCGGCAGTGCTGCTGCTCGCCGTCGCCCAGGGCATCGCGCTCGCCGGCGATCTCTCGGAGGCCGGATGGGTGTCCGGGCTGAAGGCCGCCGCCGTCGCCGTGGTCGCCCATGCGGTGCTCGGCATGGCCCGGGCCCACGCTCCGGATCCGCGCCGGGCGACGATCGCCGCGGCCGGGATGATTCTGGTGCTGCTGATCCCGCATCCGGCCGCGCAGATCGGCGTCATCGTCCTCGCCGGGCTCGCCGGACTGCTCCTGCTGCCCGACGACGACGCCCCGGCCCCAGCCGAGGACGCCTTCGCCGTGCGCATCCGCGGCCGTGTCGCCGCCGCGGCACTGACGGCCTTCGGACTGCTGCTGGTCGGGCTGCCCGCTCTCGCCGCCGCGCTCGCGGACACCGCCGCCGGTCCGACGGCGACGCTGGTCGACCTCTTCTACCGCGCCGGGGCGCTGGTCTTCGGCGGCGGGCATGTGGTGCTGCCGCTGCTGCGGGGCGAGACCGTGGGCGCCGGCCTGGTGGACCAGGACACCTTCCTCGCCGGCTACGGCGCCGCGCAGGCGGTGCCCGGTCCGCTGTTCACCGTCTCCTCGTTCCTCGGCGCCTCGGCCACCAGCGGCCCGAGCGGCGCCCTGGGCGCGACGATCGCTCTGCTGGCGATCTTCCTGCCGGCCGGACTGCTCGTCGTCGGCACGCTGCCCTTCTGGGAGGCGCTGCGGAGTGCCCCACGGGTGCGAAGGTCGCTGCGCGGAGTGAACGCCGGCGTCGTGGGTCTGCTCGCCGCCGCGCTGTACACCCCGGTGTTCACCGCCGGAGTGCTGGCCTCCGGCACGGGAGCGCTGGTGATCGCCGTGGCGGGATTCGTCGCGCTCTCCGCCTGGCGCGCTCCGGCCTGGGCAGTCGTCCTCGC
>NZ_AFRW01000108.1 GCF_000220985.1 Nesterenkonia sp. F
CCGTTCGCCGACGTGGACCCCCAGCGTCTGGTCGCCGACGAGGACCGCCGCGCCAAGCCGCGCCTCGACGAGGCCGAGGACAACTTCGCCGCCGTCCACGATCCGTCGGGGGAGCGGCTGCAGAAGGTCCTCGCCCGGGCCGGCGTCGCCTCGCGCCGCGTCTGCGAGAACCTCATCGCCGAAGGGCGCGTGGAGGTCGACGGTCGCGTCGTCGTCGAGCTGGGTGTGCGAGTGCGCCCTGAGGCGGTGCGCATCCACGTCGACGGCGTGCGGGTGACCCTCGCCGTCGAGCACCAGTACCTGATGTTCAACAAGCCCGCCGGCGTGGTGACGACCATGTCGGATCCGCAGGGGCGTCCGTGCATCGGCGACCACCTCGATGCCGAGACCTCGGCGCCCGGGCTGGTCCACGTCGGCCGGCTGGACCGCGAGACCGAGGGCCTGCTGCTGCTGACCAACGACGGGGAGATGGCGCACCGACTGACCCATCCCTCCTACGAGGTGCCCAAGACCTACCTGGTGGAGACCGCGGGTCGGGTGACCGCCGCCGACCGCCGTCGCCTGCTCGAGGGCGTGGAGCTCGAGGACGGCCCGATCGCCGTCGACGAGTGCCGCATCCTGGAGAATTCGGGGACCCGGAGCATGGTGGAGGTGACTCTGCACTCCGGACGGAACCGCATCGTGCGGCGGATCTTCGACTACATGGACCGTCCGGTCCGTCGTCTGGTCCGCACGGCGATCGGTCGCATCACCATCGGGGACCAGCTGCAGGGCACCATCCGACCGCTGGGGCGGCTGGAGCTGGGCCATCTGCTGGACCTGACCGGTGTGGAGCCGGGAGGTCGCACCGGCTCCCACGACGGCGAGGCGGAGCCCGCGCCGCAGCGGTCGCCGGAGCCGGCGGCAGAGCCGGCGCCGAACAGAGCGCCGAAGAAGGCGCGGGCTTCCCGCGCGCCGTCGAGTTCGAGCCCCCGATCGACGCGCCGCATGCGCCCCGGGGCACAGGAGGGAGGCCGGTGAATCCACTGACCACATTGCCCGACGACGGGCGCAGCCGCCCGCGCGTGCTGATCCGCGGCACGGGGCTGCTCGGCGCGAGCATCGGCATCGGCCTGCGGGCCGACGGCCATGACGTCAGGCTCTCCGATCCCTCGCCGACTGCGCAGGCCGTGGCCCGCGACATCGGTGCCGGAGCACTCTGGGAGGACGGGCTCGTCGACCCCGAGCTGGTCGTCGTCGCCGCACCGCCGGAGGTCACCGCCGACGAGGTCGCCGATGCGCTCCTGCGCTTCCCTCAGGCGCTGGTCCTCGACGTCGCCTCGGTGAAGGACTCGGTGCTGCGCGAGCTCCTCGGCCGCGCCGACGACGCCGGGGAGCAGCTGAGCCGCGAGGACCTGGTGCGCTACGTGGGCACCCACCCGATGGCCGGCCGCGAGCAGTCCGGCCCGGTGGCCGCCCGCGGGGCGCTGTTCACCTCGATGCCGTGGGTGATCTGCACGGCCGCGGACCCGAGCACCGGCGAACGGATCAGCTCGCCGGCGGCGGTCGCCTGGGCCGAGGAGATCGCCTCGCGGCTCGGCGCCACCGTCCACCACATGGACGCGGCCGAGCATGACGCCTCGGTGGCGCTGATCTCGCATCTGCCGCAGATCGCCGCCTCCCTGGTCGCCTCCCGGCTGCAGGACGCCCCGACCACCGCGTTGGCGCTGGCCGGCAACGGGCTGCGCGACGTGACCCGCCTGGCGGCCTCGGACCCGAACCTGTGGGTGCAGATCCTGGCGGCCAACTCCGTGCCGCTGGTGGACGTCCTCCACGGGCTGCGCGAGGATGTCGAGCGGCTCATCCGCACGATGGAGGCTCCCGATGCCCCCGGCGGGCGGGCGGACATCGCCCAGCTGATCGCCGAGGGCAACAGCGGCCAGGCTCGGGTGCCGGGCAAGCACGGCGCGCCGCCGCAGTCCTTCGCGAAGATCGCGGTGATCGTCGACGATCGGCCGGGCCAGATCGCCGCAGTGCTCGACGACGTCGCCACCGTGGGCGTCAACGTCGAAGACATGCGTATGGACCACTCCGCCGGCCACGAGGTCGGTATGGTGGAGCTGTCCGTGCTGCCGGGACGACAGCAGGAGCTGGCCGATGCGCTGGCCGAGATGGGATGGAAGGTGATCCAGTCATGAGCGCCGGTGCCTCGCAGCATGCCGCCGCCCCAGCGTCCGCCGAGGGGCAGGGCGCGCAGACGCCGCAGTCCGCCGCCGGTGCTCCGCGGCTGATCGTCGCCGTGGACGGGCCCTCGGGCTCGGGCAAGTCCAGCGTCTGCCGCGCCGCCGCGCGCGAGCTGGGCGCGGCCTATCTCGACACCGGGGCGATGTACCGCGCCGCGGCCTGGTACTGCTTGGACCAGGCGATCGACTTCGACGATGAGGACGCCGTCGCCGTCGCCGTCGAGGAGCTGCCGCTGTCGATCTCCACCGACCCCGACCACCAGACCATCACCGTCGGGCAGGCCGACGTCACCGACGCGATCCGCGGCTCGGCGGTGTCCGAGGCGGTCTCCGAAGTGGCCACCAATCGGCGGGCGCGCTCGCTGCTGGTCGACGCCCAGCGGCGGATCATCGACGAGGCCGGCTTCGTCGTCGCCGAGGGCCGCGACATCACCACCGTCGTCGCTCCCGACGCGCCGGTGCGGGTGCTGCTGACCGCCTCCGCGGAGGTTCGACTGGCCCGCCGCGGCCTGCAGCTCGGCGGCGAGCAGTCCGCCGAGACGCTGCACCGGCAGGTGATCGCCCGCGACGCCAAGGACTCCACGGCGGTGAACTTCACCGAGGCCGCCGACGGCGTCGCCGTGCTGGACTCCACCGATCTGACCTTCGAGGAGACGGTCGCCTCGCTGGTCGACCGGGTGCGCGCGGTGCGCTGACACACGGCCCGGCCCAGATCCCGAGCACGACTCGTCACCCCACCTTCTTCCACCACCAGGAGCACCAGTTGGCCCGACACGACGCTGACACACCCGACGGCGAGGACTACGCCGTCGGACACGAGGACGACCAGATCGCCGAGCGCCTCGCGGCCATGACCGACGAGGAGGCCGACGCCCGGGCCGAGGCGCTGCGCGCCGGTCTCGAGGACTACGAGCTCGAGGACGAGGACGCGCTGCTGCTCGACGCCGACGGTGAGCCGCTCGGCGGGCCCGCGCATGTCGGGGCCCCGCCGGTGCTGGCGATCATCGGGCGGCCCAACGTGGGCAAGTCCACGCTGGTCAACCGCATCACCCGCTCGCGCGAGGCCGTCGTGGAGGACGTGCCCGGGGTGACCCGGGATCGCGTGTCCTACGACGCCGAGTGGAACGGCACCGATTTCACCATCGTCGACACCGGCGGCTGGGAGAAGGACGCCCGCGGCATCCATCGGCGGGTGGCCGACCAGGCCGAGCTCGCCGTCGACGAGGCCGATGCGGTGGTCTTCGTCGTCGACGGCGTGGTCGGCGCGACCGCCGTCGACGAGGCTGTCGTCAGGATGCTCCGGCGGAAGAGGAAGCCGGTGTTCCTGGTGGCCAACAAGGTCGACTCCGAGGCGCAGATGATCGAGGTCCACGCGTTGTGGAACCTGGGTCTGGGTCGGCCGTATCCGGTCTCGGCGGTGCATGGCACCGGCACCGGCGACGTGCTCGACGCCGCCGTGGAGGCGATGCCCGAGACCGCCCAGCACGGCGGACT
Organism: Nesterenkonia sp. F; assembly: GCF_000220985.1. Taxonomy (GTDB): domain Bacteria; phylum Actinomycetota; class Actinomycetes; order Actinomycetales; family Micrococcaceae; genus Nesterenkonia. The sequence goes on from NZ_AFRW01000108.1 coordinate 3,717, forward strand.
GGTGCCCTCGGGCGGCCCGCGCCGGGTGGCGCTGGTCGGCCGGCCGAACGTGGGCAAGTCCTCGCTGCTGAACAAGCTCGCCGGCTCTGAGCGCGTCGTCGTCGACACCGTCGCCGGGACCACCGTCGACCCGGTGGACGAGCACATCGAGCTCGGCGGCGAGACCTGGCGATTCGTCGACACCGCCGGCATCCGCCGGCGACAGCATATGGCCTCCGGCTCGGAGTACTATGCGATGCTCCGCACCCAGCGGGCGGTGGACAAGGCCGAGGTGGCGGTGGTGCTGCTCTCGGTGGACGAGCCGATCTCCGAGCAGGACGTGCGGATCATCCAGATGGCCGTCGACGCCGGCCGCGCACTGGTGCTGGCCTACAACAAGTGGGACCTGCTCGACGACGAGCGTCGCTACTACCTGGAGCGCGAGGTCAAGCGCGATCTCGGGCACGTGACCTGGGCGCCGCGCGTCAACGTCTCCGCCCGCACCGGGTGGCACAAGGACAAGCTGGCCCCGGCGCTGCAGACGTCGCTGGACAACTGGGAACGACGCATCCCGACCGGCAAGCTCAACGCCTTCCTCGGCGAGCTCGTCGCGGCCCATCCGCATCCGGTGCGCGGCGGCAAGCAGCCGCGGATCCTCTTCGCGACCCAGCCGTCGAGCCGCCCGCCGAAGTTCGTGCTGTTCACCACCGGATTCCTGGACGCGGGCTATCGCCGATTCATCCAGCGGCGACTGCGTGAGACCTTCGACTTCTCCGGTACGCCGATCGAGGTCAGCATGCGGGTCCGCGAGCGGCGTCGGAAGAAGTGACGACGATCCTGAGGACCGCCTCCGATGAGGCATCGGCGCCGCTGATGTAGTAAGATCTTCGGGTGGCCGGCACGGATCGGCCAGCTCGGGATGTGGCGCAGTTTGGTAGCGCACACGACTGGGGGTCGTGGGGTCGCAGGTTCAAATCCTGTCATCCCGACCGAGCGGAGAGCCCCGGTGAGGAGAGATCCTCGCCGGGGCTCTTCTCGTCTCCGGAGGGTCGACCTAGACTGTGGGTTA
>NZ_AFRW01000107.1 GCF_000220985.1 Nesterenkonia sp. F
AGCTAGGTGTTGCGGGGCCTGACGTTGTTTACGGCACCGACGGGATGAGCGAAGAAAGAGGAGCAGGCCCTCTGCGCTGCATGATGGGTAATCGCGAAAGAACCGTCATGAGCGAAAGCGAGCCTGCTCCTCGATGTCCCACGATAACGCGCCACTGACTCCAGAAGGGCGACTCCGCCTCATCGACCGCATCCAGAACGGACGACCGCTGGCCCACGTCGCTGCTGAAGCCGGAGTCTCGAGAGCCTGTCTGTCGAAATGGCACCAGCGCTACCAGCACCACGGCGAAGACGGCCTCCACGATCGCTCATCACGGCCGCAGGCATCGCCGGACACCACCCCGGACTGGGTGGTGGAGCTGATCGAGACCTGGCGCCGGGAGTATAAGTGGGCGGCCTCCCGCATCGCCGTCGAGCTTCAGAGCGAGCACGGCTTCGGCATCCACCCGCGCACCGTGGGCCGCTGGTTCAAGCGCCTGGGGATCAACAGGCGCCGCCACCTCGACCCGGGCGGCGAGTCGGCCCGGCAGCCCGGCACGATCACCGCCACCGCCCCTGGAGCGATGGTGCACCTGGATGTGAAGAAAGCCGGCCGGATCCCCGACGGCGGCGGCTGGTTCGCCCACGGCCGAGACTCCGAGGCCGCCCGTGCCGCTGATCGGTCGAAGAGCGCCGCGAAGAGTCAGGGCCACAACATCGGCGGCTACACCTGCCTGTACTCCGCAGTCGATGGATACACCCGCCTCGCCTACACCGAGGTGATGCCGGACGAGAAGGCCGCCACTGCGGTGGAGTTCGTGAACAAGGCCAGAGCATTCTTCGCCGCTGAGGGGATCACGCGGCTTCGCAGGGTGGTCACCGATAACGGGGTGAACTTCGCCGCCGGAGACTTCACCCAGGCGGTGAACAACCTCGGTGGGATCCATCAGCGGATCAGGCCCTACACGCCGCGGCATAACGGCAAGGTCGAGCGATATCAGCGGATCCTGGCCGATGAATGCCTCTACGCGAGGACCTATGACTCCGAGTCGGCCAGAGAAGAAGCGACGAAGGTCTGGGTTCAGCACTACAATCATCACCGACCCCACTCAGCTGCAGGCGGTCAAGCTCCTGCCAGTCTCGTCCCGGGGCGCGTCACCAACGTCCTGCCCTCCTACA
>NZ_AFRW01000106.1 GCF_000220985.1 Nesterenkonia sp. F
ACCCGCCGGGCGATGGGCATCCGTGTGCCGATGGCCACCGCCATCAGCGACATCGCCGCCGCCCGCCGCGACTACCTCGACGAGTCCGGCGGCCGCTACGTCCACGTGATCGCCGACGGCGGGCTGGGCACCTCCGGCGACATCGTCAAGGCCCTGGGCATGGGCGCCGACGCGGTCATGCTCGGCACCACCCTGGCCCGTGCCGAGGAGGCCCCCGGGCGCGGCTGGCACTGGGGCCCGGAGGCGGTGCACCCGGATTTCCCGCGCGGACACCGCACCCACGTGGGCACCGTCGGTCCGCTGGAGGAGGTTCTCTGGGGCCCCAGCCACCACACCGACGGGTCGTCGAATCTGATGGGCGGGCTGCGCCGGGCGATGGCCGCCACCGGCTACTCGGACCTGAAGTCCTTCCAGCGGGTGGACGCGATCGTCTCCCCGCCGAGCCAGCAGCAGAGCCGCTGAGCAGCAGAGCCGCCGGCCGTCGAGGGCACCGCTGGCCGCCCACGTCGGGGTCCCTGTCCGAGTCACATCTCGGGCACGCGATCGGGCAGATACGACTCGAACTGGGACGTCGATCGCCCGGCCGCATGAGAAGAGCCCGTCGGCTCCGCCGCAGCTGACTGCGGGGGAGCCGGCAGGCTCTCTCAGCGGGCCGGCACGGCCGGCGCGGACGTCACGTCAGCGACGGGCCCCGGTGGTCAGTTGCCTCGGCCGTTGCCGTTGTTCCCCTTGCCGTTCCCGTTGTTGCCATTGCCGTTGTTCTGGCCCGGCCCGTTGCCCGGGTGGTCGTCCCGAGTGTGACCTTTGCCCTCGGGAGGGCCCTGACCATGGCCCGGGTTCCCGGAATCATCGCCGGAGCCGTCCTCGCCGGATCCGTCGTCCGAGCCGTCCTCGGAGTCCAGCGCGATGTCGACGATCACCGGGTCGTGGTCGGAGGCGCGCCACTGGTCCGGGGCGTAGAGGTCGGTGGCGCTGCCGTTGTAGCGGCTGTACTCCGCCGCGATCGGCTCGACCGAGTTGATGCTCCAGATGTCTGTCTGCACCACTGAGTCCGCCGCCGCCTCGGTGCCGAGGACGTGGTCGAGCGAGCCGACCTGCCCGTCGTAGGCGTAGGTGTCGCCGGCGTCGGCGGCGAGGTTGCTGAAGCCGCCGTCGGCGAGCACCTGCAGCGGGTCCTCCTGGGTGTAGGAGTTGAAGTCGCCCATCAGGAAGACCCGCTCGGTGCCGGTGTCGGCGGCCAGCGCGTCGGCGAAGGCGTCCAGAGCCCCGGCCTGCTCCTGCCGGGCGGCGTTCCACGCGCCCTGGCCGTCGCCGGTCTCGGCGTTCGGGCCGTCGTCGGGCGCCGAGCCCTTGGACTTGAGGTGGTTGACGACCGCGAAGAAGCGGTCGTCCTCGTCGCCGTCGACCGGCTGGAACTGCTGGGCCAGCGGCTCGCGGGCGTTGGAGAAGATCGACTCGACGTCGAGGGCCGACAGCTCGTCGGTCATGATGTCGTCGATGCCCTCGTCGAAGAGGATCCGCGAGTCGCCCACCGGCTCGACGGCGTCGACGCGGTGGATGAAGCCGTTGCGGATCACGTCCTCGTCCTCGACGGCCGGAGTCTCCGCGGGGCTGGCCACCGCGGCCCACTCCTCGGCCCCCAGATCGGCGTTGAGCGCCTCGACCAGGTTCTCCATGGCCATGTCGCGGTCGGCGTCGTCGGTGAAGTGCGCGGAGTTCTCGATCTCCTGCAGCGCGACGACGTCGGCGTCCAGCGCGTTGATCGCGGTGACGATCTTGGTCTGCTGCCGCTCGAAGGACTCCTGCGAGTACGCGCCGCGGACGGTGCACCAGTCAGTGGTGGTCGGCTCGCCGTCGCGGTCGCTGTAGTAGTCGCAGCCCTGTTCGTCCTCGCCGAGGTGGACGAAGTAGTTGAGCACGTTGAAGCTGGCCAGCCGCACGTCGCCCTCCGGCGCGGCGGGCTGCTGCTCGGAGGCGCGGGTGTCCTCGATCGTGGCCGGCTGCACCTCCCCGGCGGTCTCGCCCGTCAGGTGGCCGGTGGGCTGCAGCCGCCACTCGTCGTAGCGGTGGTCGACGATCACCGGCTGCTCCCACTGCACGTCGGCGCCGATGCGAGCCGGGGCTGAAGCGGTGATGTAGGGCAGCTCCTGGTCCCAGCCGGGGGAGCGGCTGAGGTTCGTCGAGGATCCGTCGTCCAGATAGAACAGCCGCTCGGAGTTCTCGGCGGCCAGCGCCCGGGCCTGTTCGCCGGGGGCGACGACGTCGGTGGGCGTGGACAGCGGCTCGTCGCCGGCGACCACGCCGATCTCGCCGTACTGGTTCAGCGTGTAGTTGTCGGTGACCGTGTAGCTGCCCTGCGGGTCGATGAGCATCCCCGCCAGGCTCTGCCGCTCGGCCTCGGTCTCCGGGAACTCGACGACGGCGGGCTTGATCGCTTCGGCCGGCTCGTCGAGCTGGGCCAGCGCATGCTCCGGGGTCTGGTCGGACCCGGCGTAGAGGGAGAGCTGGACCTGGCCGGAGTAGGTGGTCACGTCGGCGGTGAGTTCGACGTGGTCGCCGACGGAGACTTCGCCGACCTGCCAGGGGGAGTAGACGAAGATCGCGTCCGAGGCGCTGTGCTCGTCGAGGTCGACGTCGCCGCCGGTGCCCGGGGTCTGGACGACGAATCCGTCGAAGCCGCCGGTCGGGTAGGCGGCGGTGACCACCCCGCTGACGGTGACCGGCTGCTCGAGCAGCTCGTTCTCGCCGGAGTCCAGGCTGCGCGGGATCTCGTCGATCGCCAGCTCGGTCGGATCGTTCCGGTCGTCCTCGCCGTCGCCGGAGCCGCCGTCGCCGCCGTCGCCCTCGTGGACGATCTGCTCGCCGGCGCTGTTGGTCGGGGTGATCGTCGAGGACAGCGCGAAGTCCGCGGAGTTGTCGTCGGTGTCGATGCCGTCGGCGCGGACCATGGAGCGCACGTCCGAGCTGCCCGAGACCGAGTCGGCGGCCGCGGTCTCGACGGTGTTGGCGCCGCCGTAGCCGAGCAGATCGACCACGCCGTCGACGTCCTGGGCGTCGCCCAGCGGCACGTCGATCGGCTGGTCGGAGTCGGACAGCCAGATCACGCCGTCGCGCATGGCGGTCGCCCCGCCGAGATGCTCGTCCGGCTCCGGCAGGACCTGCCCGTCCCCGGCGGAGAGGCCGGGGTTGGAGATCAGGTAGTGGCCGCCGGGCTCGATGCTGCCGCTGAGGTCGGTGTGCCCCGACGGTGTGAGGTTGTCCTCGCCGCGCGAGGAGGGGCGGTAGTTGATCGACCAGTCGGAGAGGTCCACCGGCGTCTCGCCGGTGTTCTGCAGCTCGATGAAGCGCTGATCGAAGGCGGCGTCGGTGCCGGCGCCGGTGGTGTAGACCTCGCTGATGACGACGTCGGCGCTCTCCTGCTGGGCGGCGAGCTCGGTCTGGTCGGTCTGCTGGTCGCCCGTCTGCTCGGGCTGCTGCGGGACGGCGGCCGCCGGAGCGGGTGCGAGCAGCGCGGCGGTCAGGCCGGCGCCGGCGACGACCGCGGTCAGGCCGCGCCGTCGGGATCCCGGAGCGCCGGCGGTGCGGGTCTGGTCAGAGGTGACATCCATAGCGGGGGTTCCTCATCGTCGGTGGGTGTGGTGACAGTGCGTCGTGATCGGGCGACGGCGCCCGGCCGCGGGGCCTGGGTCGTGCCGCCGCCCGATCCCATCATCGTGGTGTGAACGACATGCGACGTCGGGGCGAACACGCTGTGGTCGACCTCGACGTCGCCGCCGTCGGACGTCCCGGGAACTGACGGGGAATTCCGTCTCGGGAACGCCCCACGGCCGCGTATCGGCCGGATCAGCGCACGGCGCGACGCCGGGTGAGCAACACCAGCGCGGTGCCGCCGCCCAGCGCCACGACGACGGCGGCCATCAGCAACGCCGCGCCGGAGGCGCCCGTGGAGGCCAGGTCCTCATCCGAACCGTCGTCGGCGACGGGCTCGGTCGTCTCGCCCCGATCGCTCGACTCGTCCTGGGCATCCGAGCCGGCCGGTGCGTCGGCCTCCTGTCCGGCGTCCTGCTGCTCGGTCGGCTGCTCGGTCGGCTGTCGGGTGGACGCGTCCTGATCGCTCGGCTCGTCGTCCTCCGGGGAGCCCGAGCCGGTCTCGGAGGAACCGTCCGGGGTCTCGCTCGGGGTCTCCTCCGGAGTCTCGCCGTCGGCTGCGGCGAGCACCTCGCCGGAGACGGTCACGGGCAGCTCCAGCCGGGTCCCGGTGACGGGCTCCTCGATGACCAGCGGCACCTCGCCGGCCTCCGGTGCGGCGTCGTCCGTCGTCGAGGCCAGCGCGGTGCTCAGAACCGCGGAGACCTCGGAGGCCTCGCCGCCGTCGAGGTGCTCAGGGACTTCCACGGTGATCTCGGCACGGCCGCGCTCGTCGGTCTGGTCCACGAAGCTGGTGTCCAGCGGGACGGTTCCCCTGTCGGCGCCGCCGAGCGAGACCGAGACCTCATCGCCGACCGGCGCGGCGGCGGTGCTGTGGGCGAGGCCGCCGATCTCCAACGAGATCTCGTCGCCGGGGCCGTGGACGGCGCCGGGGTCGCTCTGCCAGGTCACCGCGGTCGAGCGCAGCGCACTGTCCGGAGCGACCGGGGTGTGCTCCTCGACGTAGTCGACGATGCCGGTCAGATCCGTCATCCCGGTGTCCGAAGAGGGCGCCTCGGTGAACACCGAGAACCCGTCGCCGCCGGAGGCCAGGAAGCTGTTGGCCATCACCTGGTAGGTGGTGTCCGCGTCGAGGGGCTCGCCGTCGACCACGACGTGGCCGAGGCGCTCGCCGATCGGGGCGGTCGGGTCGTAGGTGTAGCGCAGCTCGGCCGACTGGGCCAGCGTGATGGTGGTGTCCTCGCGCCACTGCTGCTCGAGCAGCCTCCGGACCTGCTCGCCGGTCAGGTCCAGGACCGCCAGCGTGTTGGCGAAGGGCTGGGAGGTGGCCAGCTCCTCGTAGGTGATCTCTCCGGAGCCGACGTCGGCGCGCAGGCCGCCGGGGTTCATCACGCCGAAGTCGACGTCCGGCGTGGTCTGCCGGGCCGCCCAGGCCTGGGCGTCGGCGACGAAGCTGCCCAGCGGCGAGGAGGCCGCGCGGTTCTCCGAGCCGTCGGCGTTCTGCGCCCGATCCAGCGGCAGCTCGCCGGTGACCTCGCCGACCACTGCAGCTCCGGCCTCGTCGGCGTGGGCCACCGCGTCGTCGACGATGCCCTGGACCTCCGCGTCGGTGCAGGCATCGGCGTCCGGGGCGGCGTCGTCGACCAGGTCGACGACCTCGGCCCGGGACTCGACGACTTCGCCGGCGGCGCGGTCGTAGGTCAGCTCCAGCGACCCCAGTCCCTCGGAGTACTGGCCGGTCTGGGTGACCCAGGTGCCGTTCGCGTTCTGCAGCGCGTACTCCTGGTGGGTGTGCCCGGAGATGATCGCGTCCACCGAGGCCGGGACCTGGTCGACGAGCTTCCCGTAGGGGGCGCCGTCTGCGGAGGCCAGGTCGGTGCCCGGCGCTCCGTCGTGGGCGAGGACGACGATGACGTCGGCCTTCTCCTCCGAGGTCAGCTCCTCGGCATAGTGGTTCACCGTCTCGGACATGTCGGCCCAGCGGATGCCCTCGACGCCGGCCGGGCTGACCAGATTCGGCATGTCCTCGGTGATGACGCCGATGAAGCCGACGTCGACGCCGTCGACCTCCTCGACCGCATAGGGCTCGTAGAGCGGCTCCCCGGAGGAGGCGTCGACGATGTTCGCGCCCAGCAGCGGGAAGTCGGACTCGGGGAGGAGCCGGTCGTCGACGTCGGCGGAGCCGCCGTCGAACTCGTGGTTGCCCAGCGCGGAGACGTCGAGGTCCATCGCGTTGAGCGCCTCGATGGTCGGCTGGTCGTCCTGGATGAAGGAGGTGAAGGTCGAGGCGCCGACGTTGTCGCCGGCGGAGACGAACAGCGTGTTCGGGTTCTCGGCGCGGCGAGCGTCGACGGTGCAGGCCAGTCGCGAGGCGCCGGCGACGTCGCCGTCGGCCTCCAGGCGACCGTGGAAGTCGTTGATGGAGAGGATGTCGAGGTCGACGAGGTCCTCGGTCGAGCTGCTCTGCGTGTCCTGCTCCGGAGTCGCGGTCTCCTCGGCCGTCGCCGCGGCGGCCGGGGCGGGGCCGATCAGCGCCAGTGCCAGCGCTGCGGCGGCCGAGCCGCGCGGCAGCGGACGGGAGCGTCGCGGCTGGTCGACAGGTGGTTCTCGATATGTCACCGGGGGTGTGCCTCTCATCTCGACAGTACGGTGCGTGATCCCTGCGCGTGGTCGTCGGTCGGGGAGCAGCGGGGGCTCCACGTGACGGCACGCACATCGTTCAGTTCATCAACCTTCTCTTAACAGCAGACGACGGCGGGGCGAACGCCACGCCACGACCTCGTCGGCGGCAGGAACGTCCGCTCGGCGGCGCGGGTGGCGTCGAAGCGCACTGCAGTGCGTGAATGGAGGCATGCAGACGGATGGGCGGACGGAGACGATCATCGAGGCCGAGGGGCAGCTGGACGCGGTGTCGCGCGAGCTGTCGGTCGAGCGGACGCGCGGGGGAGCGGACTCCGATGCGGCTCCCGGTGCGGACGACGGCGAGCTGGCCGTCACGCTGCGTCTGATCCAGGGTCACCCGGTCGGCGTCGAGGAGCTCTGGCAGGCGCTGACCTCTCCGGAGCGCCTGGCCCAGTGGCTGCATCCGGTCGCCGGGGAGCTGCGTGAGGGCGGGCGCTTCGAGGTCGAGGGGGCGGCGAGCGGCGTCGTGGAGTCCTGCCGGCCGCCGCGCTCGCCGGAGGAGCGGGGGATGCTGCAGGTGACCTGGGAGTTCGGCGAGGACGTCTCGCGGGTGGTCGCCCGCTGCGACCCGGTCGAGGAGGCCGGCGCGACGGCGGGCGCGCGCCTGATCCTCGAGCACCATGATCGGTGCCCCGAGTCCTTCTGGCGCGAGTACGGCCCCGGTGCGGCCGGCGTCGGCTGGGATCTGACGCTGCTGGGGCTGGCCCATCATCTGCGCGCCGGCCGCAGCCGTCCCGTCGAGGAGTCGGCCTGGGTGACCACGCCGGAGGCGCGGGAGTTCATCGCCGGAACCAGCATCCGCTGGGCGGCGGCCTCCGTGGCCGCCGGCACCGAGGAGGAGCAGGCCCGTGCCGCTGAAGCGCGGGCGACGGCCTTCTACACCGAGCCGCAGCCGGGGGAGTGAGCGGCCGTATTCGACGAGTGCCGGAGGAAGGATTCGAGGAGGTCTCGCCTCCCGTCGCCTCGCAAGAGTCGTCGTGCGCGCTCGGCGACGCCACGACCTGCCTCTCCAACGGGGAGAGGCGTTGCAGCGATCGAGCGAGACCGCATCCTCGCACCCTCCCCGGCGGCCCCGCCGGCCTCATCGTGTCCAGGAGATTCCCAGTGGCTACTCGGCCTGCAGTCATGACCCACATGTAGCGTGGTCATCACCTCATCGAGGTGCGAGTGATACGGGCCCCCGGGCTGGCCATTCTGAAGCGTCCCCTCAACGCTGGTCAGCTCGGGGGTCTTCTCCGCTGTTCGAGAATGGGGTCCGGGACTCGCACGAGCCCTGGACCCCGAGCGTTCCGTCGGGATGAGTACTCGGACCAGCTCACTGGTCACGATTCCGCGTTGCTGCCGCCCGGGGCTGGCCGGAGGCGGTGCGCCGTCACAGCACAGCTCGCGGCGATCACTGCCAGCGCACCGGCGATCCCCCAGAGCTCGGGGGTCCCGCCGTCGAACAGTTGAGGGATGACCACGATCAACCCCGCCGCGGCGAGCACCATCGGGATGAAGAACGCCAGGAACTGCTTGCGCCCCTTCGACATGTCTCTCACCTCAGAAGCAACTGGCGACGGCGGTCACCGACGCGCCACCGATGGTTGCATAGCCGCCGATGCACGCAGCGCACACAGCTGCGCTGAAACCGGTCGCCGACGTCACGCACGCCCCAGCACACATCGTGGCGATGAGATAGGCGGTTCCACCGCCGACGCCGAGCACTGCGGTGATGCAGGCGACAGTACTGCCGACTCCTGCCTGGGAGACCTCCGATCCGCCCCCGTAGACGCCGACGTCAGCGGATGACTCGCCCTGCGTGACGGAACTGTCCTGGAAGGCAGACTGGACGCCGGATGGATCAGTCGAGGCATTGCCCGCTGCCGTGCCGGGTGGTCAGCAGCGGCGAGAGTCTCACTGTCGATGGTCTTGTCGACGGACAGCTGGCCGTCGGTGTAAGAGGTGACGTGGACATCGCCTGACGGCTGCTTCCGGATCAGCGACTCGCTGTGCGAAGCAACATCTCCTGCCTCATCGTAGATGACCGTGACGTTGCTGGGCTCGATGTAGTCGCCACCCACCGGGATCGTCACCGACCGGAACGTCTCGCCTTCGGCGTCCACGGTGTTCACCGCGGCATCGACGGTCTCCAGAGCTGATTCTGCGTCATGCAGCTGCACCTCTCCGCCGCTGAGGTCCGCGAGAGCCGCATCCGTCAGGATCTCAGCTTCGTCCCCCTCGAGAGTCGTCAGCGTGGTCGAACCTTCTGCCGGATCAACCGTGGCAGAACAGGTCTGGGCGCCCGCGACCGGGCCGGACGAAGCCGTCGAATCGGCTGCCGACTCGACGTCGGTGACGCCTCCCGGATTCGGCGTCGCAGCCTCGGGTCCCGTCACGATGCTGCTCGAGAGGGCGGCCGCCGCCAGCGGGACGACGGAGCGAGTGATCAGGCCGAACATCATGCACCTCCATATACTCATTGCCTCGTGCAATCGAAAGTAGTCGGCGACGGCAGCGGCCGACAGGCGACTTAAGTACCCATTTCACGGCGGACTCATCGGTCGACGACACGAGGACCGTCCCCTCGCGATGGATATCCGAGACCATCACCGAGCCGGGCAGAGCAGCGGCCCCGCGCGCTGCGGCGAGGGCCGGTGTGCGATGCCGAATGACTGTCCGTCCGCAGGCGGGAAGTGCGCACACTCATGTGCGCATCTCGGGCGGTGTCGTCGAGGACGTCGCGGAGGTCCTCGGCGCGACGCTTCTCGGAGAAGGTGCGGGACTGGAATCCCTGGTCCGGATCGCGCCACACGACGGTGCAGGCCGGCCGGCCGGACTTCGTGATGCGGGTGCGAATCGTGGCCATAGGGTTATAGGCCCGGATCTTATGGCGGGCCACGGACAGCTGTGCCGACATATCGGGCATCTGCGCCGACAAAGAGAGCCCCTGACCCGGAAAAGTCCAGGTCAGGGGCTCTCTGCTCGGCGGTGACGGTGGGATTCGAACCCACGGTGCGTTTCCGCACACGACATTTCGAGTGTCGCACCTTCGGCCGCTCGGACACGTCACCTTGAGACCTGACAATGCTACCGGAGGTCCCCCGCGCGGACCAATTCGAGGTCGGAAGCCCGGCTCCTCAGGCGTGGAACGGGGCGTGCACCGGTCCGGCGACCCGTTCGCCGCCCAGCTCGTCGAGGGCCAGCACCACCGAGGCGCCGACGACCTCGCCGCCGAGCTCGGCGATCAGCCTCCGCGAGGCGCCCAGCGTCCCGCCGGTGGCCAGGATGTCGTCGACCAGCAGCACCCGGGCGCCGGTCGGCAGCACCCCGGGCGCCTCGATGGCCGCGCTGCCGTACTCCAGGTGGTACTCGATCGAGGCCGCCGGATTCGGCAGCTTGCCGGCCTTGCGGATCGGCAGCGTGCCCACGCCGGCGGTCGCGGCGATGGTGCCGGCCAGCAGGAAGCCGCGCGCCTCGATCCCGGCGACGATGTCGAACGCTCCGGCGAACGGGGTGATCATCGCCTCGGTCACCGCCCCCAGCGCCGCGGCGTCGACCAGCACCGGCGAGATGTCGCGGAAGAGCACGCCGGGCTCGGGGTAGTCCGGCGTCTCGGCGATCAGCGACTCGGCGCGCGTCAGGGCGCCGGTCAGGGCTTCGGGGAACGGGTGGTCGGTGAGCACCGGGCAACGATAGCAACTTCCGGTGCGTCCGGCCCCGGGCTGCCCGCCCACGCCGGTCCGCGCCCGTCCGTGCTCGGCGACGCCGCTCGGCAGCGGAGCGTGCCTCAGGGGACGACGACGGCGCGACCGCGCAGTGTGCCCTCGTGCAGCCGATGGTAGGCCTCGGGCGCCTCGTCGAGGCTGAACCGCTCGGTCTCCACGGACACCTGGCCGGTGCGCGCGAGTTCGAACACCTCGATGAGCTCCGAGCGGCTGCCCCAGTACGGCCCGCGGATCGTGGAGTCGTAGGGACGGGCCAGCATTCCGACGTCGGTGGATGCGGCGCCGACGCCGACGAGGACCTGGTCGGACTCCGGGCCGAGCAGCGCGGCCCCCAGGTCCACCGTCGGCTGGGCGGCGACGAAGTCGAAGACTGCGGTGACGGTCGTCGAGCCGACGGCCTCGGCGATCCGGCCGGCGGCCTGCTCGTCGGAGGCGAAGGCGTGGTGGGCGCCGACCTCGCGGGCCAGGGCGAGCTTCTCCTCGCTGATGTCGAGGGCGACGACCGTCGCCGGGGTCAGCGCCCGGAGCAGCTGGATCGCGACGTGTCCGAGCCCGCCGGCGCCGATGACCACGGCGGTGCTGCCGGGCCCCAGCTTCGTCAGCGAGCCGGTGATCGCATGGTACGGCGTCAGGCCGGCGTCGGTCAGCGCCACATGGGTCACCGGGTCGAGATCGCCGAGCGGGACCAGGTGCCGCGGGTCGCGGACGATCAGGTGCTCGGCCATCGCGCCGTCGGAGCCGAGGCCCGGAGGGGTGATGCCCAGTTCGGCGGCATGCGGGCAGTAGTTCTCCTTGCCCTGCGCGCAGGCGTGGCAGCGCCCGCAGCCCTGCGGTCCGTAGACGGCGACGGCGTCGCCCACGGCCACAGCCTCGACGCCGGCGCCCAGCGCGTCGACGACGCCGACCCCCTCATGGCCGAGCGTCATCGGCAGCGGGTAGCCGAACTGTTCATACTCCTCATCTGATAGACCCATGACGAAGGAGTCGGAGTGGCAGGCACCGGCCGCGGTGACCCTCAGGCGCACCTCTCCCGGGCCGGGCTCGGGGGTCGGCACCTCCCTGACCTCCGGCGGACGACCGATCTCCACGTACTGCAGTGCTTTCATCAGAACCTCCTGGCGGTGGACGCGGTATGTCCGGCCATTCTTCTGGGTGCAGGAGGGGCTGTCACGAGGCGTCGGCCGGACCCTCGGTGCAGGCGGCCGCTCGGCCGGTCAGCGCAGGCGCTCGGCGAAGAAGGCGCGCAGCTGCTCGGCGCACTCGGCCTCGCGCACCCCGGGGTGGACCTCCACCCAGTGGTTCAGCCGCGGCTCGCGCAGGATGTCGAAGACCGAGCCGGAGGCGCCGGCCTTCTCGTCCCAGGCGCCGAAGACCACGGTGTCGATCCGCGAGAGCACGATGGCCCCGGCGCACATCGGGCACGGTTCCAGGGTGACCGCCAGCGTGCAGTCGGCCAGATGCCAGCTGCCGCGGGCGGCGGCGGCCTCGCGCAGCGCGTTGATCTCGGCATGGCCGGCCGGGTCGACGTCGCGCTCGCGGGTGTTCGATCCGGTGCCCAGCACCGTGCCGTCCGCGGCGACCACGACGGCGCCGACCGGCACGTCGCCGTCGTCGCCGGCCCGGGCGGCCAGCTCGAGGCAGCGGCCGATCAGCGTGCGCTGCGTGGCGGACGAGCGGGGGTCGAAGGTGTCGGCAGCGCCGGAGCCGGCGTCGTGCCGGGCCTCGGGCGTCTCGGGAGCGGGCATGCGGCCAGCCTACCGAGCGCGGTCCGGCCGACGGGCTGCTGGTAGTTTGGAGCCATGCGCGTACAGGTCGTCGAACACCCGTTGATCGCCCACAAGCTCACCCAGCTGCGTCGGGCGGAGACCAGCTCGAACCACTTCCGCCAGCTCACCCAGGAGCTGGTGATGCTGCTGTCCTACGAGGCCAGCGACTCGATCGCCGTCGAGCCGGTCACCATCACCACTCCGGTCACCGAGACCGAGGGCACGCAGCTGGCGGGTCCGACGCCGCTGGTGGTCCCGGTCCTGCGCGCCGGGCTGGGCATGCTCGAGGGCATGACCTCGATGATCCCGACGGCCGAGGTCGGCTTCCTGGGCATGGCGCGCAACGAGGAGACCCTCGACATCATCACCTACGCCGAGCGGCTGCCCGACGACCTCACCGGCCGCCACGTCTTCGTGCTCGACCCGATGCTGGCCACCGGCGGCACGCTGGCCGAGTCCATCCGCTTCCTGACGGAGCGCAACGCCGCACAGGTGACCTGCATCTGCCTGCTGGCCGCCCCGGAGGGCATCGAGCGGCTGAAGAAGGAGGTCGGCGACCTCGACGTCGAGCTGTACCTGGCCGCCATCGACGAGAAGCTCGACGAGAACGCCTACATCGTCCCCGGCCTCGGCGACGCCGGCGATCGGCTCTACGGCCTGGCCGAGTAGGACCTGCCGCCGCGTCCGGACCGTCCGGGCCATCCGGGAGCCGTCCAGCAGGCGTTCAGTCGAAGCGGGTATGCGCCGCCTGCTCGCGTCCCCGGCGGGCTCGTTCCCGCTGCGGGTCCGCCGCCATCGGTGCCGCCGGTGGCTCGTTCCTCGGCACTCCTCCGTTGATCTCACAGGGATCCGGTCGTGCGGTGAGGGTGCCCCGCGCTCTCGGTCGCGCTCTCGGTCGCGCTCGGGGCGGCGAGGGATCGCGTGCGGGGAGGCGCGCGGGGCACAGTGTGATCCTGAACACGGTGACCCCGTATTGTCTCACGATGTGAAAGATCTGCGTCTATATTACTTGCAAATTTCATGTGTGACGGAGAGTCTGGACTGACGAGACCAGCGGCACCAGCCAGGAGAGAGCAGGTCACATGTCCGCCGATTCCAGCCAGGCCCAGAACCCCGGGTACGTCCACGTCTCCGTGCGCAACGCCGCCCGTCGCGCCGAGCTCGCCCGTCGCGTGCGCGGAGGCCAGGACGGCCGTGCGGGGCAGTCGACCGGGTCCTCGGCGGCCCGGGGCGGACGCTCGCGGCGCGCCGGTTCAGCATCCTCGGCGGAGGCCCAGCCCCGCACCGCGCCGGTCCCGGTGGTCGCGCAGAACGGCGGCGGCCCGCAGATGGTCCAGCCCGACGTCGTCGCCCGCGGCTTCGTCGTCTACGTGGGACTGGACGAGGACGCCGCCTCCGCGGCCGGCACCTCGCTGCACCGCATCGCCACCGAGATGCGCGACTACGTCGAGTCCATCGCCCCGGACTCGCAGGTGCACATCGCCATGGCCATGGCCTCGGCGGCCGCCGAGGGCGGTGACCTGGAAGTGGTCCGCCAGGCTCTCGGGGACCCGACTGTCGCCCACCGCGCCGCGGACGCCCCGCTGGCGGCTCCGCAGACGCCGTCGTCGGCCGGGGTGCTCATCGATCTCTCGCGGCGCGAGGTCAAGCTCGACGGCGAGGATCTCAACCTGACCTACAAGGAGTTCGAGCTGCTGAACTACCTGGTCGAGAACGGGTCGCGGACCGTCGGGCGCGAGGAGCTGCTGCACGCGCTGTGGCGCCACGCCGACCCGGATCAGATGCCCAACGAGCGCACCATCGACGTCCACATCCGGCGGCTGCGTTCGAAGCTCGGCCGGCTGGCGAACACCGTGCGCACCGTCCGCGGGCAGGGGTACCGCTTCTACGAGCACCCTGAGGTCACCGTCTGGGCCGCGCCCGAATACTCCATCTGATCTCCCTGCGACCTCGATCCGAACTGAGGCTCTGATGTCGACTGCCGAGCTGCTGGTGCTTCGCCACGCCCAGGCCGGGCACTCCTTCAGCGAGGAGGACCATGCCCGCACGCTGACCGAGCGGGGAGCCGAGCAGGCTCGCGCCGTGGGGGCACGGCTGCTGGACGCGGGCGCCCATCCCGACTGGATCATCTGCTCCGACGCCATGCGCACCCGGCAGACCTGCACCTGGGTCGGCCAGCAGCTGGGGGAGAAGGGATCGACGGCGTATCACGAGCCGCGACTGTATCTGGCCTCCTCGCGGGCGATGCTCTCGGTGATCAACGAGACGCCGGAGACGGTGCGCTCGCTGCTGGTGATCGCCCACATGCCCGGCGTCCAGGAGCTCAGCAGCGAGCTCGCCTCCGCCGACTCCGAGGAGGAGCCGGTGCTCCGGATGGCCGGCAGCTGGCCGACGGCGGGGCTGGCCCGTTTTCGGATCGCCAAGCCTTGGGCCGAGCTCGACGGCCGCGACGCGCGGCTCGTGGAGTTCTGGGACTGAGCCGCAGCCCGCGCACAGCCCGAGCGCAGACCGGCTGACGAAGGGGGCCGACGACCGGATGATCCGGTCGGCGGCCCCCTTCTGTCGCGCGGCGGGCGCGGGAGGTGCGGCGGGACTCAGCCGTCCTGCTCGGTCTCCAGCACCTCGACGAGCGCGTCCAGCGCCTCCTCGGCGCCGTCGCCCTCGGCGGTGAGCACGACCTCGTGACCGTACTCGGCGCCGATGCCCATCAGGCCCAGGATGCTGCTCGCATCGAAGGTCTCCTCCGGGTCGTCGGCCTTGGCGATGGTCACCGGCACCGACTGCGAGCCGGCGGCCTCGGCGAACACGGCCGCGGGGCGGGCGTGCAGGCCGGCCTTCGAGCCGATGGTGGCGGTCCTCTGGGCCATGGGGTCGTCCTCCTGGATCGATCTGTCTGCGGGGGTCGGTGAGGGAATCCTCAGGGCCGCGACGACGGTGCCGTCGCGGGTCTGAGAACCATCCTAAGCGGTTCGCGCCGGTGTCAGGCCGCCACGGGCTCGGCCGCCGTCGTCTCGGCCGGTTCGCCTCGGCGAACCCAGCGCTTCAGCGCCACGACGGTCAGCGCGGTGACCACCGCACCGATGAGCACCGAGACCATGAACAGCGGGAAGGAGTCGATGGCGAAGAACACGAAGGCGCCGCCGTGGGGGGCCTGCGAGGTGATGCCGAAGCCCATGGTCAGCGCGCCGGTGACCGCACCGCCGACCATGGACGAGGGCAGCACGCGCAGCGGGTCGGCCGCGGCGAAGGGGATCGCGCCCTCGGAGATGAACGCCGCGCCCAGCAGCACCGCGGTCTTGCCGTTCTCCTGCTCGGCGGCGGTGAAGCGCCGCCGGTCGAGGAAGGTGGCCAACGCCATGCCCAGCGGCGGGACCATGCCCGCGGCCATGACGGTGGCCATGATCATCAGCGGAGCTGGGTTGTCGGCCACCGAGCCCGCCGAGAGGCCGGCGACGGCGAAGGAGTAGGCCACCTTGTTCACCGGGCCCCCGAGGTCCACGCACATCATCAGGCCCAGCACGAGGCCCAGGAGCACGGCCGCCGTGCCGGTCATGCCCGACAGCCAGGACTCCAGCCCGGAGGTCAGCTGGGCGATCGGTCCGCCGAGGAAGAGGACCATCAGTCCGGAGGAGACGATGGAGGCCAGCAGCGGGATGATCACCACCGGCATCAGCCCGGCCAGCCAGCGCGGCACGGCCAGCGAGCGGAGCCAGTGGGCGGCCAGGCCGGCGAGCACGCCGCCGACGATGCCGCCGATGAATCCGGCGCCCATGATGCCGGCGACCGAGCCGGCGACGAAGCCGGGTGCGATGCCGGGCCGATCGGCCATGCCGAAGGCGATGTAGCCGGCCAGAGCCGGCACCAGGAAGGCCATCGAGGCATTGCCGATGGTGAAGGCCACTGCCCCGAGGTAGGCACCCAGCTGGCCCATGCCGACGAAGTCCTCGGGCAGCTCGTCGCCGGAGGGCAGGTTCCACAGCGCGTTGTTCAGCGTGACGTCCTCGGAGACGTCGGTGATGGTGTAGCCGCCGAGCAGGAAGCCCAGGGCCATCAGCAGACCGCCGGCGGCGACGAATGGGATCATGTAGCTCACGCCCGTCATCAGCACGCGCTGGATCTTCTTGCCGAAGTGCTCGTCCTCCTCGGCGCCGGACTCCGAGGACTCGGCCGCAGCGGCGCTCACCCGGGCGGCCTGCGGATCGTCGGCGGCGGCGAGCGCGGCCTCGACCAGCTCGCCGGCGCCGTCGACGGCGCGCTTGACCGGCACGGCGACCACCGGCTTGCCGGCGAATCGGGCCTTGTCGCGGACGTCGACGTCGGTGGCGAAGATGACCGCCTCCGCGCCGGAGATCGCCTCCTGCGGCAGGGCCTCGGCGCCGGCCGAGCCCTGGGTCTCGACCTGCAGCTCGACGCCGCGGTCGGCGGCGGCCTGCTTCAGCGCGTCGGCGGCCATGTAGGTGTGGGCGATGCCCGTCGGGCAGGCGGTGATCGCCACCAGCCGGCGGGGACCGGACCCGGAGGCGCCGTCGGCGCCGCCGGTGGAGGCGTGCTCGGAGGAGGCCGAAGCGGCGGAGCTCGCCGGCGTCGCCTCGGCGGAGGCCTCCTCCGTCGGCGCGGCCGGCTCGACGGCGGAGGTGACCAGCTCGACGACCTCCTCGGCGGAGGAGGCTTCGCGCAGCGCGGTGACGAAGTCGGCCTTGACCAGCGAGCGGGCCAGCGCGGCGAGGATGGTCAGGTGGGCCTTGTCGGCGCCGTCGGGGGCGGCGATGAAGAAGGCCAGGTCCGCCGGGCCGTCCTTGGCGCCGAAGTCCACCGGCGCGGCGAGCCGGGCGAAGGCCAGGGTGGCCTCCTCGACGGCGGAGGTGCGGCAGTGCGGGATGGCGAAGCCGCCGGGCATGCCGGTCGGGGAGGTCTCCTCGCGGGCGGCCGCGTCGGCGGCCAGCTGCTCGGGGTCCTCGGTCCGGCCGGCGGCGGCGATCTGTGCCGCGAGGGCGTCGATGACCTCGCGCGGCCCGGTGTGGTCGAGAACGTCGAGGCTCACCAGCTGCGGTGTGATGATGCTGCTCATGGCAGAGTTCCTTCGATGGACGGGGGTGGGGTGACGAGTGATCGGGGGAGCGCCGCGGAGGGCGCAGGGGGCGGACCTCAGCGCGGTCGTCGCGGCAGCGGCTGCACGACGACGGCGGCGAGGTCGAGATCGTCCGGCGTCGGCATCACCGAGCCGGGGAGGGCGGCGGCGGCGCGTCCGTGGGCGGCCGCCCGACGCAGAGCGTCCTCGGCGG
>NZ_AFRW01000105.1 GCF_000220985.1 Nesterenkonia sp. F
GCGGGTTAGCGGAACAAATGTGTGTATAGCCCGGGCGTGTCATCGGTTCCTCACCCAGCCTGAGCGAGCCCAGAGCCCTTCCTCAGCAGTGGTGGCGGTGTCGTAGAGCGCTGGCCCGATCGGCTCCTCGATCTGCGGAGATGGTTGCGGGGCAGCCAAGCGCTGCAGGTGGCCCCGGGCCAGTTCCCACGGATCGTGGGGATCCTCGGTGAGGCTGTTGAGCAGCCAGTCCACCGCCCGGCGCGCATGGGCCTCGGGCATTCCGCGGTGAGTTCGCAGCAGATCCTTGATCGCTCTGTTCGGACCTCCTTCCAGCGGAGAGGTCGTCCTGGCCACCACCGGGGTTCTCTCGCTGTCGAGGTAGTCGGGCTCCAGCCAGGTGAACAGTGACTTGTCGCTGATCAGCTGTCGATAGAGTCCCCGGACTCGACGGCTGCGCAGGTGGGTGTACCACCAGCGCTGATGCGGTTTCACCCAGCCGGGCCGCTCGACCCCGGGGCGGGCGTAGGTGCGTTCAGCCAGGAACTGCGCCCACTTCGCCTCCCAGGAGGCATAGGCCCCCATCCAGGCGGCTGCAGCGTCCAGGTCGCCGACCTTCATCAGCCGCTTGGTCAGCGCCAGGATCTGTTGGTTGGCCTCCAGCTTCGGGGCCTGGGTGATGTGCCGGCGCACAGCGGCGTAGATGTGGAAGTAGCAGCGCTGGATGGCGGCGCCGGGCCACTGCTGGTCCAGGGCCGCGCGCAGCCCGGGCCCGCCGTCGGTGACCACCACATCCGGGCCCGGCAGCTGGCTCAGCAGTGCGGCCCAGGCGGGCTTGTTCTCAGTGGCGCACCATTGCCAGCCCAGCACGTGGGCGGCGTCGTAGGCGATGAGTACGCACCAGTCTTGGAAGTAGGTGCCATCGACGAGGATCTGGCGATGGACCTCGCCGGTCGGTGTGGGCCGGGGCACCTCGATGTCCCAGCACCAGGCGATCCTCTTGCGGAAGCCCCGATCGGTGAGACCGAACTGGTGCTGAGAGTCGGAGGAGAGCACCCATCGGTGGAAGCTGCGGATCTCGGCCCGGGCGGTGATATCGGTTCGCTGCTGGGTCTTCGAGGCTCCGCAGCGTCGGCATCGCCACCTGGTCCGTCCGGCGCTGGTGGTGCCGTTCTTGACCAGCTTGTCAGCGCATACCTCACAGCGGGGCTGATTTCCAGGAAGGGGCATGCCACATGCTCCTAGAGCATGTGGAGCCCGCTACTTCGTTGCCATGCCGAGGATCCGGGGCGAATCTATACACACATTAGTTCCGCTAACCCT
>NZ_AFRW01000104.1 GCF_000220985.1 Nesterenkonia sp. F
CGATGCTCGCGGCGATCTCCTCGAGCCGTTCGGGCACCACGGCGCACCAGGTCCAGGAGCCGCGCCGCCGGCGGGTGACCAGCCCGGCGTCGACGAGGACCTTCACGTGGTGCGAGACCGTGGGCTGCCCCAGGCCGAGCGGCTCGGTCAGATCACAGACGCAGGCCTCCCCGCGCGGGTCGGCGGCCAGCAGCGAGAGCACGCGCAGCCGGGTCGGGTCGGCGAGGGCCTTCAGCCGGACGGCCAGCCGACCCGCCTCCTCGACGTCCAGCGCGGACGCTCCCGACGCCGCCGGAGTGCAGCAGGTGTCGACGCCGGCCGGCCGGACGAGATCCGCCGCGCCCGGGGCGTCCGCGGACAGCCCGACGACGCCGGGCACGGCCGCACGGGCAGATGCCGACTGCGGGTCGGAGGCCGGCGCAGAACTCATGGGGCTCCCTCCGATGAGGCGTCCAGCACCGACTGTCTCGAGGCGATCCTCGCGACGCCCCCGCCGAGTCATCGACGCCCATCGATATTGACAATGGTCGATGCCCACGACGATACTCGACGCATCGACCGCTGTCGATGACCCGCCGGACACCCGGACCGACCGTCGGCCGACGACTTCTCGACCGCCCCCTCGACGACCGAGCCCGGGGCCGCAGCCGAATCCCTGCAGCCCCGCGACCGCAGACCCAGGAGCACCGTGCCGACGCCAGACTCCCCCTCGCCCGCCGCACCACCCTCGGCCCCCGCCGCTGACGGCGCCCCCGAGGACGCCGCCGGCGTCGTCGCGAAGCTCTCCGTGCTCGACCGCCTGCTGCCGGTGTGGATCCTGGCGGCCATGGCTCTGGGGCTGGGCCTGGGCGCCGTCGTCCCAGGGATCGGCGAGGCCCTGGAGGCGGTGGAGGTCGCCGGAGTCTCGGTGCCGATCGCGCTGGGCCTGCTGGTCATGATGTACCCCGTCCTGGCCAAGGTCCGCTACGACGAGACCGGCGCCGTGCTGGGTGACAAGCGCCTGATGATCACCTCCCTGCTGATCAACTGGCTGCTGGCGCCGGCCTTCATGTTCGCCCTGGCCTGGCTGCTGCTGCCCGACCTGCCCGAGTACCGCACCGGGCTGATCATCGTCGGGCTGGCCCGCTGCATCGCCATGGTGCTGATCTGGAACGACCTCGCCTGCGGCGACCGCGAGGCCGGCGCTGTGCTGGTGGCGATCAACTCTGTCTTCCAGGTCGTCATGTTCGGCGTGCTCGGCTGGTTCTACCTGCAGCTGCTGCCGGGCTGGCTGGGCCTGCCGACGACATCCGCGGAGTTCTCGATCGGCGCGATCACCCTGTCGGTGCTCGTCTTCCTGGGCATTCCGCTGGCCGCCGGCTTCCTGACCCGCACCCTCGGCGAGCGCCGCCGCGGCCGGGAGTGGTACGAGCAGCGCGTGCTGCCGCGCATCGATCCGCTGGCGCTGGGCGGCCTGCTGTTCACCATCGTCCTGCTCTTCGCGCTGCAGGGGGACCAGGTCACCGGCCACCCGCTGCAGGTCGCGAGGATCGCGCTGCCGCTGACCGTCTACTTCCTGGTCACCTTCGGCGCCTCGATGATCATCGGCCGGCTGATCGGCCTGGGCTACGCGCGCAGCACCACGCTGTCCTTCACCGCGGCCGGCAACAACTTCGAGCTGGCCATCGCCGTGTCCATCGCGACCTTCGGCGCCGCCAGCGGCCAGGCCCTGGCGGGCATCGTCGGCCCGCTGATCGAAGTGCCGATCCTCGTCGCCCTGGTCTACGTCGCCCTGTGGGCCCGGCGCTTCTTCCCGACGCGGTCCTCGCGCAGAGAGCCCTCGACACCATCCGTCCCCTCCTCCTGACCCCGCCCTCCTGATGCCGAAGGAGCCCGTCATGACCACCTCCGAGACCGCCCCCGAGACCGCCCGCGACGCCGAACACCGGCCCTCAGTCCTGTTCGTCTGCGTCAACAACGCCGGCCGCTCGCAGATGGCCGCCGGGTTCCTGCGCGAACTCGCCGGCGACGCCGTCGTCGTCCACTCCGGCGGCACCGAGCCGGCCGAGTCGATCAATCCGGTCGCCGTGGAGGCGATGGCCGAGACCGGCATCGACATCTCCTCCCGGGTCCCCGACGAGCTCTCGCCGGCGACCGTGCAGGAGTCCGACGTCGTGATCACGATGGGCTGCGGCGACGAGTGCCCCTTCTACCCGGGGAAGCGCTACGAGGACTGGCAGCTCGACGACCCCGCCGGCCAGGGGGTGGAGGCGGTGCGCGGCATCCGCGACGACATCCGGTCCCGCGTGGAGGAGCTGATCACCACGCTGGGCGTGTCCCGCGAGGCCTGACGCGCTGACCGGCCGGCCCGCCCGCCTCTCCTACGATGGAGGGATGCCCTCTCCGACCGACCCCGTCCGCGAGGCCGTGCCCGCCGGCTCCGCAGAGCTGCCGGATCCGCCGAGCCCCGACGACGTGCATGCCCGCGTGGTCGACTGGTTCGCAGAGCACGCCCGCGATCTGCCCTGGCGCCGCCCGGAGTGCACGCCGTGGGGCGTGCTGGTCAGCGAGGTGATGCTCCAGCAGACTCCCGTCGCGCGCGTGCTCCCCCGCTGGGAGGAGTGGCTGCGTCGCTGGCCGACGCCGGCCGACGCCGCGTCCGCGCCCGCCGCCGACATCCTCACCGTCTGGGACCGGCTGGGCTATCCGCGCCGCGCCCTGCGACTGCAGGCCGCCGCGGAGGCCATCGTCGAGCGCCACGGCGGAGCCGTGCCCGAGAGCCGCGAGGAGCTGCGCGCTCTGCCCGGCATCGGCGAGTACACCGCCGCCGCGGTGGCCTGCTTCGCCTTCGGTCGTCCGGAGGTCGTCGTCGACACCAACATCCGGCGCGTCCACGCCCGGGTCTTCTCCGGCGCGGCGCTGCCCGGCCAGACCTACACCGCCGCGCAGCGCCGGCTCGCCGTCGAGCTGATGCCGGCGACCGAGCCCGACGGCGGCCGCACCGCCTGCGCGTGGAACGCGGCGACCATGGAGCTCGGCGCCCTGATCTGCACCGCCCGCTCGCCGCAGTGCGCGATCTGCCCGGTGGCGGAGCTGTGCAGCTGGCGCGCCGCAGACTTCCCGCCGCCCACGGAGGAGCAGAAGACCCGCGGCCAGGCCTGGGCCGGCACCGACCGGCAGGTCCGCGGGGCGATCATGGCGGTGCTCCGCCGCGGCGAGCCGGTGGCCCCCGAGGCGCTGCTCGACGGCCTGGACCTGCCCGAGGCCTCGGCCGAACAGCGCCGCCGCTGCCTCGACTCGCTGCTGGCCGACGGTCTGGCACGACAGACCGACGCGGGCATCACGCTGCCGCAGTGACCCCGGCGGAATGATTCCGGTGCGACGACGCCGCCGTCGCGAGCGCCGGTCCCATGCGGCCGGCCGCGGCCGGACCTCACTCCTGGGCGTTCGGCGGCGGACCGCCGTCGAGCACCAGATTCAGCGCCTCGGGCAGCGAGCCGACCTCCTTGACCCGCAGTCCTTCGGGGATCTCCGGGCCTCCGGGTCCGGCGTCGCGGCCGACGCCGCGCGGGATGATCGCGTGGGTGAAGCCCAGCCGCTGCGCCTCCTGGAGGCGGCGCTGCAGCCCGGGCACCGGGCGAACCTCTCCGGCCAGGCCGACCTCGCCGAAGGCGACGAAGCGGCTCGGCAGCGGCTTCTCCAGCGCGGCGGAGGCCACTGCCAGTGCGATCGACAGATCTGCGGCGGGCTCGGTGATCCGCACGCCGCCGACGGTGGCCACATAGGCCTCCGAGGAGGAGAGCGTGGCCAGCCGGGCGCGACGCTGCAGCACCGCCAGCAGCATCGACACCCGCGGCGAGTCCAGTCCGGAGACTGCGCGCCGCGGCTGGGAGGCCGGGGACTCGGCGATGAGCGCCTGCACCTCGGCGGTCAGCGGGCGACGCCCCTCCAGCGTGATGGTGATGCAGGTGCCGGGCACCCGTTCGGAGAGCGCGGAGACGAAGAGGCCCGAGGGATCGGCCAGCGAGGTCAGCCCGGCCTCGTGCAGGTCGAAGCAGCCGACGTCGTCGGTGGGGCCGTAGCGGTTCTTCACCGCCCGCAGCAGGCGCAGCCGCGAGTGCCGATCCCCCTCGAACTGGCAGACGACGTCGACCAGGTGCTCCAGCATCCGCGGGCCGGCGATGCCGCCGTCCTTGGTCACGTGGCCGACCAGGATGGTGGTCATGTTCCGCCGCTTGGCGGCCTCGATCATCGAGGCGGTGACCTCGCGGATCTGGGTCACCCCGCCGGCCGCCCCCTCGACCTCGCCGGAGGAGAGCGTCTGCACCGAGTCCATGATGGTCAGCGCCGGGTCAAGGTGCTCGATCTGGCCCAGCGCCTGCCCGAGGTCGGACTCCGCGGCCAGATGCAGCGCGTCGGCGAGCGACTCGGTCCGCTCGGCGCGCTTCTTCACCTGGGCGGCCGACTCCTCGCCGGTCAGGTACAGCACCGGCCGCCGCGCGCCGTCGTCGGCGGCCTCGCCTCCGGCCTCGGCCCCGAGTTCCCCGCCGTCCGGCCGCTCGCCGGGCTGGGACCCTCGGGCGACGGCGGCGGCCAGCTGCAGCAGCAGCGTGGACTTGCCGACGCCGGGCTCGCCCGCCATGAGGATCACCGCCCCAGGCACCAGACCGCCGCCGAGGACGCGGTCGAGCTCGCCGATCCCGGTGGGCCGGTGCTGGGCGACGGTGGCATCGACGTCGCCGATGGCCCGGGCAGGCTCCACCAGGCTGGTCGAGGCCGTGGTGCGGGCGGTGACCTGGCCCTTCTCCTGCACCGAGCCCCAGGCCTGGCACTCCGGGCAGCGGCCGACCCATTTGACGGTCTGCCAGCCGCATTCGGTGCACTCGAAGGTGGGCGCGGACTTGCTGCGCGAGCTGCTGCGACTGGCCATGGGCACCACGCTACCGCGCGGCGCTGACGTCGACGACGGCTGTGCAGGGCGGGACCGCGCGAGGGCGCAGGAGGCGAGCCGCCCGGCACACGACGCGGAGTCCCGGCAGGACACGGCAGGACAGCACCGGCCTCCAGCTCGACCACGTACGATGACCCTCGGTCCGGCTGCGCCCCGACGCCGCCGTCGCCCACCCCGCCCGAACATCCCCGAGGAGCCCGAGGAGCCGCGTGGTCCGCACCCCCGCTCGCCTGTTCCGCCTGTTCGCCGTCGCCGAGGCCGTCTCCTGGACGCTGCTCATCGGCGGGATGATCCTGCGCTCGACCGCCGGGCTGGACGTCGCCGTCTCGATCGGCGGCGGGATCCACGGTCTCGTCTTCCTCGCCTACGGCGCTGTGGCGATCATCGCCGCGAAGAATCAGCGCTGGCGCCTCGGCCCGACGGCGATCGCGCTGATCAGCGCGGTGATCCCCTATGCGACGATCCCCGCGGACGTCTGGCTGCACCGCAGCGGTCGGCTGGACGGCTCCTGGCGCACCGTCGCGACCGAGGATCCGCGGGACCACGCCTGGCACGATCGGCTCCTGCGCCTGCTGCTGGCGCATCCGCTGCTGATCGGCGGGCTGCTGGCGGCCGCCGTCGTCGTGGTCTTCGTGGTGCTGCTGATCCTGGGCCCGCCGGTCGGCTGAGCGGGGCCGAGCCGCTGGACGATCGGACGACCGGCGGATCTGGTGGCCGCACGTTCCCCGAGTCTTCGCAGGGACACCGCGTTGTATCACGGTGATCCTGCGAAAATTCGGGGATCTCCAGTGATGACACGCCGTGTTCTCCACAGGACCCGGCACTCACTGCCCACGAGGCCGACCGCTCCGGCACGCTGAGCGCATGAGATCCGCATCGACCTCTCCGCTCCCTGTCCAGCTGACGAAAGCTCGGCCCACCGACGACGGCGACCACACCGGCACCCGTCTGGGACGCGCGGCCCGCCGCGGCGAACTGGTGCGCCTGCATCGCGGCATCTACACCGACGCCGAGCGGTGGTCCGACGCTCCGCCCTGGGAACGCTCGACCATCGCGACCGTCGCCGCCGCGCACCGCTCCCCGGCCCCGGTGTTCTGCCGAGAATCCGCCCTGCTGCTGCACGGCGTCAGCCTCCTGGAGCCTCCGCGCGACGTCACGGTGCGCACACGGCGCTCCCCCGAAGCCGGGGTCCGGCGGTCCGCCGCGACCTATCGCCGCGACGTTCCCCCTCCGCACCCTCTGCGCCATCACGAAGCCCCGCTGCCGGCCGGCATGAGCCGTCCCGAGCTCCGCGAAGCTCTGATCCGAGGAGACCGCGGGCTGGACCAGACGATCCTCCCGCCGGGCTCGGTCCCCTGGTGTCTCGGGCCCGAGGCGGGATTCCGCGTCGAGCCGCTGCCCCTGGCGCTGCTCGACACGATCCCGCGGATGTCGCGGCCGGCCGCCGTCGCCGCCCTGGACTCCGTCGCCCGCGGCACGCCGCGGGCCCACGGGCCGATCAGCGAGGAGGACCTGCTGGCCTGGGACGGCTTCCTGCGGACGAAGAAGGCCCGCCGGCGCTGGGAGTCCTGCTGGGCCTTCGCCGACGCCGCAGCCGAGTCGGTGGGCGAGTCGGTCTCCCGCGTCCTCATGGACCAATGGGGGCTGGAGCCTCCGCAGCTGCAGGTCCGGTTCGACGTCGACGGCGGGAGCCGAGTGCGCGTGGACTTCTTCTGGCCGGATCACGGCATCGTCGGCGAGTTCGACGGCCTGGCGAAGTACCAGAAGCCCGAACTGCTCGCCGGCCGACGACCGGAAGACGTCGTCGTGGAGGAGAAGCTGCGCGAGGATGCCCTGCGCCGACTGGGACTGCGCGTCGTGCGATGGGTCTGGGCCGATCTGCGTCATCCGACGCGACTGCGCGACATGCTGCTGGCCGTCGGAGTCCCGTTCAGGGGATGACCGGGACTCCGGCGGCGCTGGGTCCCCGAGCTCC
>NZ_AFRW01000103.1 GCF_000220985.1 Nesterenkonia sp. F
GCTGGTGAAGCGCCGCGAGAAGCGGGCGGCGCGGGAGGCCGAGGAACGCGGAGCAGCCGGGGAGTCCGGCACCCCGGCGTCCGACGACGCCGACGCCGCGGCCCCGGCCCAGGAGGTCGCCGAGATGGCCTCGCTGGTCGAGGCGCTGGCCCAGCTGCCGGGGGAGGCCGATCACCCTGACGGCGAGCATCCCGACATCGCAGGCTTCAGCGCCGAGGGCCTGGCCCAGCTGCGCGCGGCCCAGCAGGATCTGCAGCGGCTGCGCGGTGCCGCGGGCCTGGACCTGTCCTCGCTGATCGAGCGAATCATCGAGGACACCGGGCTCGGCGTCGAAGTCCTGACCCGGCCGGGGGAGGAGCAGCATACCGCCACCCGTCAGCTGGACGCGCTGATCCAGCATGCCGAGTCCTTCGTCGCCCAGGCGCCCGGCCGTGCGGATCTCACGGGTTTCCTGGAGTGGGTCGATGCCGCCGAGGACCAGGAGAACGGCCTCGCCCAGGCGTCGGTGGAGCCGACGCCGGGGGCGGTGCAGCTGCTGACCGTCCACGCCTCGAAGGGCCTGGAGTGGGAGGTCGTCGCCGTCGTCGGCCTGCGCGAGGGCCAGTTCCCCTCGGACAAGGCCGATCACTGGCTGCAGCGGAACGGTCAGCTGCCCGCACCGCTGCGCGGGGACGCCGAGAGTCTGCCGCAGTGGGAGAGCGACCAGGAGACGGTGGCGCTGTGGTCGGCCGCCTCCGGAGAGGCCGCGGACACCGCCTATCGCAAGGCCGAAGCCGAGCGGCTGGGCATCGACGAATCCCAAGTGGCGTCGTATAAGAAGCAGATCAAGGAGTTCTCCCGGCAGGAGGAGCGGCGGCTGGTCTATGTGGCCGTCACCCGGGCGGAGCGGCTGCTGCTGGCCACCGGGGCGCGGTTCTACGGGGCGACCAAGGGGAATCTGCCCTCCGTGTTCCTGCGCGAGCTGGCCGAGGTCGACGGCGTCGAGTGGATGACGGCCGAGGACGAGACCGGCGAGACCCGGGAGCTGCGGCTGCCCGACGAGGTCGCCGATCCGCTGCTCGAGGAGTCGTCCGACCCCGACGACGAGGCGGTCGCCAAGGAGTTCACGAACGAGCCCAACCCGCGCGGGACGGAGAAGCTCGGCGTCGACTGGCCGATCGATCCGCTGGCGACCACGCCGGTGCGCCGCTATGTGGAGCGTCGCTTCGCCGACCAGCCCTGGCGCGCCCCGGAACTGGAACCGGTGGACGACGGCGAGCTCACCCCGATCACCCGTCGACCGGCAGTCGAGGCGAGCCTGGAGGCAGTGCGTCGGGCCGTCGCCGAGGGAGTGGAGCCGGATCCGGCCAGCGAGGTGGAGCAGGAAGCCCAGTGGGTGGTCGACCGGTTCCTGACTGCCCGGCGGCCCATCGGCCGGCCGCAGATGCCGCAGAACCTGAGCACCTCACGGTTCGTGGAGCTGGAGAAGGACAGCGCCGACGTCGCCCAGCAGTACCTGCGCCCGGTGCCGAAGAAACCTTCTTACGTGATGCGTCGCGGCACCGCGGTGCATGCCTTCATCGAGGACTTCTACGGGCACAAGGCCGGCCTCGACGGCGTGGAGGATCCGCTGGAGGGCGATCAGCACCTGGACGAGGCCTTCGGCATCGCTGAGGTGCGCGAGGCCCTGGAGGTCTCGCCGTGGGGGGAGCGGCAGATGGCGGCGATGGAGATCGCGATGAAGACGTCGCTGGACGGAGTGACCATCAGCGGCCGCATCGACGCGGTCTTCGGCACCACCGCCGACGGCGACGACGTGCTCACCGAAGACTTCGACCGGTGGCAGATGCTGCCCCGCGACGAGCGCAACGCGCTGATGAGCCGGTGCAGCTGGCACCTGGTCGACTGGAAGACCGGGCGCGTGCCGAAGGGCGAGGACCTGCGGAACAAGCAGCTGCAGCTGGCGATCTACCGGCTGGCCTTCAGCCTGAACTACGGCGTGGACCTGCGGCAGATCGAAGCCTCGTTCTACTACGTGGACCATCAGACGCCGGTGCACGCGGAGAACCTGCCCGACGCCGAGCAGCTGCGGTCGGTGATCCGCTCGGCGCGGCGACACTTCGCGGAGTGAGGGAGGCGGTCCGGGTCAGCCGGCCGGGCCGTCCAGAGCGCGTTCGACGGCGGCGGCGATGTGCTCCGGGTCCTCGTGCTCCCAGAAGCGCAGCACTGTCCAACCGGCCTCCTGCAGCAGGAGTGTCGTCTCGGCGTCGCGCTCCCGGTTCCGCGCGATCTTGGCGGACCAGTAGTCGACGTTGCTCTTCGGCATGATGAAGTGCTCCGGACAACCGTGCCAGTAGCAGCCGTCGATGAGCACCGCGATCTTCTTCCGGGCGAAGGCGAGATCGACGCTGCGCCGGCGGTCCTGGGGGAGCGGCCGGTACGAGACGCGGTACCGCCGGCCCCGGGCGTGGAGCAGGCGGCGCACCGCGAGCTCGGGCTTGGTGTCCCGGGCGCGATTGGCGCGCATGGTCAGTCTCGCGTTCTCCGAGGAGGCCCAAGAGCCCACGATGCGTGTCCTTCGAGACATGTTCGTCGCTGGTCATGACTAGGGTATAGGTACGTCAATGCTCACGTCTCTCCAGGAGGTCCTGGACTATGCCAAAGCCCTATTGGTGGATCACTCGACCCCACCGAAAGCCTGTCAACGTTCCCCAGTCGTTGGCGGCTTTCGCCGGCGTCGCTTCCGGGCAGAAGTGGTCCGGGAACCGAGAACTGCAGATGGCCTACGAGAATCGTCTCGTCGAGCTGGGTCTGAAGCGCCAGGGGGAGTACACAGAGAGAGCCCGCGGTCGAGGCGGAAGCGGGGGCCGTACCCACGCCGCCTTGCTCTACAGCCTCGGGCTCTTCTTCCACCACCAGGACTCGCCGGACTCGAGGGAGGAAATCCACCTGACCCTCGCCGGACAGGCCCTGGTTGACCAGGAAGATGCACTCCCCATTCTCCGCAAACAGATCCTCGCGTATCAGTTCCCGTCGGCGTTTTCCATCGCCCAGAACGTAGATCGCATCTTCAAGCTGCGCCCATTCGTGGCCCTGCTCAAGTTGCTGAAGCATCCGAAGATCGAAGGATATCTGACCGACCGGGAGATCGCATCCTGCGTGATCCCCTATATGACATCTCATACAGATCGGGCCGTCGATCAAGCTGCAGTACAGATCCGCGAATTCCGGCTTCACGACACCACGACTCTGGAAGAGTCCTTTGCGAGGAAGTTCGCGTCGCCGAGGTCTAAGAAGGACTGGACGGCGGACAAACTCATCGAAGGTGGCGGCACGCTCGGAGATATCGCTGACACCTTCGTCCAGTGGCTTCGTTACATCGGTTATGCGGTGCCTGCACCCGGCGAGGTATACGGCGCGCGGGAGCGGACGGTCACGGCTTTGAACCCAGAACTGGTGAAGGAAATCGACCAGGTCGTCGACGAGTGGGGGGCCAAACCCCTCGAGACAATGTACGAGCCTGAGAACGACAAGTTCGCACTCGCGGAATCGAAGAAAGCGTTCCAGCGGGGATATGGCGTCAAGGTCGGTATGACGAAGGACCAGCGACTGGTTCGTGACATCAGGGGTCGCAGCGAGACCGATCGCAATCACGCACTCGTGACGGGGTCGCTGGCGCGTCTGTACGAGACCGAGATGGTCACGGAAGTGACGGACAAAGTGATCGATGCCGTAGTGAATCATTGTGGGCTGGACCGTCAGACCGTAGCTAAGACGCTGGCGGCAATCATCAGTTCTCCGGCAACCGGCAAGAGTGCGTTTCTGGACCGATACGAACAGATGGCCTATCGAGGGACTGAAGAGGCGATCACGTTCGAGAAAGCCACGGAGACCGTCCTCAGCGAGGTCTTCGGTCTCGGTGCCGAACACGTCGGCCAGGCGGGGACGGTCCCCGACGTCGAAGTGTGGTCAGACTCCTGGGGCGGCATCATCGATACGAAGGCCTACGCCGCGTACGACCTGCCTCACGATCACCAGTTGCGAATGCATGCAGACTACGTCCCCGACTACGCCGCTGGAGTGGAAGGGCGCCCTCTACGCTTCTTCATGTACATCGCAGGAGGCTTCGTGCCCAGCTTCGATGGGAAGCTCCGAAACGTCATCGACAAGGCCGGGATCGCAGGTTCTGGTATTTCGATCCGGGCGTGGCGGAACCTCATCCACGAGTACCCGGAATCGGCAATGACACATGACGACCTCCTGGAGCTCTGGTCTTTGGGACGTGAGATCACGGTCCAGGACGTCGCGGAGGCCCTGGGGAGCGCCGATCAGTCCTGAGGGATGAGATCTGCCAACGACGGATCGACTGATGAGTAGGGTTCCCCGGCGAAGGAATCCAGGATAGCTTCGAAGATGACCTGGGCCCCCTGCGGGGGGACCGCCATGCCGATCTGCTTGCGTACCGATTCCTTGGAACCGAGGAACTCGAACGTGTCGGGAAACGTCTGCAGGCGGGCGCGTTCACGATTCGTCAGAGCCCTCGGTTCGGACCAGTGATAGATGTGCGTGCCTCCGCCGCCCGAGCCGGTGACAGTATAGGCCGGTTTGTCCGGATCGAGGCGGCGATAGATCGATGACAGGCGCGTCTTGGTCTTGATCTGCAGATGCTCCGGCATATCGCCGATCCATGCATTGCCGCCAGGTGGAATGTGCCCCAGCCGCTCTACGACGACCTCGGACTGCCTGGTCGCTTCCTGGTTGGGCGCATCTGGATCGATGTTGGCAAGCGCCGTGCGAGCCGTGACATCCACGTCCGCGAAACGCTTGGGGTCGGGGACCTCGAACTCGACGTTGAGGTCCGACCGGATTCCGACGACGATCATCCGGTGCCTCGCCTGAGGAACACCGTAGTCCTCAAAATGGTAGTAGTGTGGGTAGATGCGGTAGCCGGCGTCCTGCATGTCCTTGAAGATGCGCTTCAGAGCCGCGCCCCCGTTGGCCCGAATGCCTCCGACGTTCTCTGCCAGGAACCAGTCCGGTTGGAAACGCCGCAACGCCTCGACTCCGTATGTATAGAGAGGGCCGAACTCTCCGTCGAAGCCCTTGCGCTCGCCGACAGCACTGAAATCATTGCAGGGGAAGCCGAAGGCGAGGCCGTCGATATCTCCGAGTTCGGCCAGCACGTCGTAATCAAGAGTCCGGATGTCCGCGTTCACGACTGACGGGTCGTCCTGGGTTCCGCACACGTTGTACGAGTACGTCCGGCACGTGTCGGCGTCGTAGTCCGTGGCCCATTGGTGAACGATGCGCTGTCCCGGCCGAGAGGCTCGCTTGGCTGCCAGGCCCAGACCGCCGGGTCCGGAGAAGAGCTCGCCGAATCTGAAAGTCCTCGTCGAACTCTCCTGCCCAACGGTCGTCGTGGGGGAGGCATGAGGTTCCACGATAGTTGTCACGGTGGTCTGTCTCCTCGGTCCGATGCGGTCACGCCGCGGGTGCGGCGGTGCTAGCTTCCAGCTTACTGAGCGAAGCGCGTCATTGCAGCTCGTGCCCTGGTCTGGCTCAGGTGCTGTCTCAGCCCAAAGCGGGTTGCGTGCTTCTCGCGCAATCAGTGGCAACTGCAGAAGCATGCAAGTCTGTGCAGTGTACCTGTTCCGAATATATGTTCGAGCTCTGACATGGGTGTGACCAACCACAGTCGCTAAGATCGGTGGTCGGCGGTTGCTGGTAGCAGGCGTGATGGTCCCTGCCTGTCTGGCCTCGAGCCTCGAAGATCAAGGGCCGCGTTCCTTGGGGGTTCCTGTTCGACCCGGGGTTGATAGTCGGAGCTGTCGCCAAAGCTATGATTGTCCGCTGACCTTGTCCATCGGTCCCTGCGGGAGCATAGTGGGATCAACGTCCGTAGCTGTGCACATGCGCTCAAAATGCTCTCCGTCGACTTCTTTCAGGAATTGCATGCAGCGCATGATCTGGCCGTGCACAGTCCGTGCATCGAGCACATCGACACTCTCGTTGCCTTCGCCGTGCGAAAATCGGTTGCAGAAGTCGTATACATCACGGTACGGCTCGCCGTCCTGGGCTCGGACTAGTTCCTCAAGTGCTTGGAGGAAGTTGGTCCGGTGGGGCGCCTTGTAGCTCGCAAAGATCTCGAGAACTCGGCGGCTCGCGTTCGGCAACAAGAAGAGGCGCTCGTGGTCTTTTGGATTGGCTATTCCCGTCATGACCATCGAGAAGAGGTAGGCGTACTCGGAGATATTGTTGAGCAAAAATCGCGGAAGCTTGTCGAACTGTGATCGGCGCTGTCCGCCAATAACGTCGGCATACATTTCTAGGAATGACACCTTGGGAAATGTTGACTCATTCGAGTTTCCCTGGTCTATTTTTTTCATGGACTTTCCCCAAGTATTGTTTTGGGACTTGAGGAACAGTCGAAGTAGGTTGAAATCGTGCGTTAGCACAATGTACTGACCGAATCTTTTGAGTTTGTCTACAAGCCACTGATGTGTGGAGAATAGTGATTCACGGTCGAGGGAGCTGGATGGATCGTCGATGACCACGATCCGCTTCGACGGGTCCCCACCAGGGGTCTGCTCGTCCTCTAGCTTTCGCAGGAAGTAGAGCAATGAGAGGGTTGTTCGCTCACCATCACTGAGGTTCGATGCGGCATTGACGCTTCGGCGGCACTCGTACGACTTCCCGTCCTCAGTCACGGTCACGCTGAGGTGGCCATTGCCGTAGACGCGGGATAGATCGCGAGTGAGAGTGTCGGCCATGTCCTTGGTCGTGAACATTGCCTGACGAACCTCATTGAGTTGGCGCTCTGTCTGTTCCGCAGTCTGCGTGCATGCCGAGCTCCTGAATGCCAGCTCCTGGGCCTGCCCTTCAAGTGTGCGGAAGGCCTCGGCCTGTGTGCCAACCAGGTGATCCATGACCGTTCGTGTCCGCTCGGCGGTCATCTCCCTGTGGTGATTCGCCTGCTCGTTATGTCGGGCTACTGCTTGATTGAGCGTTGCAGTGGAAAGCGCACTAAGGAGAACTGACCAGTCGGGAGCTTCGGGGGCTGCGCTTGGGTCGTCAGCTTTGATGGCGAGAGTCGTTTCAATAGTCTCCAGAACGTCGAGCCTTTTTCCTGCCTCTTTCTCCGTGTTCTTCCATGCTTCCTCGTACGCCGGTTTTACATCACCAGCCAGGCTGTCAGTGGCGGGCAATTTGGAGAGCCAAGCAGAGAGCTGCTGCTTCTCGCGAGTGACAGCCTCTATCAGGGTCTTGGTTCTGCCCCGGATTCTGAGCCAGCTCTCGTCGAAGTGGCGGGCCAATTGCGTATGCCGCTCGTTGGTTATCTCCCCAGCGCAGAAGAAGCAGTGGTCGACCCCTTCGTGGAGCTCAAGTCCATCCTCGACCCATTTTTGGGCCGTTGGATTGTCTTCTAGGGCCGCAATAGCGGCTCGAGTCGGAGTTTCGGCGAGGAGGTCTGACAGGCCTTGCAATTCGCTTGTGATCCCCTCGGGCGGCGCCGGAACCTCAGGGATAGGCGTGGGAGCCCGCTCGGCCAGTCGCTTCAAGGCCTGAGCGTGGGCTTTGCTGTCAGGAGCCTCACCCTCGAAGCTGCGAAGGTCGTGTTTGACTCTGGCAATCGTGAAGCGGTTCTTTGTGAAGTAGCTGTAGTCGAACTCTTTGAGCTCGGCTACAAGGCGATCCTGGACTGCTCGGGCTAGATTGTCGACTTCTGCGTTCGCGGCCTTCCGTCGCTCCTCAGCTTTGTTCGCCTCAGCTAGTCGTTTGTCAATCTCGTCTGTGAGCCGAGTTTCCTCCTCTTTAGCGTCGATCGCCTCATGGCCCAGCGTCACAATGGCAGAGGCGCTCTCGCCGTCGAGGAACGCTGACAGGTTCGTTTCCACCCATTTGCGTGTGAAGACCGATATGGGTGGTGCGGCGATCACTTCTCCTGAATTGATGGTGGTCCGTTTTTTCTCGTGGTCTTCCCATACGAGATCAGTAGGTGACGATCCCTCGGCCAGTTCGAGCAGTAGCTCAGATAGGGTCGATTTTCCGCTGCCGTTGTGGCCGTAGATTACGGTCCGGCCGCCAAGCGGGAGGTCTTCGGGCCAGAAGTTCTGGTCAAGCGACCGCCACGGAGCTTTAGGATCAATTCGGCGAAGCATGATTCAATCCTAGGTGCTTTATCGAGGGAGATCGGGTGCGAGGTTCTCGCGTGACTTGCGTTCGTTGCGTACTGGCTGTTGTGAAAGGTCCTCGGTCATTGGCCAATTAGCATCGCCGAGCATGTAGGGCGTTGGCACCTGGGGAGTGTCGCAGGGTCGGTCGTTACGACTATGCCCCGTACGGCGTCGCATGAGAGTCCTGAGCTCATTGGTATTGAAGCGGGCCGTTGGGCGTTGTGGGCGGGTATCGTGGCAACTTGGGCAATGCGAGCCAGGACTTTCACCCCCGCACAGGCTTCAGCACCGGCTGCCCGGGGTGGGCGCGGCGGGCCAGCACCACCGCGTACATCGTGATGGCCACGCCGATGACCGCCGCGATCGACCCGACGTAGCTGGGCGCCCGCAGGCCCCAGTCCAGGTCGATCACGGCCGCGCCCATGGCCGCGCCGAGCGCGTTGGCGGCGTTGAAGGCTGAGTGGTGCAGCGAGGCCGCCAGCTGCGGGGAGTTCGGGGTGGCGTCGATCAGGTGCGTCTGCATCGCCGGACCCAGCGCGGAGGCGGAGACGCCGACCAGGAACAGGAAGAACAGCGCCGGCACCACCACGTGGGCGGTGGCTGCGAAGAGCACCATGAACACCGCCACCAGGCTCATCGCGAGCACGACGGTGCCCAGCACTGTCTTGTCCGAGCTCCAGCCGCCCAGGAAGTTGCCGCAGACCATGCCGAAGCCGTAGAGCCCCACGACCCACGGCAGGTACGTCGCATCCAGCCCGGTCACGTCGGTCATCACCGGGGAGATGTAGGAGTACAGCGCGAACATTCCGGAGAAGCCGATCACCGAGAGTCCGATGCCGACCCACAGCCGCCGGTTGGCCAGACCCTTGAGCTCGCCGCGCTTCGAGGCTGAGGCATGCGGCTCCTGCCGAGGAGTCAGTGTCGCCACTGCGATCATGGTGATCACCGCCAGCAGCATCACGATGGCGAACATCCAGCGCCAGCCGAACTGCTGACCCGCCCACGTCACGATTGGCACGCCGATCACATTGGCGACGGCCAGACCGCCCATCACCACGGCGATCGCCCGGGAACGCTTCGTCGGCCCGGCCAGATGCGCGGCCATCAGTGCGGCCACGCCGAAGAACGCCCCATGGGGCAGCCCGGAGATGAAACGGGCGACGAGCATCAGCTCATAGTTCGGCGCGAGCAGACTCAGCAGGTGCCCGACGGTGAACAGCCCCAGCAGGATCAGGGCGTAGGAGCGCCGTTCACGGGTGGCGCCGAAGAGTCCCAGCACCGGAGCACCGACGACCACGCCGAGCGCATAGGCGCTGATCAGCAGGCCGCCCTGCGAGCGGGTGACGTCCAGATCGGCCACGGCCTCCTGGAGCAGGCCCATGATCGCGAACTCGGTGGTGCCGATCGCGAAGCCGCCGGTGGCCAGCGCGAGGATCGCCAGCACCACCTGCTTGCGCGAGAAGCGTGGAGCATCGGTGACCAGCGGTGCGCCGTCGTGGTCGGGAGACTGTGTCGAGGTTGCCAAGCAGCAGCCCTTTCATCGGTCGTCGGAGCGATCGCCCGTCCGGCGGGTCGCAGTGTCAGAGTCGGAGCCGCGGCACGGCTCGGCCCCGCACACCGATGTGCAGCGCACCAATAGCCAACTGGTGCGACGGGGCGGCCATTCCCCGCACGCGCCCGGTGAGAGACAGATCAAACCCGAAGTCGACGAGACCGCGGCCGGACGTCGTCCGGGAACACCCGGCCGGCCCCGGGGAAGCGGGTCGGCCGAGGCGGGGGAACGGGCCTCAGGACTTCGGCGGCCGCAGGCCCGGGAAGGCCGAGTAGACCGAGTCGGAGGTGTCCGTCAGCCGGCTCGGCCGGGAGGACGACGACGGCGCGTCCGCCGCGGCCGCCACATCCTCCTGCTCCTCAGGCCGCGACTGTTCCGACTGTTCCGACTGCTCCGACGTGTCGTCCGGATCCCCGGCGGAGGTCGCCGACTCGGCCGAGCGGGCCGAGTCCGCCGAGGCGGCGGAGTCGGAGCTCTGCGGCGGGAAGAAGCGCTTCTCCCGGGCCCGCCGGTCGGCGTCCTCGTCGGGGGCGATGGGAAGCTCCCCGGTGGTCGGTCCGGTGGTCTCAGCGGTCTCGGTCGTCTCAGCAGACTCGGCGGCGTGCTCCGGGCCCTCGGCGTCGACGGCGGGGAGCGCCCCGGTGGGCTGCTCGTCCGCCTCGATGCCCGACTCGGCGCCGGCGGGCGCGCCGGAGCCCAGCGGCGGGATCTCGCCGGTGGGCTGCTCCTCGGCCGCGTGCTGCGGCGGGCGCGGCACTGGCGCTGTGTGCTGGGCGTCGTCGTCCGCGACGGCCGGCGAGGGCTCGGCGTCGAGCTCCGGCTGCGGCCCGGACTCAGCAGCCTCGCCGGCCGGCTGATCCGCGACCTCCTCCGTGTCCTCCTGCCCGGACTCGTCGGCGCTGGCGTCGGTGATCACCGCCGGCTCGTCGTCGCCGACGCCGGAGTCGGCCCACTCGCCGGTGTCGGCCACGGTGGCCGCGGCCCCGGGACGGGCCACCGGCTTCGAGTCCTGGGTGCCCGCCGGCCCGGTCTGCCCGGTCTGCCCGGTCGGCTCGTCCTCGCCGGCCGGCTCGGCGTCCGGCGAGCTCAGCGAGATCGGCTGCCCGCCGTTGGCGAGGACGTCCTCCTCCAGCTGGCGCAGCAGCTCACGGGCCTCGTCGACCATCTCCTGGTTCTCCGTGGTGTGTCCGCGCACCAGCCACTGGGCCAGGGCGAACTCCGCCGAGAGCGCCGCCCGCCGCATCAGGTGCGGGTCCGAGGGGCCCCGGCGGTGAGAGCGGTAGGCGGCCAGCACCGCGTCGGAGAACTCCACGTCCGGCGAGGCGGTCAGCCAGGCGAAGTCGTCGGCCGGGTCCCCGATGTGCAGGTCGGTCCAGCCGGTCACCGCGACCACGCGCTGCTCGTCGATCAGCAGCGAGTCCTCGTGCAGATCGCCGTGGGTGACCGTCGGAGTGAAGTCCCAGAGCTCGCGCTCCTCCATGGCATGCTCCCAGCGGCGCAGCAGCGTCGCCGGGATCTGGCCGGTGGTCGCGGCTTGGTCGAGCTCGTTGAGCCGGCGCTGGCGGAAGCGCTCGGCGGAGTAGCGGGGCAGGTCGGCGTCGTCGACGACGGCCTCGTCCAGGTCATGGATCGCGGCGACGGTGGCGCCGATGTCGTCGATCAGCTCCGCCGGGCCGCGGTTGAGCTCCTCGAGCTCCATCGAGGCGCCGGGCAGGTGGTTGTAGACGAAGGTGCGCAGCTCGCCGCGGCGGACGGCGCCGGCCACTGAGGGCAGCCGGAAGGGCAGCTCCGCCCGGATCCCGGTGGAGAAGCCGCGCAGCACCTGCAGCTCGGTCTCCAGGCGCATCGCGGCCTCCTGGTGCTGCGGCGAGCGCACGCGCCAGCGGCCGCCCTCGACGTCGACGACGATCGCCGAGGTGAAGTCCCGGGCATCGTCGGCGGCCGCGGCCACACCCGTGGGGGAGAGTCCCGGCACGGCGGCGGTGGCCATCGCCGCCAGCTCCATCGAAGTCCATCGCACGCACCCCAGCGTATGGGACGCCGCGGGCGACGACACGATGGGGCACGGTGTTTCCTCGAAATCTCCCGTCGCCGGCCCTCGCCGGCCGACCGTCCGGGAGCGCGTCCGGACTGGAAGAATCGCAGACATGACCGACTCCGCCGTGCCCGCCGGCTCCTGGATGCGTCGCCGCCAGGTTCCGCTGTACCTGGCCGCGTTGGCGGCCGGGGCCGCCGTCGGGCTGGTCGCGCCGTCGCTGGCCGGCGTCGCCGAAGCCCTCGTGCACCCGGTGCTGGGGCTGCTGCTCTACGCGACCTTCCTGGAGGTGCCGGCGGCCGCCGTCGGGCGTGCGATGCGCGATCGGCGCTTCCTCGCCGCGGCGCTGGGCATCAACCTGCTGCTCGTCCCGCCGGTGGTGCTGCTGCTCTCCCGCACGGTCGCCGACGATCCGGCCGTGCTGCTCGGCGTGCTGTTCGTGCTGCTGACCCCGTGCGTGGACTACGTCGTGGTCTTCGCCGGGCTGGCCGGGGGAGCGCGGGAGCGGCTGCTGGCGACCACACCGCTGCTGATGATCGGGCAGATGGCGCTGCTGCCGGCGGGTCTGTGGCTGCTCGCCGGGCCGCAGGCGCTTCAGACGCTGCACCCGGAGCCCTTCCTCACCGCCTTCGCGCTGCTGATCGTGCTGCCGCTGGCGGCGGCCTGGCTCACCCAGGCCGCCGCGCGGCGCACCCGACCTGCGGCGGCGCTGGCGCGGACCGGATCCGCGGCGATGGTGCCGCTGATGATGCTCACCCTGGCGACGGTGGTGATCTCGCAGATCGCCGCCGTCGCTGACCAGCTCGCCGCGCTGCTGCAGGTGATTCCGCTCTATGTGCTCTTCGCGGCGATCATGATCGTCCTCGGCCTGGCCGTCGGGCGGCTGGCCGGTCTGGACGTCGCCGGTCGGCGGGCGGTGATCTTCACCGGGGCGACGCGCAACTCGCTGGTCGTGCTGCCGCTGGTGCTCGCCCTGCCGGACCGGTTCGCGCTCGCCGCGCTGGTGGTGGTGACCCAGACCCTGGTCGAGCTGGTGCTCATGGTGATCATGGTCCGGGCGGTGCCGCGGCTGGTGCCGCAGCTCCTCACGGGCAGGGGATGACCCAGCAGTAGAACGGGTCGCCGGCGGCGTTCATGCTGGTGATCAGTGTGGCCAGGGATGTCAGGAGGTTCATCGGACCTCTCCTCTCGGGGTCTGCGAGTGTGATCGTGAGACGCTCAGTCTCCGAGGTCAGTCTCCTGCAGATCGGTGACGAGGGCCAGACCTGCCGGCCCCGGTCCGGTGACTGAGAGGTGACCATCCGGTGGCCGGGCGGCGGGGAGCGGATGCCCGTGCCGACGCCGGCGGTGAGTAGTATGCCTGCTGTGATCCCGGAGACGACCGCCGCGCCGGATATGCCGAGGCAGGGCCGCTGATGGAGTCTGTGCTGCCCCGCATCGGCCGCTCGCTGCGCCGCCACCTCACCGCGCCGCCGCTGAGCTGGCGGACTCGACTGATCATCTGGGGCTTCCTGGTCGCCTATCTGGCGCTCGAGCTCGCCTCGGCGCTGGGGATGTTCGGCGAGACCACCGCCGGCGTCGGACGGGACGGCTTCGCCGAGGTCGCGGTGGTCGGGCTGCTGATCGTGCTGGCTTCGATCTCCGCACCCGCCGGGACCCTGCTGATGTTCGCCTTCGCCTTCGGCACGGTGGCCGACTGGTACCCGATGAACTTCGCGATGGGCTTCGTGTTCATCGCCGCCTGCCTGACGCGCACCGCGACCTGGGGATTCACCGCCTTCAGCGCCGTCCTCTACCTGGGCTGGGCGGCGGCGGTGCTGCTGACCGGCCACCCGATCGCCGTCGTGCTGGTCTCCTTCTTCCTGGTGCTGCTCGGCACGACCATCGGCTGGTACTTCCGGGCCCACGACGCGCGGGTGCGGCGGATCGTGGAGGACCTGGACCGCCAGGCCGAGATCCGCGAGGAGGCCGTCGTCGCCGAGCGCCGACGGATCGCCTCGGAGATGCACGACGTCGTCGCCCACGGGATGACGGTGGTGGCCATGCAGTGCTCGGTGCTGGAGACCCTCGACGAGCCCGAGGCCCGCCGCTCGGTGCAGCGCACCATCCGGGAGGCGGCGGGTCAGTCGCTGGTGGACCTGCGGCGGCTGCTGGTCGCGCTGCACGGCAGCCAACGGTCCGACGGCGCGGACGCGCCCGACGGCGGCGAGGGCCTGGACGCGCTGCGGCGCTTCGGCGAGCGGCTCGAGGAGGGCGGCTACACCGTGCGGCTGCGCCTCGAGGTGCCCGAGGACCTGCAGCGCTCGCTGGAGCTGACCGTGCTGCGCGTGGTCCAGGAGTCGGTGACCAACATCCTCAAGCACGGCCCGGGCGAGGGCGAGGTGGTCCTGGAGGTCGTGGCCGAGGACGGGGAAGTGCGCGTCGAGGTCTCCAGCCCGATCCGGGAGCAGGAGGCCGGCCGCAACACCACCGGTGCAGGCATGGGGCTGGCCGGGATGGAGGAGCGGCTCCGAGTCTTCGAGGGCACGCTGGGCTGGGGCCCGGCCGACGGACGCTGGCTGGTGTCGGCGACGCTGCCGCTGCGCGGCCGGGGCTGAGACGCCGGACGTCCCTCGCGCGGCGAGGCTCCGACGAGCCGCTCCGGGGCGCTCCTGCACAGTGGCCGACTCCTGCACAGGGGGCCTCCGGATGCGTCGGGCCGGTGCCGGG
This sequence comes from Nesterenkonia sp. F, assembly GCF_000220985.1. GTDB lineage: Bacteria > Actinomycetota > Actinomycetes > Actinomycetales > Micrococcaceae > Nesterenkonia. The sequence continues at coordinate 14,450 of NZ_AFRW01000103.1, forward strand.
GCGATACGCTGGAGGACATGCACGTCGTCAGCCCGGCCCTCGATGAAGGGCCCCTCGCTCTGCCGCAGACCGGCCACCGGATCGACCGGCACGATGCCGACCGGCAGCGGGAGGACTGGCTGGCCGAGGTCTGGCGGCGCCCCGGGACGCGGGTGCTGCGGGTGACCGGAGACCGGGTGCGCCGCACCGCCGACGGCGCACGGCCCGCCCTGGAGCCGGCGCACGGCGAGCTGCCGGTCGGGACCGTCTACCTCGGCGAGGTGCCCGCCGCCGATCTGGCCGCCGATCTGGCAGCCGATCTCGCCGGCGCCTCCGACGAGGTCTCCGCCGACGCGCCCGGCGGCGTTCACGTCGTCGCCGTCGAGGAGCCGGAGGACGACCACGCCGACGCCGCCGCGGACATGGTCTCGACGTTCATGCTGCGCCGCGACGCCGCCGAGCTGGCCGCCGTCGACGCCGGGCTGCTCACCCAGGCCGTCGCGATCCTCGCCTGGCACCGCGGTGCACCCTTCTGCCCCGCCTGCGGCGCGGCCACCGAGGTCCGAAGCTCCGGCTGGATGCGCGCCTGCCCGCAGTGCGGCGCCCAGTCCTTCCCGCGCACCGACCCGGCGGTGATCACCGCCGTCGTCGACCGCGACGACCGGTTGCTGCTGGGCTCGGCGGTGCGCTGGGACGCCTCCCGCTACTCGACCTTCGCCGGCTTCGTGGAGGCCGGCGAATCGGTCGAGCAGGCCGTCGCCCGCGAGGTCGCCGAGGAGGCCGGGGTCGACGTCGTCGAGGTCCGCTACCTGGGCTCGCAGTCCTGGCCGTTCCCGCGCTCGCTGATGCTGGGGCACCTGGCGGTGGTCGACGACGCCGAGCGCGCCGTCGCCGACCGCGACGAGATCCGCCACGTCCGCTGGTTCACCCGCGAGGAGCTCGCCGCCGAGACCGCCGCCGGCCGGATCGGGCTGCCGCCGCGCTCGTCCATCTCCCGGGCGCTGATCGAGCACTGGCACGGCGGGCGGATCGAGGACGCAGAGCCGCACCCCGGCCCGCAGACGCCAGTCCGCGATCGAGACCGAGACAGCAGCCGAGACCACCGACGAGACGAAGGGGGCGATCGCCGATGACGGCGTCCGTGCAGCCCGCAGGAGCAGACGCGCAGGCGGCACAGCCCCCGGAGGCGGTGCTCGCCGGACTCGACGACGAGCAGCGCGAGGCCGCGGCCACCCTCACCGGGCCGCTGTGCATCCTCGCCGGCGCCGGCACCGGCAAGACTCGGGCGATCACCCACCGCATCGCCTACGGGGTCCGTTCCGGGGTCTATGACCCGCACCGGCTGCTGGCGGTGACCTTCACCGCCCGCGCGGCCGCCGAGATGCGCTCGCGGCTGAACTCGCTGGGCGCCCCCGGGGTGCAGGCGCGGACCTTCCACGCCGCCGCGCTGCGCCAGCTGCAGTACTTCTGGCCGATGGCCATCGGCGGGACGATGCCCGAGATCCTCGACCACAAGGTCAGGCTGCTCTCCGAGGCCGCCCGGCGGCTGCACATCACCACCGACCGGGCCGCGCTGCGCGACCTGGCCTCGGAGATCGAGTGGGCCAAGGTCTCCACGCTGACGCCGGACTCGTACCTGGAGGTCGCCGCCGGCCGCGCCGAGCCCGGAGGGGTGGACCACCGCACCTTCGCCAAGCTCTACCAGTCCTACGAGGACGTGAAGCTGGACAAGCACCTGATCGACTTCGAGGACGTGCTGCTGCTGATGGTCGGCATCCTCGAGGACGACGAGCGCGTCGCCGCCCAGGTCCGCCAGCAGTACCGGCACTTCGTCGTCGACGAGTACCAGGACGTCTCGCCGCTGCAGCACCGGCTGCTCGACCTCTGGCTCGGCGGTCGCGACGAGCTCTGCGTGGTCGGCGACGCCGCCCAGACCATCTACTCCTTCACCGGTGCGACGCCGTCCTACCTGCTGGAGTTCACCCGCCGCCATCCCGAGGCGAAAGTGGTCAAGCTGGTCCGCGACTACCGCTCCACCCCGGAGGTGGTCCAGCTGGCCAACGGGCTGCTGACCGACCGCACCCGGGAGCAGGCGAGTCTGCAGGCGCGCAGCCGCGACACCGGCGAGACGGTGCCGGCCTGGCCGGATCCGCTGCGGCTGGTCTCGCAGCGCGAGCACGGCCCGAACCCGCAGATCACCCTGCACGATGACGACGACTCCGAGGCCGCCTGGATCGCCGACCAGATCGCCGGGCTGCAGCGCTCGGGGGTCTCGCTGAGCGAAGTCGCGGTGCTCTACCGCACCAACGGCCAGTCCCAGGCGATCGAGCAGGCGCTGGCCAAGGTCGGGGTGTCCTATCAGCTGCGCGGCTCCGAACGGTTCTTCTCCCGCCGCGAGGTCCGCGAGGCCATCGCGGCGCTGCGCACCTCCTCGCTGGTGGCCGAGTCCGAAGAATCGGTGCCCAAGACCGTCCGCGACATCCTCTCCGCCCACGGATGGCGGCGCGAGGCCCCCGAGTCCACCGGCGCGGTGCGCGAGCGCTGGGAGTCGATGGCCGCGCTGGTCTCGCTGGCCGACCAGCTCGACGCCGAGCGCGAGGACTTCACCATGCGCCGGTTCCTCGCCGAGCTGGAGGAGCGCTCGGCCGCCCAGCACGCCCCGACGGTGGAGGGCGTCACGCTGGCCTCGCTGCACTCGGCCAAGGGACTGGAATGGGACGCGGTGTTCCTCGCCGGGCTCTCCGAGGGGCTGATGCCGATCACCTTCGCGAAGGAGCAGCGCGAGATCGACGAGGAGCGGCGGCTGCTCTACGTCGGCATCACCCGTGCGCGGAAGTATCTGAGCCTCTCCTCCGCCCGATCGCGGCACAGCGGCGGCCGCGGGCGGCGCAGCCCCTCGCGGTTCCTGCGTCCGCTGCGCCGCGAGCTCGGGCTGGAGGAGCCCACCCGGAAGATCGCGCCGTCCTCGGGGCGGGCGAACCCGAATTCCCGGGTGCGGAAGTCGACGGCGACCTGCTCGAGCTGCGGGGAGGTGCTGACCACCGGCACCGAGGTCAAGCGGAGGCGCTGCGCGGACTGCCCGGCCCGCTACGACGAGGAGCTCTTCGAACGACTGCGCCAGTGGCGGGCCGAGCAGGCCCAGAGCCTCGAGGTGCCGGCCTTCGTGGTCTTCACCGACGCCACTCTGGAGGTCATCGCCGAGCGGCGGCCGACCACCCGCGACGAGCTCCTCGAGGTCCCCGGAGTGGGGGAGCGGAAGCTGGAGAAGCACGGCGAGGCGCTGCGCGCGGTGCTCGAGGGCCGCGGCTGAGCCGAGCACGGGAGATGTCGATTTTCAGTCGAACGGCCCCGGGCGACTCGGCGGCTCGGGCGCGCGACGGTCTCAGTCCTGCGGGTTCCGCCAGCCGTAGCTGACGCCCTCGAGGAAGGCGTCGGCGGCGACAGTGTGCGGATAGGCCGCCACCAGCCGCTGGAACTCCGGGCCGTGATCCGGCTCGATCAGGTGGGCCAGCTCGTGGATCAGCACCGAATCCTGGACCCAGCGCGGCATGCCGCTCAGCCGCGAGGACAGCCGGATGGTGCCCTCCAGCGCCGTCGTCGACCCCCAGAGCGTGTTCTGCCGATCCGACCAGGTCACCGACCGGACCTCGTCGGGATCCAGGAGGCCGCCGAAGTGCTCCTCGACGAGCTGGTGCGCGCGCTGCATCAGCTCGTCCTCGGTGCGCTCGCTCCGGGCCGCGCGCCGCTCCAGCTTCCGGCGGAAGGCGCGGGCGTGGCCGTCGACCTGGCGGCGGCCCAGCCGCATCGGCACCCGCAGCCGCAGCACGCCGTCGACCTGGTCGGCCGAGACGGTGCGGGTGCGCCGCGAGGAGCGCACCACGATCACCGGATGGCCGTCGACCTCGATCTGCTCGGTCTCGCGCCGAGTCTGCGACGACTTCTGCCCGGGCCGCGATCCGCCCCCTGTGCGCGGACGCCCGCGGGAGGGCGAGGACGACGATGACGACGATGAGGGCATCGACGCGGCGCTCAGGAGGTCGGGGAGCCGCCGGAGCCGCCCGGGCGGTCGGAGTCGTCGTCGGACTCGCCGGACTTGCCCGACTCGTCGGCGTCGCCGGTTTCGCCGGTGCTCTCGTCCTCGGGGGAGGGGCCGGACTCGGACGGGCCGTCGTAGCCGCCGGCCAGCAGCTTCTCCAGCGCCTCGTCGAGCTCGGCCGACTCCGCCTCCCGCTCGGCGCGACGGCGATGGAAGCCCTCGGGATCGTCGAGGTCCTGCTCGTCGGGCTGCACGTCCGGGTGGGACCAGACCTCGTCTCGGCCGGCCATGCCGTCGGCGGTGCGCAGGTGGGCCCACAGCGCGGCGGCGTCGCGCAGTCGGCGGGGCCGCAGCTCCAGGCCGACCAGCGAGGCGAAGGTCTCCTCGGCCGGGCCGCCGGCGGCCCGGCGACGGTTCATCGTCTCGCGTAGCGCGCCGAGCGACTCGAGGTGCTCGGCGGCCTGGCTGACGACGTCGTCGACCCAGCCCTCGACCAGCGCCAGCGTGGTCTCGATGCGGCGCAGCGCGGCATCCTGCATCGGCGTGCGCTCGGAGGAGAACAGCCCCTCGCCCATGATCTGCTGCATCGCCTCGGGGTTGGTCGGGTCCACCTGCGAGGCGGCCTCCTCGATCCGACCCATGTCGATGCTGATGCCCGCCGCGTACTGCGCGACGGCGTTGAAGAGGTCCTGCTCCAACCAGGGTGCGTGGGTGAACAGCCGCATCCGGGCGGCCTCGCGCAGCGCCAGGTAGAGCACGATCTCCTGGCGGTCGACCTGCAGGCCCTCGCCGAACTCGGCGATGTTCTTCGGCAGCAGCGCCAGAGTCCGGCCGGCCAGCGGGAGCCCGATGTCCGACGCGGAGTGGACCTCCTTGGCGAGCTCGCCGACGGCCTGGCCGAGCTGCATGCCGAAGGCCATGCCCCCCATCTGCTCGAGCATGCCGGTGATCTGTTCGGAGCCGGCGCCGCCGAGCATGCCCTGCATCTCCGGCGGCAGTCCGGCGGTGAGGTCGCCCTGCTCGCCGAGCTGGTCCTTCATGGTCTGCGACAGCGCGGTGGAGACAGACTCGGCCACCGGTTCGGTCAGCCGCTTCCAGGAGTCGAAGGTCTCCTCGATCCACTGCGCCCGCGACCAGGCCTTGCCGAGCTGGCCGGTGGAGGTGAAGGTGGTCGCCGCGTCGAGCCACATGTCGGCCAGCCGCAGCGCCTCGTCGATCTCCCGGGACTCGGCCGGCGAGACGCTGGGGTCGTCGCCGGAGGCGGCCTGACGGGCGGCGTTCTTGGCCATCGACCAGTTGACCGGCCCCTGCCGGTCCTCCTCGGAGGAGTTCTGCATAGCGCTGAACATCGCCTGCACCTGGCCCATGATCTGCTGCATCATCTGCGGATCCATGCCGGGCATGCCCATCTGCGAGGGGTCGAAGCCCTGCGCGCCGGACTGGCCGGACTGACCGGAGCCGGGGGTGCCGGTGAAGCCGATCGACGGGCCCTGCGACGAGTCGCCCGACCCGCTCTGGTTCCCGGAGGGGTCGGAGCCGAAGAGCTGCTTGAACAGCTCCTCCATGGGGTTCTGCGGGTCCTCGCCGTCGCCGTCGCGGCGCTCGGAGTTGTCACCATTCATCGGTTGCTCCCTGACTCGTCGCTGACCATGGGTCTGTGGAGTCTCCAGAGTATCGAGCCGTCGAGCGTGGTGTCCGCCCCGCGGGCCCGAGTTCGCGCTCGGTGGACGGGCCGGCCGGCGCGGCGTCGTCGTCGCCTCCGACGGCGCGTTCGCCCCGCCATGGCCGGGATGAGACAATGTCCTGGATCACCATGACAGACCAGCATCAGCCGCCGCGCGCCGCGCAGCCCGCCCCGTCGGTCCCGGAGCCCGACCCCGAGCAGACCTCCGCCGCGCCCTCGTCCGATCATCCTGCCGCCGGCACCGGCACCTCCGCCGGACCGCCGCGTCGTCGGCGCCTGCGTCGGGGAGTCCAGCTGGTCGCCGGCGCCTCGGCCCTGCTGCTGGGTGCGGCGTCGCTCTCGGCTCCCAGCGCTTTCCTCATCGAGTCCCCGGGGCCGACCTTCAACACCATCGGTGAGACCGACGGCCATCCGATCATCACCGTCGACGGCGCCGAGACCTATGAGACCGACGGCAATCTGGACCTGACCACGGTCTATGTCAACGGCCAGCCCACCTCGGTGGTCCGCGTGCCGGACATGATCCGCGGCTGGTTCGACCCCTCGGTCGACATCGAGCCCCATGAGCTGGTCTACCCCTCGGGCACCTCGGCCGAGGAGGTCGAGCAGCAGAATGCGCAGGCGATGACCAGCTCCCAGGACCAGGCGGTGGCCGCCGCCCTGGACGAGCTGGGGATCGAGCACTCGCAGCGCCTGGAGGTCGTGGAGTTCACCGACGGCGCGGAGGAGTCCGGTGCCGACGACGTGCTGCGGATCGGCGACCAGGTCGTCGCGGCCGCCGGCGAACCGGTGGCCGGCGTGCAGGGACTGCGTGATGCGGTCACCGAGGCCGCAGGTCAGCCGGTAGGATTGGACGTGATCCGGGACGGCGAGCGGCAGGAGGTCGAAGTCCCCACCTACGAGGAGTCGGACGGCCAGCACTACATGGGGGTTCTCCTGCAGGGACGTTTCGACTTTCCGGTCGACGTCGACATCCGGCTCGACGACGTCGGGGGCCCCAGCGCGGGGATGATGTTCTCGCTGGGAGTGATCGACACGCTCACCGAGGGGTCGATGACAGCGGGGGAGCACTGGGCCGGAACCGGCACGGTGGACGCGGACGGGACGGTCGGCCCCATCGGGGGCATCGCCCAGAAGGTCCGCGGGGCCGAGGCCGAGGGTGCGGACCATTTCCTGGCTCCGGCCGGCAACTGCGCCGGGCTCGAGGGGCGAGTCCCCTCCGGCATCGACGTCTACAGCGTCGAGGACGTCCACCAGGGCCGGTCGATCGTCCAGGCGGTCGGCGACGGCGACGAGGCCGCGCTGGACGCCGCGGAGACCTGCGGATGAGCGGGTCCGTCGGCCCCGACCACCGCACAGCATCACTGAAGCACTGAAGCACCGACGAGCACACCCACGACGCCGTGGGCCCCTCGGGGCCGCGGCAGAGGCGAGGAGAGGGTAGACGTGAGTTTCTCCCAGGGATTCGGTTCCGCGAACCCCTTCAGCGGCGGAGGCCTGTTCGGCTCCGGGAACGACGACGACAGCTCCGGCGGCTCCGGCCGCGGCGGGCGAGGAGGTGACGACGGCGGATCGAACGGAGCACGCAGCGGTTCGCGACGGCCGTCGGCGCTGACGCTGACGATCATCATCATCGCCCTGCTGATCGGGGCGTTCATGATCTTCTCCGGCTTCTACGCCGAGATCCTCTGGTACAACCAGGTCGGCTACTCCGACGTCTTCTGGACCGAGCGGCTGGCCCGGATCGGAGTCTTCGCCGCCGGATTCGTGGTGATGGGCGCCTTCGTCTGGCTGAGCCTCTTCCTGGCCTTCCGGCATCGCCCGCAGACCCTCGGGCGGCAGGTCAACGAGTCGGTGCAGCGCTATCAGCGCACGCTGGACTCGATGCGCCGGCTGTTCATGATCGGCCTGCCGGTGCTGATGGGCTTCTTCGCCGGCACCGCGGCCTCGGGCGCCTGGGACACGGTGCTGCTGTTCTTCAACCGTGAACCCTTCGGCGACAGCGACCCCGAGTTCGGCCTCGACTACGCCTTCTACGTCTTCAACCTGCCGTTCATCGGCTTCCTGACCGGGTTCATGGTCTCGGTGGTGCTGGTGGCCGGCATCGCCGGCATCATCTGCCACTACCTCTACGGCGGCATCCGGATCGAGCCCAACGGGCGCTTCATCATCGAGAAGGCCGCCCGCTGGCACATCGCGGTCACCGCCGCGCTCTTCGTGCTGCTGCAGGGGGCGAGCTGGTGGCTGGACCGCTACTCCACGCTGCAGTCGCAGGACGGCGACTGGGCCGGTGCGATGTACACCGACGTCCACGCCGTCATCCCGGCCCAGGCGATCCTCGCCGTCGCCGCAGTGCTGGTGGCCGCGATCTTCATCGTCACCGCGGTGACCGGCCGCTGGCGCTTCTCGATCATCGGCACCGCGATGCTGCTGGTCACCGCCGTCGTCGGCGGGGCGATCTACCCGTTCCTGGTGCAGGAGTACCAGGTCCAGCCGTCGGAGCGGACGCTGGAGCAGGAGTACATCCAGCGCAACATCGACACCACCCGCTACGCCTACGGGCTGCAGGACATCAGCCAGGAGAGCTACGACGCCGACGTCACCGCCGAGGAGGGCGGGCTGAGCGAGGACTCGGTCAACACGGAGAACGTGCGCCTGCTGGATCCGAACCTGGTCAGCTCCTCCTTCGGGCAGCTGCAGCAGTTCCGCCAGTACTACCAGTTCCCGGAGACGCTCAGCGTCGACCGCTACAGCATCGACGGCGAGGACGAGGACACCGTCGTCGCCGCGCGTGAGGTGAACGTCGCCGACGACGCCTCCTGGGTCAACGAGCACCTGATCTACACCCACGGCTACGGACTCGTCGCGGCCAACGCCTCCTCGGTGACCCCCGAGGGGCGGCCGGACTTCACGCTGCAGGGCATCCCGACCCGCGGCGAGCTCGCCTCGGACGAGGACTACGAGCCGCGCATCTACTTCGGGGAGAACGCCCCGGACTTCTCCATCGTCGGCGCCCCCGAGGGCGCGGACCCGATGGAGCTGGACCGGCCGGCGTCGGGTCAGAACGAGGAGGACGCGACCTACACCTTCGACGGAGACGGCGGCCCGTCGGTGGGCGGCCTGTTCAACCGACTCGTCTACGCGATCCAGTTCCAGTCCCCGGAGATTCTGCTCTCCGGCGACATGAACTCCGAGTCGCAGATCCTCTACAACCGGGATCCGCGCGAGCGCGTGGAGAAGGTCGCGCCGTTCCTGACCGTCGACCAGAACGCCTACCCGGCGATCGTCGACGGCCGGGTGAAGTGGATCGTGGAGGGCTACACCACCTCCGACGACTTCCCGTACTCGGCGCAGCAGCAGCTCGAGTCGGCGACCACCGACTCGCTGACGCAGGGTCAGCCGGTGCTCTCCGGCCAGGTCAACTACATGCGCAACTCGGTGAAGGCCACCGTCGACGCCTACAACGGCTCGGTGGACCTCTACACCTGGGACGAGGAGGACCCGATCCTGAAGGCCTGGGAGAAGGTCTTCCCGGACGCGCTGCAGTCCTACGAGGACATGAGCGCGGAACTGATGGACCACGTCCGCTACCCGGAGGACATGTTCCGTGTGCAGCGTGAGCTCCTGGGCCGGTACCACGTCACTGACGCCGGGGCGTTCTACGAGGACAACGATGCCTGGTCGGTGCCGGACGACCCCACCGAGGAGGACGCCTCGGTGAAGCAGCCCCCGTACTACATGACGCTGCGGATGCCGGGGCAGGACGAAGCGGAGTTCTCGCTGACCTCCACGTTCATCCCGCAGGTGACCGAGGGCGCCCAGCAGCGCAACGTGCTCTACGGCTACCTCGCCGCCAGCGGCGACGCCGGCACCGGCGAGGACGGGACGAGGAGCGAGGACTACGGACAGCTGCGGCTGCTGGAGCTGCCGCGCGACACGGCGGTCCCCGGACCCGGCCAGACGCAGGCGAACTTCGACTCCAACTCGGTCATCTCCCAGGAGCTGAACCTGCTGCGCCAGGGAGCCTCCGAGGTGATCAGCGGCAATATGATCACCCTGCCCGCCGGCGGCGGCATCCTCTATGTCCAGCCGGTCTACGTGCAGTCCACGGGCACCACCTCCTACCCGCTGCTGCGGAAGGTCGTGGTCTCCTACGGTGAGGAGGTCGGCTTCGCCGACAGCCTCGACCAGGCGCTGGACCAGGTCTTCGGCGGCGACTCCGGCGCGCAGGTCGCCGACGGCGCCGGCGTGCAGGGCGAAGAGGTCGAGGAGGAAGCCGGCGTCGACGGCGAGGGCGACTCGGGCGACTCGGGCGACTCGGGCGACACCGGCGAGTCGGAAGGCTCCGCCGAGGAGTCGCCGTCGCCGGACGCCCCGACTTCCGCGCCCACCGGCCCGGCGGCCGAGCAGCTGCAGGACGCCCTGGACCGGGCGAGCCAGGCCATGCAGGACTCTCAGCAGGCGCTGCAGGACAACGACTTCGCCTCCTACGGGGAGGCGCAGGACGCGCTGCAGCAGGCTGTGGAGGACGCCATGGCGGCCCAGGAGGAGCTCGACGGCGGGTCCTCCGGCGGTTCGGGCGGCTCCGGCGGTTCCGGAGACTCCGGCGGCGAGTGATCCTCCGCCGCTGAGCCCGGTCGGCCGACCGGCCTGAGACGGGGCCCGGGAGCTGTGTGCTCCCGGGCCCCTTTCTCGTCTCTCGGCCCTGAGCTGGGCGCCTCGGCGCTGGGGCCCTCGCAGCACTGAGTGGCCACTCCTGACGACATCGGGGCGGCGACACGCCGTCGGAAGCCGGAGAATGTCATCAGAAGTGACCACTCAGCGCGGGGTGGGGCCGGGAGGCTCGGCTCAGAGCATGTTCTGGATGCTTCCCCAGACCGCCTCGGCGCCGGTGTGGCCGGAGATGAGCGTCAGGCTGACGGCGGCCAGCGCTGCCAGCACCGTCAGCGCGCCGAGGACTCGGACTGCGGGGGAGCCGCGTCGCCGACGGCCGCCGCGGCGCTGGGTCAGGTGCCAGACGACGGCCAGCACGGCGAAGACCGCGCTGGCGATCAGCGTCGGGGTCCCCCAGGGCTCATGGTCGGCAGGCACGCCGACCGTCTCCGCCAGCTCGCGCCCGCTGCGCTCGGCGACCAGCGCGGAGATCGCGCCGACGACGGCGAGGACGGCGCCGACCGGGGCGCAGCTCCGACGCAGCGGCGGCACGAGCACGGCGAGCAGCACCAGCACAGCGGACAGCGGCACCAGGATGACCACGGCGTGGACGATCAGCGGGTGGAGGGGCAGATCCAGGATCATGGGCTCTCCCTGGGTGGTGGTCGGAGGGGACGCCGGCCGGGGCGGGCCGACCCTGGGAGGGTCGGGTCCGGGCGTCTGCGGGTGGTCGCAGACTACCCGGCGGCCAGTCGGGGTGTCAGGTGGACGGGGCCGATCTGACGTGGTGCGGAGGAGGTCGTCGTGACGTGCTGCAGATCACGCCCGGGGTCGTTCATCTCGATTTTGCGCCGCGCTCATCCATGGGTAGAGTGGAGCATGTCGCCGCGGGGTGGAGCAGTTCGGTAGCTCGCCGGGCTCATAACCCGGAGGTCGCAAGTTCAAATCTTGCCCCCGCAACGAAGAAAGAGGCCCCCGGCCTGGGAGAGATCCCGGGTCGGGGGTCTTCTGCATGTCCGGGACCGGGATCGGCCCGCTGACTCGGCTGCAGCAGGTGCCGGGGCGTAGCAGACCCGTCGCATAGACTCCGAGGGCATTCGCACCGCGCAGTCCGGACGAGAACGCGTTGCCGAGGTTCTCGTCGGGGCCCGCGCCGGCACGATGAACCTGAGAAGCCAGCAACGAGGGGGTCCCCATGTCGACCATCCGGCCTCAGCCTGTCCAGGAGGCCCCTGTGCTGTCCTGGCTGCGCGACCATCCGCAGAACCTCGCCGAGGTGCACCGGTACGCGTCGCAGGGCGTGCACGGTCCCGTCCAGCGGCCCGCCACACTGGTGCAGGAGTCCGAGAACCCCGACGACGCTGACGCCGTGCTGATCGTCGTGGACGGCCGGCCCGTGGGATACGTCGACCGGCACCTGGCCGCGACGTGCGCCCCGGCGCTGCGGTCGCTGCGGGCGCAGGGAGTCGACGTCGAAGTCCCCGTGGTGCTCCACGGTCCTGGTCAGGCGAGCGTCGGCTTTCCGCACCCCGCCTCGCTCGCCGCTGGTCAGCAGGCTCCCTCGGCACCGGTCGCCGGCGGCTCGGCCCCGGTCAACCAGGGCGGGGTCACCGTGGTGAACACCATGTCCGGCCCGGCGGGCGCCGGCTACGCGCCCGGGCCGCCCAAGAGCTTCGCCGCGGCGATCCTGCTGTCGCTCTTCCTGGGGACTCTCGGGGTGGATCGCTTCTACCTCGGTCATGTGGGCCTGGGCGTGGCGAAGCTGCTGCTGAGCTGGATGACGTTCGGCATCTGGCAGCTGATCGACCTCATCGTCATCATCTGCAAGGGCACGCCGGCACTGAGGGCCATCCGCTGGGAGTAGCGGCGCCGGGGTCCGCCGCGGGACGGCCGCCGGCGTCGGGACTCAGTACGTGCTGTGCCCGCTGCGCGAGAGATTGAAGCCCGCCCCGGTGATCTGGTTCCAGCACGACAGCTTCGACCGCAGCGACTGGCAGGCGAAGTACTCGTTCGCCGTCGTCTGCCCATAGATGAGGATCTCCCGGTCGGACTCCTCCACGGGATCCTCGCAGTCGGACGCGGCCGTGGTGCGCAGCGTGCTCTGGTAGGTGGTCAGGTCCGCATCGTCGCAGTCGTCCGGCGCGGCGAAGTCGTGCTCGACGATGCTGCAGCGCAGCCGGTCTCCCATCTCGCAGCGGATGTTGCCGCTGGGCGTGATGAACGAGGTCAGCTCCGCGGTGTCGTCGGCGGGGTAGCCGATCTCGATCCACTCGGTGCCCATGTCCTCGGCCGCCGCGGCGATGCCCGCCGCGGACCCGTCGGTCAGCTGCTGATGCACCTGGGCGCTCTGCAGCGCGCCGCATTCTGCCTGCAGATCCTCCACGGTGCGCTGCACCAGCTCGTCGTCCTCCGCGCTCCAGGAGTCCTCCTCGGCGGCGAGCTCGGCGTAGGCTGTGAAGACGTCGACGTCGTCGGTGACGTCCTCGCAGGAGGAGTTCTGCGGCAGCTCGGACACGGCCGTGCGCAGCTCGTCGAGCGTCGGGCCGGTCGGCGAGGGGCTGGGCTCCTCCGAGGTCGTCGGCTCCGGCGAGGTCGCCGACGACGAGGGCGACTCGCTCGCCGCGGCACCGTCAGGCTCGGCCTGCGGATCGCCGCGGTCGCCGAGCAGCACCATCACCAGCGCGCCGATCGCCACGACCGCGATGACCGGCAGCACGACGGCGAGCAGCACCAGCCCGGCCCGTGAGCGACGACGGCGCGCACGCTCCTGGAGAGTCGTCGTGCTGATCCCCGTGCCGGCCCCGGCGACGAGCGTCGAGGCCTGGAGCGCCGGGGGAGGTCCCTCGGCTCCGTCGCTGCCGTCGTCGCCGTGGTCGGTGTCCGGTCTCGGGGCCGCTGCGCCGGCGGCGGTTCCGGCCGGTGCGGCCGTCTCTGCGTCTGCCTCGGCCGGATCCGGGGTCGAGGGAGTCGGCGTCGCCGAGACCGCGGCGTCGCCGGCGACCGGGCCCGCCGTCGCCGCCTCTGCCGGCTCCGGTGTGCCGCCGGTGCTCTCAGTGCCGTCCCCGCCCGTGCCGTTCGGGCCTGCGGCGCCGTCGTCGCGCTCGGCGTCCTCCGAGGGAGCGGCCTCGGGGTTGAAGCGACGCATCAGCGCCGCGGTGATCGCCGGGTCGTCGAGATCGGCCAGCGCTTCCAGCAGCTCCGGATACGTCGACGGGTTCGCCGCCACGGCGGGGCGGAGCTCGGGGTGCTCCTCCGCGATCCAATGCAGGGTGTCCCAGTCGGTCTCCGGGTCGGAGGCCAGGCGGCGGGCGTCGTCGTAGCTGAAGGTCATGGTTCCTCGGCGCCGGGAGGCAGTCGGGGCTCGGGTCGTCGTGAGAGAGCTTACAGCGCCGAGCGGCGGAGCGGCAGTCTGCCCCCGGTCATGGGGCCGGGGATCCGCAGAGCCGCCCCGCGGGACACGTCGGCCGGACGGACGCGTCCCGCGGGGACTCAGGCGCCGGCGAGCTGGACGAACACCTCGTGCAGGCGGTGGTCCTCGGTCAGCTCCGGGTGGAAGCTGGAGGCCATCATCCGCCCCTGGCGCACTGCCACCGGACGGTCTGCCGCGGAGGCGAGCACTTCGACCTCGCCGCCGGCAGACTCGACGATCGGCGCGCGGATGAACACCGCCGGCAGCGGGGAGTCCAGCCCGACGACGTCGAGGTCGGCGGTGAACGAGTCCAGCTGGCTGCCGTAGCCGTTGCGCCGGGCGACGATGTCCAGGCCGCCGATACGTTCGAAACCTTCCAGCGCCTCGGCGTCGGCGACGTCGTCGGCCATCAGGATCATCCCCGCGCAGGTGCCGAAGAGCGCCATGCCGTCGTCATGGGCGGCACGGATCTGCGGCAGCAGCCCCACCGGGGCGGCCAGCCGGGCCATGGTGGTCGACTCTCCGCCGGGGACGACCAGCCCGTCCAGGCCGGCCAGCTCGGCGGGGCGGCGCACAGTGGTCGCCTCGACGCCGACGGCCTGCAGAGCACGGACGTGCTCGGCGACCGCCCCCTGCAGCGCGAGGACTCCGATCCGCGGGCTCACCAGCCGCGCTCGGACAGCCGGTGCGGCTCCGGCAGGTCCGCGACGTTCAGCCCGACCATCGCCTCGCCGAGTCCGCGGGAGACGTCGGTGATCACCGACGGGTCGTCGTAGTGCGTGGTGGCCTGCACGATGGCCTTCGCCCGGCCCGCCGGGTCGCCGGACTTGAAGATGCCCGAGCCGACGAAGACGCCGTCGGCGCCCATCTGCATCATCATCGCCGCGTCGGCGGGAGTGGCCACGCCGCCGGCGACGAAGGTCACCACCGGCAGGCGGCCGTCCGCGGCGACCTGCTTGACCAGGGCGTGGGGAGCCTGCAGCTCCTTGGCCGCGACGTAGAGCTCGTCCTCGGCCATCGAGGTCAGCCGTGCGATCTCGGCGTTGATGGTGCGCAGGTGCTTGACCGCCTCGGAGACGTCGCCGGTGCCGGCCTCGCCCTTCGAGCGGATCATCGAGGCGCCCTCGGTGATGCGGCGCAGCGCCTCGCCGAGGTTGCTGGCGCCGCAGACGAAGGGCACCGAGAACTTCGACTTGTCGACGTGGTTGACGTAGTCGGCGGGGGAGAGCACCTCGGACTCGTCGATGTAGTCGACCTTGAGGTGCTCCAGCACCTGGGCCTCGACGAAGTGGCCGATGCGGGCCTTGGCCATCACCGGGATGGAGACGGTGTCGATGATGCCCTGGATCAGGTCAGGATCGGACATCCGGGCCAGTCCGCCGGTGGCGCGGATGTCGGCGGGGACGCGCTCCAGGGCCATGACGGCGACGGCGCCGGCCTCCTCGGCGATCTTCGCCTGCTCCGGGGTCACCACGTCCATGATGACGCCGCCCTTGAGCATGTGGGCCAGGCCGGTGTTGACCGTCGTCGCGCCCTGTCCGGGCGACTGGGTGTTCTCAGGGGTCACTGATGGGCTCCTCGATGATGGATGCGGATCACGGATGCGCAGACATCCATTCAAGCAGAGATCCGCGAGGTTTCGGCGTGATGGGGCCGCAGAGCGTCATCCGTCGCCGGGTCGCGACCGGGGCCCGAGCCCGACGGGTGAGCGTGCTCCGGACCGCCGACGACGGGTCGGCGACGCGGTGTCAGCGCTGCTGCTCGGTCTCCAGCGCCGCCAGGTCGTCGGCGAGGTCACTGTCCCCGGACGTGGCGTCGGCGCCGTCGTCCTGACCGGCCCCCAGCGACTTCGTGCCGCCGCCGCCCTTCAGCGCCGCGAGTCGGGCATCGACCTCGGCCTGCTCGCCGAGGTCCTCGAGGTCCTCGAACTGCGCGTCCAGGCTGGAGGCGGCCAGCTCCGACTGGCCGCGGACCTTGGCCTCCTCGCGGCGGATCTTCTCCTCGAAGCGACCCACCTCGGAGGTCGAGTCCATGATGTCGATCGACTTCACGGCGTCATGGACCTGGGACTGCGCCTCTGCGGCGCGGGACCGGGCGACGAGCTCGTCGCGCTTCGAGACCAGCTGCTGGCGCTTGGTCTTCATCTGCTCGAGACCGTTCTTGAGCTTCTCGACGATCTCCCGCTGCGACTGGATGGTCGGCTCGGCGGTCTTCGCCGAGCTCTCCGCGTCCATCTGACGCTGGATGGCGACCTTGGCGAGGTTGTCGAACTTCGCGGCGTCGGCGGTGTCGCCCTCCGTCCGGAGATCATCGGCCTTGCGCGAGGCGGCCAGCGCCTTCTGACCCCAGGAGCGTGCCGTCTCGAGATCCTCCTTGTGATCGTCCTCCATCATCCGCAGATTGCCGATGGTCTGGGCGATGGCCTCCTCGGCCTCGGCGATGTTGTTGGTGAAGTCCCGGACCATCTGGTCCAGCATCTTCTCGGGGTCTTCGGCGTTGTCGAGCATCGCGTTGATGTTCGCGCGGACCAGCTGGGACATCCGGCCGAAGATGGACTGCTTGGACACGGTGATCACCTTTCATGGAGGGGGCGGTGCCAGTCTAGTGAGTCGGTGGCCCGCGGCACAGGGGTGTGAACGGGCCGACGACGGGGGAGCGGGGCGGGGTCGGGCGGGGCCAGGGTCAGAATCGGCGTCGCCGTCCGGCGCGACCGGGAGAGCCGAGGACGCCGCCGAAGCCGCCCGGAGCGCCGTAGTCGCGTCCGCCGCCCATGCCGCCCATGCCGCCCATGCCGCCCATACCGCCGAAGCCGGCCCCGCCGACGAGATTGCCCTCGGCGCGCTCGCGCTCGGCGATCTGCGCGGCCTGCACGGCCAGCTGCTTCGCCTGGGTCGCCGACTGCAGAGCCTTGGCCGGTTCGGTGTTCTCCTGCGCGTGAGCCTCGGCGAGGCACCGCTCGGCCTCGGCCATGCGTGTGCGGGCGGTGCTGCCGACCTGACGGCGGCGCGAGCGGAGGAAGTCCACCGAGGACTGGACCTGGTTGCGGGCGGAGAGCAGCTCGGTCTGCAGCGAGGCGCGGGCCCGGCGGTCCTGCGCCTGGCGGTCGCGGACATCCTCGAGCGGGGCGTCGAGCTCGCGGTGGGCGATCTCGAGGTCGTCGAGCAGCTCCAGAGGGTCGATCGGGTCCCCGCCGTCGAGCGCGGCGCGCACGCGTCCGACCGCCTGCTCGGTCGCGGCGATCGGACCGGCCAGCTCCGGGGCCTGTCCGGCGTCGAGGATCGCCCGGGCCTGGGCGATGTCCTGCTCGGCGTCGGCGACTTCGCCGTCCAGCCCGCGCCGGGCCTCGGCGAGCCGTCCCGAGGTCGTCTCCATCGAATCCAGCAGGTCCGCGGCGTCGGAGGCCTCCTCCTCGCCCTGATGGATGGCCACCACGGCGTCGGAGGCCCGCGACGCCTCCACCGCCTCGCGGGCGCGGGCCAGCGCCGCCTCGGCCTCGTCGAGCTCCTCTCCGGTGCGCCGCAGGTTCGCCACGTACTGGGGGAAGGCCGAGGGGTCGTAGTTCTCCCGCAGCTCGGCCAGCCGCTCCTCGGCCGCGGACCGGCGATCCCGGAGCCGACCCAGCTGCTCGGCCAGCTGGTCCGCGACGGGGCCCGGGTCGCGTTCCAGGCTGCGCAGGTCCTCGAACTCCCGACGGTGCTGCTCGAGGGTCGCGTCGATGCGCCGGCAGTTCTCCACGATCTGTTTCAGCGGGCCGCGCACGGCCGTCTCCCTGGCCTGGTCGAGATCCTCCCGGGAGGGGTCCAGCTCGCGCTCGGCATGGTCGGCCTGCTGCTGCAGACGGAAGGACTCGGTGAGCAGCCGGCGAGCCTCGTCGATGTCCTCGCGGAAGACGGCCACCTGTTCGTCGCCGTAGGACGCCTGGGCGAAGAGCACCTCCTGCTCCGAGGAGCGGACCGCCTCATCCGCACCGACCAGCAGGGACCCCGCGCGGCGGCGCAGCGCATCCAGATCCTCGGCGTCCAGCGGGTCGGTCTGCTGCTGCTCGACCTCGCCGCCGGATCGCCGCGACCGGTTCGCCGCGGAGATCCGGCGCGACTGGGCCCCGCCGCGCGTCAGGTAGAGGGCGCCGACGCCGATGAGCGCCAGCACGGCGGCGCCGATGATCAGCGGACCGACGATCACGGCTCCGACAGGAGGCAGGAGGGACATCGCGGCGGCTGGAATCATGCGGTCAGTCTATGGTCCGCCCCGGAGGGCGTCCATGGAGATCGGCGCCTGTGCAGGAGGCTCGCCGAGATGCGCGAGGGACCGTCGCAGGGGCTCCCGGAGAGAGGGTCGCCGCAGTGTTCGCAGTGTGCCCGCCGGGGTGCTCGTCGGGACCGCTCGTCGCGGCTGCCCGCCTGGGTGTTCGCAGGGGGTGAACGCTCGTCGGGGAATCGTTCAGCACATATTCAGCGGGTTATCGTCGTCATCACAGGGTGCCGACGCACAATGCTGGAGGTGCACCTCGGCAGCGCCGCCGGCGCGACGGCCCGGTTCCGCTCCGCGCACGAGGTGCACCGCCCCTCGAGCAGGGTCGTGGCCCATGCGCCCACGACCGCACCAGACTGAAGGCAGGTACACCATGACGTCCGGTCCGTACGATCCGCATTCCGACGACGACCGCACCGGCCCGTCCCGGCCGCAGGGCGCGGGCGAGCAGCCGCCGCAGGAGCCCGGCCAGGAGCCCGGCGGCCCGGAGCAGACACCGTCGACGCCCTCGCCCCGACCCTCCGAGGAGGCGACGCGCGATCTTCCGGCCGCGTCCGAGCCGACGGGGCCGATCCACCCGCAGCAGGGCCGGGAGCATCCCGGACAGACCGGCGGCCAGGAGCCCGAAGCTCAGCACGGCTCCCCGTACAGCGCCCAGTACGGCTCCGACTACGGGGAGTCCTATGGGGAGTCCTATGCGGCTGCGCCCGGGGCGGCCTACGGCGCGCCCTCCGGTGCCGACTCCGGGGACCCCCGCCCGACGGCCCAGCCGGTCCCGCCCCAGGACCCGTACGGGTACGGGCAGCGGCCGGCGGAGTCGTCGTTCGCGGCCTCGCAGGCCGCCGTCCCGCCCTCCGGCGGTCCTGACGGCCGCGGGTCCCGCCGTCCGGTGACGGTCGGGCTCGGTGCGCTGGCCGCCGGCGTCGTGGTGGCCAGCCTGCTCGGCGGAGGCGTCGGCGCCGGCACCGTCGCCCTGCTCAGCGACCAGCCCACGGTGCAGACCAGCGGCGGCACCGGCGAGGGCGTGACGATCAACAACCCGGAGAGCGCCACCGCGGTCACCGCTGCGGCGGCGAAGGCCTCGCCGTCGGTGACCACGCTGCAGGTCAGCGCCGGCGGGCAGGGAGGCTCCGGCTCGGGGATCATCCTCGACGACGAGGGGCACATCCTGACCAACACCCACGTGGTCACCCTCGGCGGCGCCGCCTCGGACCCGCAGATCAGCGTGCGGCTGAACGACGGCAGCACCCGCTCGGCGCAGGTCGTCGGGACCGATCCGGTCTCGGACCTGGCCGTCATCAAGGTCGACGACCCCTCGGGCCTGCAGCCCGCCGAGCTGGGCTCCTCCGGCGATCTGAACGTCGGCGACCAGGCGGTGGCCATCGGCGCCCCGCTGGGCCTCTCCGGCACGGTCACCGACGGCATCATCTCGGCGAAGGAGCGCACGATCTCGGTGGCCTCCTCCGCCGCGCCCGAGGAGGGCGAGGCCGACGCGCCGGAGCAGCAGGAGCAGCAGGAGGGCGAGGGCTTCGAGTTCTATTTCCCGGACATGGAGGAGCAGGCGCCGCAGAGCCAGATCCACCTGAACGTGCTGCAGACCGACGCGGCGATCAACCACGGCAACTCCGGCGGCGCCCTCGTCGACGACGAGGGCCGGATCATCGGCGTCAACGTCGCCATCGCCTCCGGCGGCGGGGGCAGCACCACCAGCCAGGACTCCGGCAACATCGGCGTCGGCTTCGCCATCCCGGTCGACTACGCCCAGCGCGTGGCCGAGGAGCTCATCGCCGACGGCGAGGTCTCCCACGGGCTGCTCGGCGTGACGGTCGGCCCCTCGCAGGACCCGTCCCAGCAGCAGACCGCGACCGCCGGCGCCACCGTCCAGGAGGTCGCGTCCGACTCGCCGGCCGCGGAGGCCGAGCTGCAGTCCGGCGACGTCATCACCGGCGTCGACGACCGCTCCATCGCGGACAGCACCGATCTGACCGCCACCATCCGGGAGTACTCCGCCGGCAGCGACGTGACCATCACCTACCGGCGCGACGGCGAGGAACAGCAGGCCGACGTGACGCTGGAATCGATGTGATCGCCGCATGAAGCCGCCGTCCCCCTCCGCCGTTCCGGCCCCGTCGGCCGATGAGCTGGTCGACCCCGACCAGCTCATCGAGCGGCTCGGCATCTCCCGCGTGCTGGCCGTGGGCGCCCACCCCGACGACGTCGACTTCGGCGCCGCGGCGACGGTGGCCGCTCTGGCCGAGCGCGGCGTCGAGGTCACCCTGTGCCTGCTCACCGCCGGCGACGCCGGCGGCTTCGACGGCGGACACGCCCCGGTGGAGATGGCTCGGCGCCGGGAGGCCGAGCAGCGCGAGGCCGCCGAGGTGCTGGGGATCTCCGAGGTCGTTCTGCTCGACGAGCGCGACGGCTGGGTCGAACCGAGCGCGGCCCTGGTGGAGAAGCTGGTGCGGGTGATGCGGCGGGCGCGTCCGGACGTGGTCATCTCCCCGCATCCGGAGCGGGCGTGGGACCGGCTGCAGAAGTCGCATCCGGATCACCTGGCCTGCGGGGAGGCGGTGGTCCGTGCCAGCTACCCGGCGGTGGAGAATCCCTTCGCCTTCCCGCATCTGCGCGAGGACGAGGGCCTGGAGGCCTTCCGGATCGCGCATCTGCTGCTGATGGCCGCTCCGCAGGAGCGCATCGACGTGCGGGTGGAGGTCACCGCGCAGCTGCCGACGAAGCTCGCCGCGCTGCGCAAGCACTTCAGCCAGCACCCCGACCCCGGGCAGATGGAGGCTCGGGTGGCCGAGCAGATGCGATCAGCCCATCCGGCGGGGCGATCCGGCGCGCTCGCCGAAGGATTCCACCACGTCGTGGTCAACGGCCCGGACACCTTCGCCGGGTTCTGAGCCGCCGACCGGCCGGTGGAAGGGTCCGCCGGATCACTCGCCGTCGTCGGAGCTGTCGTCGGAGCTGTCCTCGGAGTCGTCCCCGGCCGGCGACTGGGCCGTGTCCGGTCCGCCGTAGCTCGGCCCCGAGCCCCCGTCCTGCAGCGGGATCTCGACGACGACGTCGCCGGCCGGCCGCTCGCGGCCGGTGACCTCCTCGACGGTGACCACCAGGGAGCGGTGCTCGGCGAGGTCGTCGATCTCGATGATCTCCTCGTCGAGCTCCTCAGCAGTGTAGCTGCCCAGCGAAGCCGGCTGCGCCTGGGCATCGGCGGGCATCAGCCAGACCATGTAGGCCGCACCGTCGGGGGTGCCGACGTCGGAGAAGTCCGCGTAGCCGAGGTCCTCGGACTCGGCCAGCACCGCCGTCGCGCTGCCGCCCTGAGCGAGTTCCAGGCCCTCGAGGTGCTCGGCGTCGGGGGCCTCGTCGGCGATCTGCCGGACGTCGCCGCCGGCGATGACCCGCCAGATGAGCACGCCGGCGACGATCACGACCAGCGCGAGGGCGGTGAGGATCATCCACCGTTTCATCACCGGCTCGCGTCGACGCTCCTCCTCGGTCCCCTCGGAGAACTCCTCGACCATGCCCATGCCGACCTCCTGGTCGCCCAGGTCCAGCAGCACCTCCTCGATGAGGTGCGACGGCGGACGCACCGGGTGGACGGTGAACACCTCCGCCAGCGAGCGGCGGGCGGCGAGCACACGAGTGTCCCACTCCTGGGCGACGTCGGACTCGGCGATGAGCGCCGACTCGTCGAGCAGGGCGCGCTGGCGCTCGTCGATGGCGTCCAGCGCATAGACCTCGGCGAGCTCGACCAGTAGCCCCTTCTCCAGGTCGGCGGAGATCTCCCGGGTGAAGTTGCGATTGATCCCGGAGGAGCGCAGCACGTCCCGACGGGTCACGGCCGCCCGCAGGATCGGATCGACCTGCTCCTCGCGGGCGGTGCGCCGGCTGTGCAGCCGGGTCATGCCGTCGCGCAGCCGCGACTTCACCGCCGGGACCGCCGCGCCGACGGCCTCGGCGATCTCCCGGTGTGTGGCGCCGACCAGATAGCTCAGCGCGATGGCCTGGATCTGCGAGTCGGAGAGCGCCGAGAGGTCGTCGACGACCTCCTCCGGCAGTCCGCTGATGCCGCCCTCCTCGGTCACGACCTGCAGCGTGATCGGCGTCGCCTGCCCTTCGCGGAACCGCTCGACCATGATGCGGTGCGCCAGCGGCACCAGCCACTCCAGCACCTGCTCGTACTCGTCGGGCCGGTAGCTGGCCTCGGCGTCGGCGTGCTCGTCGGTCAGCGACTGCGAGGCCGCCGTCTGCAGCCGCAGGTCGCGGGCGCGCTCGCCGGCCTGGTCCCAGAGGTGTCGGTAGATCGCCACCGTCGCGGTGTCCGCACCGTCGGAGTCCTCGTGCATCAGCAGCGCCAGTCCGTGCACGACGTCGGCGGTGGCGTCGTAGAAGGCGGCGAAGGAGGCCTGATCGCCGGCGGCGGTGGCGCCGAGCAAGTCGGCCAGCGTCGGCTCCCGGTCGCCCGCGGCGGAGCCGTGCGGGGGCTCGAGCGGCGGTTCGGGCGTCGGCTCGGTCACCGTCGCGGAGGACGTCGCGGACTCAGCGGCCGCGGACCCCGCGTCCGGGGAGTTCTCGTGGTCGTGGGCCGCGCGGTCGTCGGCGTCGTCCCGGCGGCGGTCGTCAGGACGTGGGGAAGGGGTCTCCATGATTCGCGAGTCTAGCGACCTGCGTCGGCGCCGGCGGGGACCGACGCGGGCCGCGGCGGACCTCAGGCGGCGCCGTCGAAGCCCTGCTGCCGCCAGGCCTCGTAGACGGCGATGGAGACCGAGTTCGCCAGGTTCAGCGAGCGTCGGGAGGGCAGCATCGGGATGCGCACCAGATCGGTGACACGGGCATCGGCCTTGACCTCGTCGTCCAGGCCCGTGGACTCGCGGCCGAAGAGCAGCACGTCGCCGTCGCGGTAGTCGATCGCAGTGTGGCTCGTGGTGCCCTCTCCGGTGAAGGCGAAGAGCCGCTCGGGGCGCAGCCGCTCCAGGGCGGTCTCCAGGTCCGGGTGCACGGTCAGCACCGCCAGATCATGGTAGTCGAGCCCGGCGCGCCTGAGCTTGGCGTCGGCGAAGTCGAAGCCGAGCGGCTCGGCCAGATGCAGCTCGGCGCCGGTCACCGCCGCCAGGCGGATCATGTTGCCGGTATTGCCGGGGATCTCGGGCTGGTCGACCAGCACCCGCAGGCGCGGGCGGTCTGTCGGCGCATCGTGGGAGGTGTCGGGGGCGTCATCCGGAGCAGCGTCGGGGGTGTCGGGCATCTCAGGCACGCCCACGATCCTAGCGATTCGAAGCGGGGAGCGCGCCTCAGCCGGTCACCGGCGACTCCAGCTGGCCGCGCAGCACGGCCAGCAGGTGGCGGTCGACGACGTTCGCCCGGGAGGAGACGGCCAGCTGGCCGGTGATCGCCCGCACCGCCCGTCCGGCGGCCAGCGGAACCCGACCGCCGGGACGCAGGGTCTCGACGACCGGGGAGAGCAGTCCGCCGTCGGGCGAGTGCAGGATCACCTGATGGCCGACGGTCAGCTCCGCGCGGCGGCCGTGCTCGTCGGCCAGCCGGCGGAAGAGCGTCTCCTGCAGCTGGGCGGCCTGCCCGGCGAGGTCCGGCAGAGTGATGGCCCGCCCGGCCGCGCGCAGCGTGGTCCCGTCCCAGGAGGCGGCGGCCGCCGGCACTTCGAGGGAGAAGACGACGACCAGCGCGTCGCCGCAGACCAGCACGTGCTCGGCGCGCTCGCCCTGCTTCGGCGGCCGGGCACGGCCCCTGCGGTCACGCT
The DNA here is from genome assembly GCF_000220985.1 of Nesterenkonia sp. F. Lineage (GTDB taxonomy): Bacteria > Actinomycetota > Actinomycetes > Actinomycetales > Micrococcaceae > Nesterenkonia. Next base: position 38,226 of record NZ_AFRW01000103.1, read on the forward strand.
GGGGCGGCAGCAGATGGACGTCGTTGAACAGTCGCGCCGCCGGCAGCTCCTGCAGAACCTGACGCTCCAGCAGCTCGACGGTGCGCCGACGACGACGCAGCGATCTCCCGCCGCCGAAGAGCCCGCGGGAGGCGAACTCGCCGTGGACCTTCTGGCTGGTCAGCGGCAGCGAGAGCGGCTGCGGGGAGGACAGCTCCGGCTCATAGACCACCGCTCGGTGCGCCGCCCCCGAGGGAGCCGCACGTTCGGCCCCGCGCGCGGCGCCGGCCGCCGTCGGCGCAGTCCAGGACGGGGTGTCGTCGGCCGGCTCGGCGCCGCCGGTCCGTCCGCGTCGCCGGTCGTAGTCCGCCCGGGTCTCGGTCGATCCGAGGATCTCCCACGCCTGCTGGATGCGCTGGAACTGCTCGTCGGTGCCGCCGCGGTCGGGATGGGTCTCGCGGGCACGCCGCCGGTAGGCGGTGCGGATGGCCGCGGCGTCGGCGTCGGGCGCGACGCCGAGCACCGCGTAGAGGTCGGAATCGGGGGAGGGGGAGCTCATCTCCCGTTCACGATAGCGCCTCCGCCCGTAGAATCGGTGCCACGATGACGACGACCTCCCGGTACTTCGACCATGCCGCGACCACGCCCATGAAGCCGGCGGCGCTGGACGCGCTCACCGAGACGCTGACCGCCGCGGAGCCGCGGCTGGCCAACCCCTCCTCGCTGCACGGCTCGGGACGTCGGGCCCGGCTGGCGGTCGACTCCGCCCGGGCGAGGCTGGCGGCCGCGCTGGGCGCCGACGCCTCCGAGGTCATCCTCACCTCAGGGGGCACAGAGGCCGACAACCTGGCGCTGAAGGGTCTCTACTGGCACCGTCGCGACCAGGATCCGCGGCGCGTCCGCATCCTGCTCACCGGCATCGAGCATCATGCCGTGCTGGACACTGTCGAATGGCTCGAGGCTCATGAGGGTGCCGAGCTGGTCTTCGCGCCCGTCGACGCCGACGGGATCGTCGACGTCGACGTCTTCGCCGCGCAGCTGGCCGAGGCGCCGGAGTCGATCGCGCTGGCCACGCTGATGTGGGCGAACAACGAGGTCGGCGCGATCCAGCCGGTGGCCGAGATCGCCGCGCGCTGCGCCGAGCACGAGGTCCCGCTGCACACCGACGCCGTCCAGGCCTTCGGCTCCGAGCCCGCCGGCGCCGCCCCGGTGGACTTCGCCGCCTCCGGGGCGGCCACGCTGGCGGTCAGTGCGCACAAGATCGGCGGGCCGGTCGGCGTCGGCGCGCTGCTGGTCCGCCGCGACGTCGCCCTGACCCCGGTCCTGCACGGCGGCGGGCAGGAGCGCGACATCCGCTCCGGCACTCTCGACGTCGCCGGACTGAGCGCCTTCGCCGCCGTGGCCGAGGAGACCGTGGGCTCGCGGGCCGGGGAGACCCGACGGCTGGCCGGGCTCCGCGACCGGCTGCTGGCCGCCGTCGAGGGTCTCGACGGGGTGCATCTGCGCGGACCGGATCCCCGGGTGCACCCGGAGCGGCGGCTGGCGAACAACCTGCATCTCACCGTCGACGGCGCCGAGGGAGACTCGCTGCTGTTCATGCTCGACATGGCCGGCTTCGACACCGCCACCGGCTCGGCCTGCACCGCCGGAGTGCCGCGGCCCTCGCACGTGCTGCTGGCGATGGGACTGGGCGAGGACGTCGCCCGAGGCGCCCAGCGCTTCACGCTGGGGCACACGACCACCGAGGACGACGTCGGGGCGCTGATCGCCGCGCTGCCGGAGATCGTCTCCCGGGCACGGGCGGCGGGCATGGCCGGCGACCGACGCTGAGGCGGACCCGGAGGGCGCTCTCTCTCCAGGTGTCACGTCCGCACCCAGTTGTCACGTCGCTGCAGGCTCGTGACAACCGGGGCAGGACGTGACACTCGGGGAGGGGGCCTGGGGCTCAGCGACCGGGGCCGTCCACCACGTCGCGGGTGATCTCCGCATGCCCCAGGTGCTGGCAGACCTCCTCGAAGACGTGCAGCAGCACTCCGCGGCAGCTGGCCGTCCAGGGGTGGTCCCGCCCGGCGGGCACAGCCGCAGGCGCGGCGTCCAGATCCGTGGCGGCGACGTCGTCGAGGAAGTCCGCGCGGGTGTGCGAGGCGAGGGCCAGGGCGTCGGCCACCGGCATCCGCGCGGTGAACTCGGCGTCCCGGTCGCGGGGGACGGGGAGGCCGCGGTTCACCGAGCACGACCAGCGGCGCATCATGCCGCACACGTGGACGAGCAGCTGGATCGGGGAGTTCATCGTCTCCGGCCTGCCGGCGGCGGGCACGGCGTTCGCCGTCGCATCGTCGCCGGAGGCGACCAGCTCCACCAGCTCGTCGAACTTCGTCAGGATGAACGCGACCAGCACCTCGTCGTCGTGCGGAACTCCGTCAGTCGCCGGCATGGCGTTCCTGTCAGCCTCCCATCCGGTCGGTCAGCGCCTCGGCGGCGTCGCGGATGCGGGTCGCCGCCCGCAGCGCCTCGGTCTCCCGGGCCTCGGCCAGCTGAGCGTGGTGGGCGGCGTCGAAGGGGGTCAGCAGCATCGCCGCCAGCGACGACGGCGCCATGCCCAGCCGGTGCCAGGGCTGGGCGAGCCGGGCGGCCAGCGTGCTGACCTCCGGCACTGCGGCCGGCGTCGAAGCGTCGACGCCGACGACCTCGCCCGGATGCAGCAGCCCGGCGAGGAACTCCACTCCCTGCTCGGCCAGCGTCGCGGCGCGCTCCCAGTCGGCGGTGTCCAGCCGGGTCACCGGCAGGCCGAAGCCGTCGACGCGCTCGTCGCCGCGGGTCAGATGGTCTTCGAGGTGCTCGGCGGCGACCGGCGCGCCGAGGTCCAGCAGGATGCGCTCGGCGCCGGCGGCGCGCACCGCGGCGGCGACCTCGCCGATCATCCGGCGGGTCTCGTCGCGCGGCAGCGAGCGGATCGTGCGGTAGCCGCTGACCGTGGGCACCGCGCCGGCACGGACCCGTGAATGGTCCGCCTCGTCCAGCACCACCGTCAGCGAGGACGGCTGGCAGGCGCGTCGCACGTGGGCCAGATGCTCGCCGAGGCCGGCGGCCAGCGAGGCGGCGACGTCGCGTCGGGCGCCGTGATCGACCAGGACCTTCTCGCCGGAGGGCACGGCCAGCTGCGCGGCCAGGCTGACCGGACCCAGCAGGTGCAGCACCAGGCCTGGGGCGCCGTCGGCGTGGGCGCCGGATTCGGCGGCGGCGCCGCGCACATCGGCGACGGCGTCGACGTCGGCGGTCAGCTGCCTCTCGGCCCGCTGCCGGTCGGCGCCGGGGCGCTGGGTGAGTCGCCAGCCGTAGGAGGTCAGCTCGGCGGGCAGCTCGCTGAGCAGCGCCGTCGCACGGCCCAGCTGCGTGCCGTGATGGCCGCGGCGGGGCAGGGCCGGCAGCGAGGGCAGATGCGGAGCGGCCAGCTCGGCCTCCAGGCGCTCGGCGACGCCGGGCATGGCGAGACCGGGCATCGTCGCCGGCGCGGAGGCGGTCACCTGCGTCGCGGAGGAGGGGCGCGGGCTCATCGGGCGTCGTCGGCGGTCGGCTCGACGTCGGCCGCCCCGGCGACGTCCGGGGCGGAGGAGCCGCCTGGAGCCGCGTCGGCGGAGGAGGCCGAGATCGCCTGGTGGTGGCGGATGACCTCCTCGATGATGAAGTTCAGGAACTTCTCGGCGAAGTCCGGGTCCAGCTGCGCGTCCTCGGCCAGACGCTTCAGACGCTCGATCTGCCGGCGCTCGCGGGCCGGGTCGGCCGGCGGCAGGTCGTGGTTCGCCTTGAGCACCCCGACCCGCTGGGTGGCCTTGAACCGCTCGGCGAGCAGATACACCAGGGTCGCGTCGATGTTGTCGATGCTGGCGCGCATGGCCAGCAGCTCGTCGAGGACCTCGGGGTCGACGCGGCCGGCGGCGTCGCCGCCGCGCGCATCCGGCGTATCAGGCATGGAGCTCATGGTCTCCAGCCTAATCGGCGCCGACCGGTTCGTAGTGGTGCGACCGGGCGGTGTCGATGGTGGCCTGCCCCAGCACGCGGGTCCCCTGGTACATCACCGCCGTCTGGCCGGGCGCGACGCCCGTCAGCGGCTCGACCAGCTCGACGATCAGCCGTGAGGCGCCGTCCTCGGTCTCCGGCTCCTGGGACTCGACGCGGGCGCGGGCGGGGACCGGGTCGGCGTGGGCGCGGATCTGCAGCTCGACGTCGAACCAGGCGCCGGCGACCGCCTCGGCCACCGGCTCGCCGGCCCAGGAGAGCCGGATGCCGGTCAGCCCGTCGATCTCCAGCATCTCCTTCGGCCCGGCGACGACGGTGTTCTCCTTCGGCCGGACCTCGAGCACATAGCGCGGCTTGCCGTCGGCGGCGGGGCGGCCGAGCTGCAGGCCGCGGCGCTGCCCGACGGTGTAGGCCTGCGACCCGCCGTGCTCGCCGATCGTCTCCCCGTCGGGATCGACGATGGGTCCGTCCTGCAGATCGATCTGTTCGGCCAGCCAGCCGCGGGTGTCGCCGTCGGGGATGAAGCAGATGTCGTGGGAGTCGGGCTTCTTCGCCACGGAGAGGCCGCGCTCGGCGGCCTCGGTGCGGACCAGCTCCTTCGACGGCGTCTCGCCCAGCGGGAACCAGCAGTGGCGCAGCTGCTCGTGGGTGAGCACGCCGAGCACATAGGACTGGTCCTTCGTCCAGGTCGCCGCACGGTGCAGCTGCCGGTCCCCGTGCTCGTCGGTGATCACCGTGGCGTAGTGGCCGGTGACCACGGCGTCGAAGCCCAGCGCGATGGCCTTGTCCAGCAGCGCTTCGAACTTGATCTTCTCGTTGCACCGCATGCACGGATTCGGCGTGCGTCCGGCGGCGTACTCGGCGATGAAGTCGTCGACGACGTCCTCCTTGAACCGTGCCGAGAAGTCCCAGACGTAGAAGGGGATGCCCAGCGTCTCGCAGGCGCGCCAGGCGTCGGAGGAGTCCTCGATGGTGCAGCAGCCGCGCGAGCCGGTGCGCAGCGTTCCGGGCATGCGGGAGAGCGCCAGATGCACCCCGACCACCTCGTGGCCGGCATCGACGGCGCGGGCGGCGGCGACGGCGGAGTCGACGCCTCCGGACATGGCAGCGAGAATCTTCACCCTTCAACGCTACGCGGGCGGCACCGCGGGCGGCAAAGTCCCGTCGCCGGGGCGCGAACCGGACGAAGGATCGGGGTCGGCGGGGCCCGGACGGTCCAGCTCGACGTCGAGCTCACAGCCTCCCGGCGGCCTTGAGCCGGATGTAGGCGTCGGCCAGCTGCGGAGGCAGCTCATGCGGCGGCGCGTCCACGACTTCGGCCCCGAGGGCGCCCAGCTGACTGATCAGCGCCTGCCGCTCGATCATCGCCCGTTCGGCGGCGGCGGCGCGGTAGACCTCGCCGAGGTCGCCGCGGGCCAGCGAACGGCGATCCAGCTCCGGGTCGCGGACGGCGGCGACGAGCACCAGGTGCTTCTGCGTCAGCTGAGGCAGCACCGGCAGCAGGCCCTCCTCCAGCGAGGCCGAGTCCAGCGAGGTCAGCACCACCACCAGCGAGCGCTGCGAGGTCACCTTCTGCACGTGGGCCGGCAGCTGGGAGAAGTCGGCCTCCACCAGCTGCGGCTCCAGCTCGGCCATGGCGTGGACCATCCGGTGGAGGAAGTCGCCGGAGGCGGCCGAGCGGGCCCGGGCGGAGACGTCGCGGTCGAAGCCCAGGAAGTCGACCCGGTCCCCGGCGCCGGCGGCCAGCACGCCGAGCAGCAGCGAGGCCTCCATGCCGGTGTCCAGGACCGGCTCGTCGGCCACCCTCGCCGCCGAGGTGCGCGAGGTGTCCAGGCACAGCACCACCCGACGGTCACGTTCCGGCCGCCAGGTGCGGACCACCAGCTGCTGGCCGGCCCCGCCCTGCCGCCGGGCGGTGGCGCGCCAGTCGATCGAGCGCACGTCGTCGCCGCGGACATATTCGCGCAGCGAGTCGAACTCGGTGCCGGCCCCGCGCAGCTGCACTGCGGTCTGACCGTCCAGCTCGCGCAGCCGCTGCAGCTTCGAGGGCAGGTGCCGGCGCGAGCTGAACGCCGGCAGCACGCGCAGCTCGTGGGGGACGTGATGGGTGACCTGTCGGCCGGCCAGCCCCAGCGGACCCAACGATCGGATCGTCGCCGAGGGGCTGACCAGCCGGCCGCGGCGCGTCGGGCGCAGCGCAGTGGCCACACGGCGCCGCTCTCCGGGCGACAGCGCGATCCGGTGCTCGGGAGCCTCGGCGCCGGCGCTGGGCTGCCATCCGTCGCGGAGCAGCCCGTGCAGCCGCCGGCGACCCTGATGATGCACCGCCGTCGTCGCCGTCGTCGTCCGCCCCAGCCGGACCGCCTCCGTCGGGACCCGGTCGACGCGGATCCTCCGCGGGGAGCCGGCCAGCAGCAGGTCCACGACGACGAGCACTGCCAGCAGCGCCAGACAGACCGCGACCGTCGCGGGGACCGGCACGGCCACCACGACGATGCTCAGCGCCAGGGCGAGGCCCAGCAGTCGACCGGTGAGCACCATCAGCGCGGCACCGGGACGGTGGCCAGGATGCCCTGCAGCACGTCGTCGGCGCTGACCCCGTCCATCGAGGCCTCCGGGCGCAGCGAGACGCGGTGGCGCAGGCAGGGCAGTGCCAGCGCCTTGACGTCGTCGGGGGTCACGAAGTCCCGACCCGAGAGCCAGGCCCAGGCCTTGGCGGCGTTGAGCAGGGCGGTGGCGCCGCGCGGCGAGACGCCGAGCTGGAAGCTGGGCGCCTGGCGGGTGGCCCGGGCGACGTCGACGATGTAGGCCACCACCTCCGGAGCGATGGCGACCCGCCACACTGCTCGGCGGGCGGCGAGGACGTCGTCGGCCCCGGCGATGGGCCGCACCCCGGCGTCGGCGAGGTCGGAGGGATTGAACCCGGCGGCGTGGCGGCGGACGACCTCGATCTCCTCGCCGCGCTGGGGAAGCTCCAGGGTGACTTTCAGCAGGAAGCGGTCGAGCTGAGCTTCCGGCAGCGGGTAGGTGCCCTCGTACTCGACGGGGTTCTGCGTCGCCGCGACCAGGAACGGATCCGGCAGCCCGTGGCCCAGCCCGTCGACCGAGACCTGGCGCTCCTCCATGGCCTCGAGCAGCGAGGCCTGGGTCTTCGGCGGGGTGCGGTTGATCTCGTCGGCGAGCAGCAGATTGGTGAAGATCGGGCCCTCGCGGAAGCTGAAGTCGCCGGTGGTCGAGTCGTAGACCAGCGAGCCGGTGACGTCGCCGGGCATCAGATCCGGGGTGAACTGCACTCGTGCGGTGTCCAGCGAGAGCGAGGCGGAGAGCGAGCGCACCAGCAGCGTCTTGGCCACGCCGGGCACGCCCTCGAGGAGCACGTGGCCGCGCACCAGCAGGCCGATGAGCACTGCGGTCACCGCCCCGTCCTGGCCGACGACGGCCTTGGCGACCTCCTGGCGGACCCGGTGGAAGCGGTCGCGCAGCACGTCGTCGCCGGGTTCGTCGCTGGGCTCGGCGCCGGATTCGTCGCCCGCCCCGGTCGGGGCGGGTGCGGCGGGCACCGGGTCGCTCAGCTGCTGGGGGAAGGGAGTCTGGTCGTCAGTCACGGGAGAGTCCATCGCTTCCGTCGTGTCGGTCGGCAGGGTCGGCAGGGTCGGCAGGGTCGGCGGGGTCGGCGGGGTCGGCGGAGTCCGGGCGGCGCGGACCCAGGCCGCTGCGGATGCGCACCTCGTCCTCCAGGGCGGCCAGCTCCTGGGAGAAGCGCAGCAGATCGGAGCTGGAGGTCACCGCGGCGGCGTCGAGCATGCGGGCCACGGCGCGGGGCTCCCGGCCGGTGGTCGACGCCGTCGCATGCACGATCGCGGGCTCCTCGGCGGCCGGGCCGAGACGCAGCAGCCGGGCGAGCCGCAGCATGTGTGCCGAGCGGAGCGTGCGGGCGGCGGCGTCGACGGCGTCGACCTGCTGGTAGAGGCGGGCCCGGCCCTCGGCGGTCTCCGAGGCCGGGACCTGCACCGGCAGCGGTTCGGAGATGATCGGGCCGCGGCGTCGTCCGGCCACCAGGATCAGCAGTCCGGCGACGATCACCAGCCACCAGCTCAGCGTGGCCACCCAGTCCGGCAGGTGGTCCCAGGCGGAGCCGGGGGCGGCGTCGGCGACGTCGGCGGCGGTGCTGCGGTACCAGACCAGATCTTCGTCCTGCCCGAAGAGCCAGAGTCCCAGCGCCGCGTGGCCCTCGTCGGCGATCGTGCTGTTGGTGAAGGCATCGGGGGAGCCGAAGACCGCCCCGGCGTCGGTGAGCACCATCGTCGCGGCCGGTGCCGTCGTCTCCGAGCTCGGCTCGTCGCCGGAGGACGCCGCCGCGGAGTTCTCCCCGGTCTCGGCCGGTCCGCCGCCGTCGCCTGGTCCGAACCGGGCGAAGCAGGAGGGGAGGTCCGTGCGATAGAGGTCACCGGAGGCGGCGATGCTGCCGGCGCTGCGAGCGGCGGGCGACGGGCAGGCGGGGCCGGCGCGCAGCACCGGTGGCTGCTCGCCGAGGTCGAGGCTCGGCCCGGTGACCAGGTCCTCGACGTCGAGGCGCCCCGAGCCGACGGCGTCGAGGGTCTCTCCCGAGGGGGAGAGGAAGACGGTCTCGCCCTGCCAGCCGGTCTCCTCGGCGAGCGTGCCGTCGGCGAGCCCGGAGCGGATGCTGCGGTCCATCGGCCAGTCGGCTTCGAAGCCGACCATCGTGGCCTCCGGATGCTCGGAGAGCCTGGTGCGCAGCTGCTCGGCGCCGCCGACCTCGTGGATGGTGACGCCCTGGTCCTCCAGGACCCCGGCGACGGCCCGGTACCCGTCCTGCTCGGTGCTGCCCAGGCTGTAGGGGGCGACGTCCGGGGTGGTCAGCAGCTGCTGGGCGAGGGTGAGCGTCATGCCGCACACGACCAGCAGCACCCAGAACTGCCAGCGGCGCCAGGTCCTGCGCAGGGCGGTGCGGCCGCTCTCGACGGTGGCGCCCGGCATGTCGGCGCTCGGGGCCGGCGCGGCAGCCTCGGCGGAGGCGGTGGTCTCAGCGGAGGTGGGGTGGGAATCAGTCATCGCGGCGCCACCATCTGTACGGCCGGGAACGGCTCGGCGCCGTCGTCGGGTCGGCTGGTCTGCAGCGCGGCGTCGAGGGCGGCCAGCTCCTCGCAGTCCCGGGCGGAGAGCGGGCGCCCGCCGTAGCGCGAGAGGTTGAACAGATCGGCGGCGACGCGCAGGTGACCGCGCTGGGCGGTGAAGACCGCGCCCAGTCCGACGGCGGCCTCGGTGGCGGTGCGCCCGGCCCCGGCGGGCAGCAGATCACGTTCCTCGGCGGTGCGGACGATCGCCCGGAAGCGGTCGCGGAAGGCCGCGTCCGGATCGCCGGCGGCCAGCCGACGGGCGGCCCGGTCGCGCAGCTCCTCGGCAGTGATCCCGTGCTCCTCCTCCAACGCCCGGTCCTCGACGGAGGCATGCCGCAGCCGAGGTCGCACGAGCAGCAGGACCAGCACGATCGCGACGGCGAGGAGCACCAGCAGCAGCACCGGGCCGTAGGGGATGTCCACGCCGGTGAGGGTGATCATGCGGTCGTCCAGCCAGGCCAGCGCATCAGCGATCAGTCGGCGGATCGGACCGCCGTCGGCAGTGTCGTAGCGACTGTCGCGGAGCTCCTCCTCGAGCAGCTCGCGGGCGCCGTCGCGGGTCGGCCGCAGCGGCGGCGAGTCCGCGGCCGCAGTCAGCGTCGCTGACCCGTCGACGGAGGCGGACGACGGGGCGGCGGCGGGCGCGGCCCAGAGAGCGGCCCACGGAGGAAGAGCGGTCATCAGCACCAGGATCCTACTGCGGCCTCGCCGGACCGCCGTCGTCCGGGCCGCCGGGTTGACCGTAGGGACCGGGCTGGTCCGGCTGGCCATAGGGACCGGGCTGGCCCGGCTGGCCATAGGGACCGGGCTGGCCCGGCTGGCCATAGGGACCGGGCTGACCGTACGGGCCGGGCTGACCGTAGGCGCCCGAGTGGCCGTATCCGGGCTGATGCGTCTGCGGGGCGGCCTCCCGGGGCCGGCCCAGATGCTCCACCGAACCGGGCACGGTGACGCCGTCGTCGTGAGCGCCTTCGGCCGCGGCCATCAGCGCGACGTCGAGCCCCTCCCGGCGATGGCGGGCGTCGAGGTACATGACTGCCACGACGGCGCCGATCAGGGCGACCACCAGCGAGCTGGTCATCGTGGTGATCAGCGTGCCGGCCGCCAGGGTGATCGTCGACCCGATCCCCGGCTCGGTGACGCCGCCGGGGGAGACCGAGCTGCCGGCGCCGGCGGCGCCGATCATCCCGGCGACGAGTCCCAGGATGGTGCTGGCGACGAAGACCATGAGCAGGAGCAGCGCCAGCGTGCCCATCGTGGCCCACCGGCGGCCGGTGCTGAGCGCCCAGGAGCGGCCGAGGGACTCCATCGGGCCGCGACGCTCGACGAGCACGATCATCGGCGCGTACATCAGCCCGGCAGTCATCCAGAGGCCCAGCAGCAGGAAGGCCGGCAGAGCGAGCAGCGCGCCGATGCCGAAGGTGAGGGCGGTGACCAGGATGGCCGCCGTGCCCGCGACGACGGTCACCAGCACGCCGGTCACCGCGAGCAGCAGCACATTGGCGATCAGCGCTCCGATCCGGTCGCGGCGCAGCGTCAGCGTCTGGAGGAACTCGGTGCGCCAGCCCCAGGCGGCCCGCATCGTCGGCAGCACGATCAGCGCGAAGCCCACGGTCAGCAGCAGGTTCTGCAGGATGGTGATCACAACAGTCGCCGTGTAGTACGGAACTGACTCCGCCAGCGCGGAGAACATCTGATCCTCCGACCAGGTGGAGACCATCATCTGGTTCTCGAAGGTCGCCAGCGGGGCGGGGAAGAGCACCTGGGCGAGCATCAGCAGCAGGAAGGTGACCAGGCCGACCAGCACCGGCAGCCCCAGCACCGCCTTCGGCGCATGGCGCAGCATCGCGGTCCCTCCGCCGAGCACCTCGCCGAGACTCATCCGGCGCAGCGGGAAGACGGCGCCGGGGCGGGCCGGATCGCCCGCGGCGGCGCCCGGTCCGGCGTGGGGGCCCTGCGGGCCCCAGGACGAAGGGGGCTGGGTCACGTCATCCTCCTGAGCGGACTCCGGCGCCGTGGGCCGCACGGCGTCCAGGTCATCGGTATCTTCCATGTCATCCGTGTCCTCGACCCCGTCGGAGTGATCTGTGGAGGGTGTCGGCGCGACGCCGGCCGAGGCGGGCGGAGGCGGTCGCGCGGCGGCGCGGCGTCGGCGTCGTCCCGGGCCTGCGGCCGTCTCCGTCCCGCTCCTCACTCTATAGCCCGCCGGGTGCAGTTCGCAGGCGACACTTCAGGGTTGTGGAGGAATCGACTCCACACAGGGTCTCGTCGGGGGCTCCGCCGGGACGCGGATCCCGCGCCGGAGTCGCCGGTGACGCGGGGTCGTCATATATCCTGACCGCACACGTCAGCTGAGCCAGGGGACTGAGGAACAGGAGTGCGGATGAAAGCCAGGATTCTGGTCGTCGACGATGACGAGGCGCTGGCCGAGATGATCGGCATCGTGCTGCGCAACGACGGCTTCGAACCCACCTTCTGCGTCACCGGGGACGAGGCTCTCGAGGCCTTCCGGACGACCAGACCCGACCTCGTCCTGCTGGATCTGATGCTGCCGGGCAAGGACGGCATCGAAGTCTGCCGGGAGATGCGCGAGGAGGCCGACACTCCGATCGTCATGCTCACCGCGAAGTCCGACACCGCCGACGTCGTCCGCGGCCTGGAGGCCGGCGCCGACGACTACGTGCCCAAGCCGTTCAAGCCCGCCGAGCTCGTCGCTCGGGTGAGGGCGCGGCTGCGACCGACCGAGCATGTCGAGCGCCACGGCGACGAGCCGCTGACCATCGGAGATCTGAGCATCGACGTCGCCGGCCATGAGGTCCGGCGCGGCAGCACGAGCATCTCGCTCACCCCGCTGGAGTTCGACCTGCTGACTGCGCTGGCGCGCAAGCCCTGGCAGGTGTGGAACCGGGAGATGCTGCTCGAGGAGGTCTGGGGCTATCAGCACCAGGCCGACACACGACTGGTCAACGTCCACGTCCAGCGGCTGCGCTCGAAGATCGAGAAGGATCCGGAGAACCCCGAGATCGTCCAGACCGTGCGCGGCGTGGGCTACAAGGCCGGAGGGCAGGGATAGGTCATCGCTGAGGAGGAGACCAGGGCCTCCGCCTCGCGCGCCGTCGCGACCACCACGGGCTCGATCCCGGTGATCCCGCCGGTCGAGGCGGAGGAGTCCGCTCGCGCGTCCGAGGGGGCCGAGGGCGAGCCCCGCCGCGGCGCCGGGCGTCGGCTGTGGCGCGCCGTGTCGCGGCTGCCGCGGCTGTGGGGACGTTCGCTGCTGTTCCGCGCCGTCGCCTTCACCGGCGTGCTCACCCTGGTCAGCACGCTGCTCGTCGCGGCCTTCCTGACCCAGCAGGTGACCACCGGACTCTTCCAGGAGCGCTTCGACCAGGTCGAGCTGCAGGCGGTGAGCGGTCTGGAGCAGGGCAAGCAGCTGTTCAACGAGCTGTCCGCCTCCAACCCCACCGAGGCCGAGCGCAGCGTCGACGACACCATCGGGGTGCTGGCCGACGAGGGCTCCGAGCTGCGCCGCGGGATCCTGCTGGAGCCGCTGAACCCCGAGCAGAGGTCCTGGGTGCAGGCGTCGGCGACCGACGACGCGATCAGCGACGTCGTCTCCGACGAGCTGGCCGCCTCGGTGGCCGACGGCGACGCGCAGTACTGGCAGTCGGTGTCCATCGGGGACGACGGCGAGGAGGTGCCCGGCGTCGTCTTCGGCACTCGGGTCAATCTGCCGCCCGGAGAGGCCTGGGGGCTGTACTTCGTCTACGACTTCTCCACCGTGCAGGAGACGCTGACCTTCTTCCTGCGGATCCTGCTGCTGGCCGGCCTGACCGTCCTGGTGCTCAACATGGCCATCGTCGCCTGGGTGACGCGCTCGGTGGTCAAGCCGATCTCGCACGCCGCCGAGGTCTCCGAGCGGATCGCCGCCGGCCAGCTCGACCAGCGCCTGGCTGTTCGCGGCGAGGACGAGATCGCCCGACTGGGCATCTCCTTCAACCGGATGGCCTCCAACCTGCAGGAGCAGATCACGCGCCTGGCGAACCTGTCGAAGATGCAGCAGCGCTTCGTCTCCGACGTCTCCCACGAGCTGCGGACCCCGCTGACGACCGTGCGGATGGCCTCGGAGGTGCTGCATCAGTCCAAGGACGACTTCGACGTCGTCAACCAGCGCTCCGCCGAGCTGCTCCATCACCAGGTCGAGCGCTTCGAGGCGCTGCTCGGCGACCTGCTGGAGATGTCGCGCTTCGATGCCGGGGCCGCGGAGCTGGCGCTGACCGACGTCGACCTGCGCAGCCTGGCCGAGGAGGTGCTGACCTCGGCGCTGCCGCTGGCCGACCAGCAGGACGCGAAGCTGTCGATCGTCGTCCAGGGGGAGGACTTCGTCGCGCGGGTGGACCCGCGGCGCATCGACCGGATCCTGCGGAACCTGGTCAACAACGCCGTCGAGCATTCCGAGGGGCGTCCGGTGGACGTGGTCATCGCCTCCTCGCCGACGGCGGTGGGTCTGGCGGTCCGCGACCACGGCATCGGGATGAGCCCCTCGGAGGTCGGCCACGTCTTCGACCGCTTCTGGCGCGCCGATCCGGCGCGGGCCCGCACGACCGGGGGATCCGGGCTGGGACTGTCCATCGCCACCGAGGACACCCGGCTGCACCAGGGCGCGCTGGACGCCTGGGGGCAGAAGGGACAGGGCGCCTGCTTCCGCCTGGTGCTGCCGCGCCGCCAGGACGTGCCCTATCGCGCCTCGCCGCTGGCGCTGCCGCCGGTCTACCGCGCCTCGGACCGCCGATCGGTCAGCGGGTCGGAGGTCGTCGGGCCGTCGGCCGGCGCGACGGCGTACGATCGGCTGACCGAGCAGTCGCTGGGCGAGCAGTCCTCGTATGTCGGCGCCGGCAGCGATGACGGTGCCGACGGCGTCGACGGCGCCGCGGATGACACGACGGCCGTCGCCGCGGACCATGGGGAGGGCGACGAGCGAGAGGAGCGCGGCCGCCGGCCGCGCGACGACGAGGACCCGCAGGACCCGACGGCCGAGGAGGCGGACGCATGAGCACCGGACGTCGCGGTCGGGCGACCGCGCTGCTGGCCGTCGTCCTCGCGACGGCGCTGTTGCTCGTCTCGGCCTGCGCACCGATGATTCCGACCAGCGGGCCGGTCGGCACCTCGCAGCCGGAGTCGGACGACGACACGCAGTACCTCAGCCAGCCCGCCTCCCCGCAGCCCGGCGCGACGGCGGAGACGATCATCCGGGACTTCATCAAGGCCGGCGTCGGCGCCGAGGACGACTTCGCCGTCGCCCGCGAGTACCTCACCGAGGAGGCCTCGCAGCAGTGGCGCCCCACGGAGCGCACGCTGGTCTACACCTCGGATCCCGCGATCTTCTCCGAGGGGGACGACACCTACTCGGTGCAGGTCGGCGTGGACTCCTCCGTGGACGCGAACGGCATCATGACCCCGCGGACCTCCTCACCGGACTCGGTGGAGTTCACCCTCACCCGTGAGGACGGTGAGGACGGTGAGGACGGTGAGGACGGCGAATGGCGGATCGCCGAGGCGCCGCAGGGGATCATGCTCAGCAGCACGGCGTTCTCGCAGACGTTCCGGGCCCACACGCTCTACTTCTACGACCGACAGCACGAGTACACCGTGCCCGACCGCCGATGGTTCATGGAGCGCGGCCGCGACGTCGCCGCCGAGACGATGCGCGCGCTGCTCGACGGACCCGCCCCCTATCTGCAGTCCGCGGTGGACTCTGCCTTCCCGGACGGCGCGGTGATGACCAGAGGCCCCTTCGAGGGCGAGGACGGGGCGACCACGATCGAGCTGGACTCCGAGCGCATCGCCGGCACCACCGCCGAGGAGCGGAGTCTGATGCGCCATCAGGCGAGCCTGTCGCTCGACGGGCTGCCGGATGTCGGCGACGTCGACCTGAGTGCCGGACAGTGGACCTTCGACGGCTCGAGCAGCCTCGAGGCGCTCGGCATCACCCATCGTCCGGAGGTCCAGTCGCTGCAGGTCGGCGTGCACGACGGGCGGCTGAAGCTGCTGGAGGGGCTGCAGACGCTGTCGATCGCGGGGCTGCCGGACATCTCCGACCTGGATCCGCAGGCTCCGGCGATGCCCGAGGCCGCCGACGACGTCTACGCCTTCCTCGACGGCGACCGCGAGAACCTCTATCACGTGCGCCCCGACCGGTCCGCGGTGTCGGTGGTCGAGGGGGAGGCGCTCTCCCGGCCTTCGATGGACAACGACGGCTGGACCTGGACGGTCAGCAACTCCGACTCCGGCGCCACGATCCACGCGGTGCCCTATGACGAGTCGATGGAGGCTCCAGCGGTGAAGGTCAGCGCCGACTGGCTCGACGGCCGGGAGATCACCTCGCTGCGCATCGCCCAGGACGGGGCCCGCGCGGCGATGGTCGTCGACGACGGCGGCGAGCGGACGCTCTACGTCGCCGGCGTCGTCCGCGACTCCGAGGGGATCCCGCGGGGGCTGACCACTCCGATGGCGCTGCCGACCACCGTCGAGATCGAACACGTGCGCTGGGACGCGAACGACGCGCTGGTCGTCTGGCAGCCCGGCGGCGTCGAGGATGAGGCGGTGCAGATCCAGCGGGTCACGCTGGACATGACCACCGAGGACGTGGGCGAAGTCCTGCTGGCGGTGCGCAACGTCTCCACCGGCGAGGGGGCCGACCTCGAGCTGATGGCCGAGACGCCGGACTCCTCCGTGGTCACCCTTCCCGGCGACATATGGAATCTGGACGATCAGGACGTCGCGCTGCGCGACTACGCCTACGCAGGGTGAGCGCACGCTGAAGACGCCGGCCGAGCGTGCCGCAGGCGGCGACACGCCGGACTCTCCACAGGGGCGGATTCCGGCTGGTCCTCGGGCCCGAGGCCGGGCAGGCTGGCCGTCATGGAGCACCTTCCGTCCGAGCCGCCGGATGCCCCTCTCGGTCCGCGTGATGCCGCCCGGCCGGCCGCGCTGCTCGACCGGCTCTGGTTCTCCCGCCCAGGCCACGGCCTGCGGCGCGCGGTCGACGACGCCGCGGGCCTGCTGGTGCCGGTGTGGTGTCTGGGCTGCGGGGCCGAGGGCCGGCAGCTGTGCTCCCCGTGCGCCGAGGACCTGCGCCGGGCGCTGGCACGGCCGCGCCCCGCCGAACGCCAGGCCATGGCCCTGCCGATCGTCCACCGCCGCGATCCCGCCGGCGACTCGCATCCCGAGGTGCTCCCGGTCACCGCCGCCGGGCGCTACGACGGCGTCGTCGCCCGCGCCGTGCTGGGCTTCAAGGATCACGAGCACATC